>JAWOFK010000025.1:0-19723 GCA_046497565.1 Dehalococcoidia bacterium
AGATTGTGGAGCGTCTGAGCCGGAACTGGAGAGCCCTCAACGGTGGCGCTAATTTGATGACGCTGGTACTGGAGGGACGCGAGTTTAAAGATGGCATTCTACAGCGAGAAGAGATGCCCGAACTGGTAGGAGCAAGGAGCTAACGGAAAAAGATGCTGGAAGGAATTTCCACAACATTTGACAAGACTTCATTCTAAGTCATCAATACGTCTGACCAGGGACAGTGGCGTATAATGCGATGCCCGAACCCAAGCGGTGTGAGTTGGAGACAGGAAAGGGTCTTCCTATTTCTTGCCTGTAGAAAGGTCCCGCTCGACCAATTTGTCAAACGCTTCGAACCACTTCAGTTTGACTTCGTCAGTCCATGTAGGATCAAACGTGGGGAATTTTGCCAGCAACATTTTGCCCCAAGACATCGACAGTGGAGTGTCCTCGGAGGCCTGTGGCATTGCCAATTTTCGAATTGTCCTGGCCTCTACTTTGGTGGTGACTGTCTTATTGCGGCCAGCGCCGTGCATTGACCTTACCCGTTTAACGATGAAGGGGGACAAAGGTACTCCGGCAGCCTTGACCAGTTCAACAAAGAACTTGACGCATTTCCGATTCACATCATCCGTAAGCTCGAATGCATCATGAAAGGCCTCCTGCAATTGAGCGTAGGTGGAACTTTGAAGATTGAAGGAGCTCTGCATGAGGAAACCAAACGATTCAGCGGCTACCTGCCTGAGTGTATCCGCTCTCTGGCTGCCCTTAGATGAAGCCAGTAATTTCAGCTGGTTGGTCGGCGTGCCATTGGCATCTACAAGAGCTAAGAAGCGTAGTGCCGACATAAGCTGCGTGCCGGTACTGCCGGAAAGCCTATCGCCCCAGTAGCTCCGGTCGATGCGGGCTGGCACCCCTTGTTGCAGGCCATCAACAAAGTTCTCGAAGGTACGGTAAGAGACATATGGTGGTAAATGCTTGCGACCCTTGCCATTCATTATAATACTGTCCTGACAATTAGTCGTGTTCCATTCCATTGTATAGCAGCTGAATCAGAATTTCAACAGGACACTTCATGAAATAGTACCAATTTCTACTGCAAAGTAGTACCAATGGGTGATTGTACTGAACCTGGCTAGTGACTATGCTGAACCTACCGCGACAGCAAAAAGCGGGGTTGTGGAATTGTGGAAAATCAGTTAAGGACTAAATGGAATAAGGAAGGAGAGAAATTGACGCATGCTTTTGGCACACATTAGAATGGAGTAGGCTCAGTATTGGAACTTATGGAGGTAACATGGCTATTTCCCCGGTTGCAGTTAAAGACAGAGTAGGACAAATACCCGACAAGCAAGAAGGCGACCGGCATCTTCTGCCTTCCTGTCAGAAAACCGACGAAATTCAGCTAATTGTCGTCTTTCCGGCCAGAAATGAGGCGGAAACAATAGGCCATTGCGTTGAAACCGTCAAGAAAAGCAAATATGAGCCGCAGATTGTGGTGGTCGACGGCCACTCGCGGGACAAGACCTGTATCGAGGCCAGGAGTGCCGGGGCTACGGTGATTGAGCAGAGCCAGGATATGTTCCCTGCTAAAGGCATCGCCATAAGGGATGGCCTGAAGAAAGCCTTTAGCCTGGGAGCAGAATTCATCATGTTTCTGGATGCAGATATTGTGAGTCTGACCACTGAATGGGTCGACCTGCTCGCCAGGCCGGTGATTGAAAGAGCCTGCGACATGTCGCGCGGTTATTACCAGAGAGCCAATTACGACGGCGCCGTGACCAAGCTGGTGGCCAAGCCGCTGACCAAGACCTTCTTCCCTGAAGTTTCGCACTTCGAGCAACCGCTTTCCGGGGAAATATGCGCTACTTCTGAACTCTTCCAGACCCTGTTTGCGAGCCAGGATTGGCCCGACGGCTGGGGTATAGACATCTGGTTATTGATAGAAGCTGCCATGAAGAACCACGATATTGCTGAGGTGTATCTGGGAACCAAAGTACACACCTCAAGGCAGGATTATGAGAAAGATGTCGTCGGATTGGCCAGGATGGCAGAACAGGTGTCACTGACCATTTTCAGAGAGGCACTAAAATACAAACGAGTAGACAATCTGAAAAGCCTGCGCCTGTAGCGCCGATAAAATCAGCTAAGATAACATTGTACGGGACAGCAAGAGAACAGGGGCCAGGCTAGTCCTTGTGAGCCTGTTCTACGTGCCTCCGCCAGCACTTCTCGTGCACGTAGACACCACATCTGGCACAGTGGTAAATATGAGTCCTTGCTTCTTTGCCACAAACAGGGCATTTCATGACACGCTACCTCTACTATGCTTCTTCCTTTTTTCCTAACCCTTCAGCCTCGAACCTTCTTTCTCTGTCGTTTCTGGAATCAGTCACGTAAAAGCCCGGTCCTTTAAACAATATAGGGACTGGGGAGAAAACACGCCGGGCAATGCCACAGCAGGCAGGGCAATCAGCTATCGGTTTGTCATGAAAGCTTTGCTTAAGCTCAAATTGCAGTCTACAGTTAAGGCACTGATATTGATAAGTAGGCATTTAGATGCTCCTTTATTCCAAAAGAGGAGTTATTTGCTCCTCCGGGCTTTGTTCTTCTGAAATGTCTTCTCCTGAAACCTTCTCATCCGGGAGTGGCTGCGCTACTCTACTCTCTCTAGCTGTAAACTCGCCGTCCAGATTGACACTGCCTATCTCAAAGGGTGGCCGATGAGCCTGCAACACGTGCTCATCCCAGCAGTAGGCGTGCATAAAGGCGCCGCATGAACAATGGAAAGCGACCCTGTCAAAAAGTAAGGGATTTCCACATACAGTACAATTCATCTACTTACCTCCTGCAATTAGCACTCTTAATATCAAAGTGCTAATTATAGCGCGCTACCAGAATTTCATCAAGCTTTGTTGGCAGTTATCTTGTACGTTATGGCTACCTCCGGCCTTCTGTCCAAAGACTCTGGCAGCATGACACAAATCCCGTTCAGTTGACAATCTGTTTTCTCAGCGGCTAATATTGACTGGGTCTAAGTAAAGTACCCCACAGCAAGCTGTGGGGCATTACGGGTAAGGGAGCCGCCCCACCGGGTTGCGAACGGGGCCGCTTTCCTCCCCCCAGCAAGCTGGGGGGTATCCAGCGGAGGTTTTTATGAAGACAAAACATAGCCTGCCTGATTCTTGCACATCTTATCACGACGCAGTGCGACTTGAGTTGGAGAGGGTTATGACCAAGGCTCCTTTGGCTCTTTGTGATATGCTACGATACCACATGGGCTGGCAGGATGAACATGGATATCCCTGTAACAGAGAATCGGGGAAATTTATTCGTCCCACCCTTTGCCTTCTCAGTTGCCAGGCGGTAGGTGGTGACACGTCTCGAATAATGCCTGCCGCAGCAGCCATCGAACTCATCCACAAGTTTTCTTTGATTCACGATGATATTGAAGATGCCAGCCATGAACGTCATCATCGCCCAACCGTATGGAAATTATGGGGCCAGCCTCAAGCCATAAATGCCGGCGATGCCATGTTCACTCTAGCTTACTCAGCGCTGCTTGAACTGAAAGAGAATGGAATAACCGATGAAAGAACTGTCGGCTCTACCAGAATATTGAGCCAGGCGTGTTGGGAGCTGTGCGACGGACAATACTTGGACCTCGAATATGAGAGCCGTCTCGACATCACCATCGCTGATTACCTCAACATGGCAGCCAGAAAAACGGCGGCACTGTTTGCCGCATCGACTTCCTTAGGAGCATACCTGGGCAGCGAAGATAGTAAGCTGGTCGATTTGTTTCACCTTTTCGGCAAAGACCTGGGTATGGCCTATCAGATCCGTGATGACATAATGGGAATTTGGGGAATGGAGGAAAGCACTGGCAAATCTGCCAGCGATATCGCACAGCGAAAGAAAACTTTGCCCGTAGTTCATGGACTGCAAAACAGCAAGGGCAAGATGCGAGAGAGACTCCAGAGACTCTACTGTCAAGACTCCATCGAGGGCGAAGAGATACCTGAAGTTACGAAGATTCTGGAGCAATTGGGTGCCAGGGATTATGCTGAGAATCTGGCTGAGCAATATTATCACAAAGCCTTGGCACAGCTCAAGGCCGCCCGGCTTGACACATCCAGGCAAGCTCCGCTCGAAGAGACAGCACGTTTCCTGTGGAAGCGCGACTTCTAGGAGGGAAAATGCTGAAAAAGACTGTTGAAGATGTAGACGTTACAGGCAAGAAAGTTCTGCTCAGGGTCGATTTCAATGTTCCACTGGATAGAAACACTGGCTCCATTAGTGATGATAGCCGAATCCGTGCTTCGTTACCCACCATTCAATATCTCGTCAACCATAAGGCCAAGGTCATCCTCTGCTCTCACTTAGGACGCCCCAAAGGCAAAGTAGTTGACAATCTGCGGATGGCGCCGATAGCGCAGAGGTTGTCACAGCTTATAGGGTTGCCTGTCGCCACAGCGCCTGATTGCGTGGGTCAGGAAGTAGAAAGCAAAGCAGGAGCACTCAAAGAGGGCGATATTCTGGTCCTGGAAAATCTGCGCTTTCATCCCGAAGAAGAAGCAGATGCCCCCGATTTTGCCCGGAAGCTAGCCAGGCTGGCTGATATCTATGTTAATGATGCTTTCGGCACTGCCCACAGGGCACATGCCTCCACTGTAGGTGTGGCTGAACATTTGCCGGCGGTGGCTGGATTTCTAATGGCAAAGGAATTAACAGTCATGGGAGAACTCTTGCACAATCCGGAGCACCCATTTGCCTGCCTTATAGGCGGTGCCAAGGTGAGCGATAAGATAGGGCTGTTGCAGAGTATGTTAAGAAAGGTTGACATCTTGCTTGTTGGTGGCGGTATGGCAGCTACTTTTTTGCAGGCGCAAGGACACGAGGTCGGGCGTTCTCCGATAGAGGAAGATAAATTGGGCCTGGCCGAGAAACTGTTACAGGAAGTTGAGGAAGGGCAGGTGTCCCTTTTGCTCCCCATCGATGCAGTCGTGACGGAGGAAATCAAAGCCGGGGCCCCGACCAGAGTAGTGCCAACAACCGATATACCATCGGGTAGCTATGTCGTAGATATTGGCCCTCAATCAATCGAGCTTTTCTGCGGCAAATTGAAAGGATGTCGTACCGTCATATGGAATGGCCCTATGGGAATTTACGAAATACCTCAGTTTGCGCAAGGAACCAGGTCGCTGGCCAGCTTTCTGTCCACTCTCAGTGCCACCACAGTAATCGGCGGCGGTTCCACTGCTGAGGCGGTCCAGGAAATGGGACTAACGGATAAGATGACCCATGTGTCGACGGGTGGTGGTGCCAGCCTCAGGTTCCTGGAGGGTGCTGTCTTGCCCGGAGTGGAGGCACTGTCAGATAAATAATAGGAGGCTGTGAAATGCGAATACCTTTTGTTGCCGGTAACTGGAAAATGAACACGACCGTGAATGAAGCTGAAAGGCTTGTTTTCGAGATGCTTGATGAACTGGACAGGATAAGAGGAGTGGAAAAGGTGCTGTGCCCGCCGTTCGTATCTCTGGTTGCCATAGACATGATGCTCCAGGGGTCGTCTATCAAGCTCGGTGCTCAGAATATGCATTTTGAGACCAAGGGAGCTTACACCGGTGAGATATCCCCATTAATGCTCCGAGAGTTATGCGAGTTTGTCATAGTGGGGCATTCTGAGAGGAGATGGTATTTCGGGGAAACTGATGAGATGGTCAATAAGAAGACAAAGGCAGCCCTGGCAAACAAGCTTAAGCCTATCTTGTGTGTTGGAGAGAGGGTTGAAGAGAATGAAGCCGGCCAGACAGAAGAGGTACTTAAAAGGCAGGTCAGGGCGGCCCTGGCGGACATCGAGCCTGTCGGTCCAGGCCAGAGCTATGAGCCAAGTGAGGAAACAGCCAGAAATCTCGTGATTGCCTATGAGCCAGTGTGGGCTATTGGCACAGGTAAGGCGGCCAGCGGCCAACAGGCGGCAGCCACCATCCAGTTCATTCGTGACGCTCTGGCTAAGCTATGGAATGAGAGTATAGCTCAAGATGTGCGCATCCTTTATGGCGGCAGCGTCACCAGCGCCAACATTGCCGAGTTTATTTCTTATCCAGAAATCGATGGCGCCCTGGTCGGCGGAGCTAGTCTCAAAGCCGAAGAGTTTCTGAGTATTGTTGAGCAAACTGCCGAAATCAAAGGAAGGTAACCAAGCCACGGCTACTGAGTTTCGGCCAGTGACTACCTGGGAATGATTGCTATCGTCGGTCCCACTGCTGTAGGAAAGAGCGAGCTTGCTTTGCGCCTGGCCGAATGCTTTCCGGCAGAGATAATAAGCGCCGACAGCCGCCAGGTCTATCGGTATATGGATATCGGTACAAACAAGCCGAGTCCGGGCGAGAGAGCAGCGGTCCCTCACCACGTTATTGACGTAGTCGAGCCTGACCAAGATTTCAGCCTGGCTATGTACCATCAACTGGCCGCCGAGGCGATGAAAGCCGTTCAACATAAGGGCAAATCGCCGTTACTGGTCGGAGGTAGCGGACTTTATGTGTGGTCATTGGTGGAGGGCTGGAAGCTACCTCAGGTACCTCCTGACCAGCAGCTAAGACGCCGGCTAGAAGCCAGAGCAGAGCAAGAAGGTAGCCACAGCCTTTATCAAGAGTTACAGGATATTGACCCGGCGGCGGCAGCGAGAATTGATCCCGGCAACGCCCGCCGCATAATAAGAGCTCTGGAAATCTATCATGCGACAGGACGGCCTCCTTCTCAATCTCAGCATAAAGAGCCGCCCGCTTTCCCCATCCTAATTATCGGTTTGACCCAGGAAAGAAGCGAGCTCTATACAAGGATTGATCAACGTGTTGATAAAATGATACAAATGGGATTGGTCGAAGAAACAGACCAGCTATTGAAGGAAGGTTACAGTCCGTCCTTGCCCTCAATGTCAGGAATAGGTTACAAGCAAATAAGCCAGTTTCTTCGGGGCGAGATGACTTTGCCGGAGGCTATTGATAAGATAAAGTATGAGACCCATAGACTGGCTCGCCATCAGTATGCCTGGTTTCGCCTTAGCGATAGCAGAATTCACTGGTGTGATGTCGGTGGCAGAGAAGGAAAAGCAAGCGCTGATGAAATCGGAGTCGCTCTGAACGAAGTGAAGGGTCTCATAGAGGACTTCATATCATGAGATTTTCCAAGCTACAGGGCACGGGTAACGACTTCATCCTGATAGATACCCTCACAGGACCATCGCAGCGTAATTGGGAAGAACTTGCCCGAGCTATGTGTGACCGTCACTTTGGCATAGGAGCCGACGGCCTGATACTGGTGCAGGACTCGACCATCGCTGATTTGAAGATGCGTGTTTTCAACGCCGACGGCTCTGAGCCAGAAGTTTGCGGCAATGGACTGAGATGTTTTGCCAAGTATGCTATTGAAAAAGGCTTTGTCGCTCCGATTTCATCGGATTCATTACCAGTGAACTCGACATGCAATCAGGACAATCCCTCTCTGGCCATCGAAACACCATCAGGCTTAAGAAAAGCCGAAGCCTATATGTCAGAAAATAAGGTCAACCGGGTCCGGGTAAATATGGGCCCGCCCCAGTTCCAACCGGAGCAAATTCCCGTCAAGGCCGAAGTTAACATGCCGATTGCACCGGGACCAATATTGGGTTATCCTTTGGTAATTAGCGGCAAGAAGTTGCTTTTGTCTCTTCTATCTATGGGTAATCCCCACGCGGTAACCTTTTCATCCCTGCCGGTCGCCGAATTTCCCTTAGCTGCGATAGGGCCCAAAGTGGAGGAACACCCCGCGTTTCCTCAAAGGACTAATTTTGGGGTAGCCAGGGTTCTGAGCAGGGGGCAGATAGAAGCCAGGGTCTGGGAGCGGGGTGTTGGGGAAACTCTGGCCTGTGGTAGTGCTGCCTGCGCGATAGCTGTGGCTGCTCAATTATTGAACTATGTAGAGCCACAAGTTGACATAATGCTACCAGGGGGCGCCCTTACCGTGTCATGGGATAGGGTAGGGGAAGTGTTTCTTAGCGGCCCGGTGGAAGAAGTTTTCACCGGGGAGTGGCCTGAAGGAAAGACTTGATGGAATTCGCCGGAAGACTCGATAAATTGCCTCCGTACCTGTTCGTGGAGATAAATCAGAAAATCGCCGAGCTACGGGCCAGGGGGGAAGATATAATCAGCTTTGCTATCGGCGACCCTGATTTACCGACACCGTCTCATATCATCGACTCCATGTGCTGGGCGGCGCAGGACCCCGACAACCATCGGTACCCCGAAACCGCTGGCTTGCCTGAACTTCGCCAGGCCATTGCTGAGTGGTATGAAAGACGCTTTGGCGTTACCCTGGATTCGGATAAAGAAGTGCTGCCGCTCATCGGCTCCAAGGAAGGAATCGGCCATATGGCTTTATGCTTTATCGAGCCTGGTGACCTGGCCCTGGTGCCTGACCCGGGCTATCCGCCATTTTCTCTGGGCACTATATTGGCCGGCGGCGAGCCTTATTTCATGCCTTTAAAGGAAGAAGATGACTTTCTGCCTGATTTTGAAGCTATTCCAGGCCGGGTAGCCAATAAAGCGAAACTCATGTGGCTTAACTACCCCAATAATCCCACCGGAGCTATAGCCGGCCTCGATTTTTTTGAGAGGGTTGTTCATTTTGCTCGCAAGCACGGTGTGGCAGTTTGCCACGATGCTGCTTATACTGAGGTTGCCTTCGACGGCTATAAAGCACCCAGCCTTATGCAGCTGGCCGGGGCAAAGGAAATAGGCGTGGAATTCCATTCCCTGTCCAAAACCTATCATATGACGGGCTGGCGAATAGGCATGGTAGTAGGTAATGCTGACATGATAAAGGCCCTATTCCAGGTCAAATCCAACCTGGATTCAGGCATTCCCCAGGCAATTCAATATGCTGCTGTGGAAGCCCTGCGAGGCTCTCAAGTTGATATCGATATGCGTAATGCTGTTTTGCAACGGCGCCGGGACAAATTGACAGAAGTGCTTGACAAAATAGGGCTAAGAGCCAGGATACCTAGAGCAACCTTTTATATCTGGGCTAGGGTTCCCCAGGAGTATACATGTATAGATTTTGCCAAGAAATTACTGGATGAAGCCGGGATTGCAGTAACCCCGGGAACTGGTTATGGGAACGAGGGAGAAGGTTATATCAGGCTTTCCCTGACCATTGCCGATGACCGTCTGGAGCAGGGGGTGAATCGCCTATTGGATTGGCATGCCGGAGACCATAAACGCGAGTAGCATGAGTGGCAGAGGATCCCGCAGCAGAAAGGGAGGATGATTGAAGGGCAGAATAGGTAAGGCCAGGTTCAGAGACGAAATCTCGAGCACAAGGATCCAGCCATACACGGCCTGCTTCCAGTGCAAGAAGCGCAGGAGAATGAGATAAAGCAGAGATTCTTTACTACTGAAGCCAAGACAGAACAAGCATTCCTTGTAGGGGTGGGGAGCAGGACTTACGACCACGATTGGTCAGTTACAGATTCCTTGCAGGAGCTATCGCATCTGACCAGAACCGCAGGCGCCACCATAGTAGGCATGTTGACCCAGAAGCTGGACGCACCTTCGCCTACCTATTATATTGGCAAGGGCAAGATTGAGGAACTAATCGCTCTTAAAGAGCAAACCCAGTATGACACAGTCATCTTTGATGACGAATTGTCGCCGAGGCAGCAAAGAAACCTCGAAGATGCATTGGGAGTAAAAGTCATTGACCGCAGTGCTCTGATTTTACACATATTTGCCCGAAAAGCTCGAACCCATGAAGGGAAACTCCAGGTTGAACTGGCCCAGCACCAATATCTTCTGCCGCGTCTTGTCGGGCAGTGGCGTCACTTAGAGCGACTGGGCGGTGGCATCGGCACGAGAGGTCCTGGAGAAGCACAATTAGAAACCGATCGCCGTCTTATCCATAAGCGCATCAATCTCCTTCAGCATAAGATAGAAGCTATGAGGAAGCACCGGGCTCTTTACAGGAGCCGCCGCAAGCAAACTGGCATACCCGTAGTAGCTCTGGTGGGCTATACTAATGCCGGCAAAAGCACTCTGTTTAACGCTTTAAGCAAAGCCGGCGTGGACGTGGAGAATAAACTATTTTCCACTTTGGACCCCGTGACCCGGCGGTTGGCTTTGCCTGGCGGGCAACAATTCCTCATTACCGATACCGTGGGCTTCATTCACAAACTTCCGCCTTCAATTATCGCTGCCTTCCGCGCTACTTTGGAAGAACTGGATGAGGCTGATTTACTTCTACATATAGTTGACATAACACACAAGAACGCTGCTAATCAGTGCCTTACAGTGGAAAAGATACTCAGCGAGCTAAACCTGCAAAATAAACCAAGGCTTACCGTGTTCAATAAGCTCGACCTGGCGCTAAAAGGCGAGGCAGAGTTCAGAGCACTGGCTGATATGCCTTACTTCGAGGAAGAGGTCTTGTTGCCAAGGGAGGGCGTCGCCTTTATCTCTGCCGCCAAAGGATGGGGAGAGGACAAGCTTCTGGATAAGATAGCTGGTTATCTCTGGCGGACAGATTAGATGCATTAACCAATGCACCTAATCTCTTTCGCCAAATATCTTGGTGCCTATCCTTATCATGTTAGCGCCCTCCTCCAGAGCAACCTTATAAGAATTAGTCATGCCCATGGACAGGTATCTCATCTCGACATTGGGTAACTCCAGCCTTTTGACCTGCTCGAATATCTTTTTTGTCTCCACGAAATAAGGCCTCGCGTACTCAGGGTTGCCCGAATGAGGCCCCATAGTCATAAGGCCCATCACCCTGACATTCCTCAGGTGGGATATTTCTCTTATTGATTGTTCCACATCTTCCGGGAGCACTCCTGATTTTTGTGGCTCTCTACCACTGTTTACCTCAAGCAATATTGGCATTATTTTGCCGATTTGACCACATCTTCTATCAATTTCCCTGGCTATTTCCAAAGAATCGACACTCTCTATCATATCGAACGTTTCCAGCACCTTTGTCCTTACATTATGCTTCTGAAATGTGCCAATGAAATGCCATTTCGCTCTCTTGCCCACTAATTCGTATGCTGCCTTTGCGTCCTTGACATAATTTTCTCCAATGATTCTTACCCCCGCCTGAACAGCTTCCAGGACTTCCTCAGGTGTTCTTGACTTTGCTGCCGCCACCAATTCAACTCCGTCCGGCAATTCGGCAAGCAGTCTGGCAACGCTTCTCTTAACCACCTCGCTGGCCATGTCATGATTGTAATCCATTGCGCTTGCCAGCTTCAAGGATAGGAAATGCCGCGGGTGTGGGGACGAGTTAGCGCCCCTGAAGCTCGTCAGGTCCCTATCGCTCAGTTCATTACTGTTCCTCCGCACCTCGCGGAAATTGGGGGAATAATCTCGGCGACATGCTTGATAGTGCACAGGGGTGAGGTGGTATACTTGGTGAACGGTGGTAATACGCAGCTTTGCCACAAAGTTAGCAATTCGACGATGTAATGGATGTAATGTGCCGCCACTGATATCATTGAAAGCAGGTGGCACTCTCAAATGACTCGAACGACAAAGGGAATACTTGCGATCGCGGGCAGCTCCGCTGCCATATTCTGGCCCGGTGCGCTGGTCTTCGGATATCCCGGAGTTATGTCTCCATACTGGCGGGAAATGTTCGAGGTGGGAACAGCCGCCACCGGAAACGTAATGTTTTTTATCCTCGCTGCCGTAGGAATCTTCATGTTTGTGGTTGGTCAGTGGCAGGAAAAAGTCGGTACCAGATTAACCGTTTCTATTGGCACAGTGATTTGTAGCTTGTCCTTATTCATTGTTTCCCATGCCTCAAACATTCACATGGTCTACCTCTGGGCCTTTCTAACCGGCATGGGTTGCTGCTTCGTTTACATATCGGGGCTCACCGTTGTCCAGCGCTGGTTCCTTGAGAAAAGAGGGCTCGTCTCCGGCATAGTCAACCTCTTTTTCGGCCTGTCGGCCGCAATTATGGCACCGGTGTTCGGCAGCCTTCTCAAGACATTGGGCTACGTTCCCATGAACAGCCTGATAGCTATTCTCACTGTTATCGTGGGAATCATAGCTGCACAGTTTGTTCAAACGCCGGAGAGAGCAGGTTATGCCGTGGAGCCGTCGACAGCAGCAGCAAACGGCGGGACCCCGACGGGTATCAAACAGGCCTCAGGTGAAACCAAACAGGTGTCATCAAGTGAAACCAAGAATTTAGCGAGGCTGGGGGAATCTCTGACTTCAAAGGAGACTATAAGGACAAGAAGCTTCTGGTTTCTCTGGCTGACGTGGGCTCTGCAGGGTGCCGCCGGTATAGCCATGGTAACCCTCTCGGTTGCCTTCGGTCTTGCCAGGGGACTCTCCATGGAATATGCCGTCCTGCTATTAACCGCCTTTAACCTGACAAACGGCTTTAGCCGGGTCATAACCGGCTTTCTCTCCGACATCGTAGGAAGGAATCTGACCTTGAGCTTGACCTTCTTTGCTGCAGCCTGCGCCTATTTTGTTCTTCCCCACACCAGCACACTTGGAATTGTAGCTTTCCTTATCGCCGTTGTCGGTTTCTCTTTCGGAACAATGTTTTCTGTTTCCGCCCCCTTGGTTTCCGATTGCTTTGGACTTAAGCATTTTGGGGCGATTTTCGGACTGGTTTTCACCGCCTACGGCTTCCTTGCCGGAATTCTCGGTCCTTCTTTGAGCGGGTACCTGCTGGATATGACCGAAGGTAACTTCCTGCCTGTTTTCACCTACCTCGGTATATTTTGTGTTCTGTCCGGCTTCTTCATCAGAATGGTGGTCCCTCCTCTCCGACCCCAACGTACTGCTACCGTTATTCTTGAAAGGAGTGGCAGCGATAAATGACTCGGACGACAAGGGGAATACTCGCGATCGCGGGTAGTTCCGCTGCCATATTCTGGCCCGGTGCGCTGGTCTTTGGATATCCCGGAGTTATGTCTCCGTACTGGCAGGAGGCATTTGGTGTGGGGACAGGTGAAACCGGAAATGTCATGTTCTTTATCCTCGCTGCCCTGGGGAGCTTCATGTTTGTGGTCGGTCAGTGGCAGGAAAAGGTCGGTACCAGATTAATCGTTTCTATTGGCGCAGTCGTCTGCGGATTGTCCTTATTGGTTGCTTCCTATGCCACAAACATTTACATGGTCTACCTCTGGGCCTTTCTAACCGGCATGGGGTCCTGCTTCATTTACATATCAGGGCTAACCGTTGTCCAGCGCTGGTTCCTTGAGAAAAGGGGGCTCGTCTCCGGTATAGTTAACCTCTTTTTAGGCCTGTCGGCCGCAATTATGGCACCGGTGTTCGGCAGCCTTCTCAAGACATTGGGCTACGTTCCCATGAACAACCTCATAGCTGTTCTGGTTGTTGTCGCGGGAATCATAGCTGCACAGTTTGTTCAAACGCCAGAGAGAGCAGGTTATGCTGTGGAGCCGTCGACGGGAGCAGCAAACGGGGGGACCCGAGCAGGGCTCAACCAAGCCGCAGCTGAACGAAAAGACGCGGCATCAAGCAGGTCCCAGAAGTCGGTAAGGCTAGGAGAATCTCTAACTGTAAAGGAGACTATAAGGACAAGAAGCTTCTGGTTTCTCTGGCTGACCACTGCTCTGCAGGGTGCGGCGGGCATGGCCATGATAACGCTCTCGGTCGCCTTTGGCCTTGCCAGGGGATTCCCTATAGGATCCGCTGTTCTGCTATTGACCGCCTTTAACCTCACAAACGGCTTTAGCCGGGTTTTGAGTGGCTTTCTTTCCGACATTGTAGGAAGGAACCTGACCTTGAGCTTGACGTTCTTTGCTGCAGCCTGCGCCTATTTTGTTCTTCCCCACACCAGCACCCTTGGAATTGCAGCCGTTCTTATCGCTGTTATCGGTTTCTCTTTCGGAACAATGTTTTCTGTTTCCGCCCCCTTGGCTTCCGATTGTTTTGGACTTAAGCACTTTGGGGCGATTTTTGGACTGGTCTTTACCGCTTACGGCTTCCTTGCCGGAATTCTCGGCCCTTCCTTAAGCGGTTACCTGCTGGACGTGACCGAAGGTAATTTCCTGCCTGTTTTCACCTACCTCGGTATATTTTGTATTCTGTCCGGCTTCTTCATCAGAATGGTTGTCCCTCCTCTCCAACCTCCCGGCGAAGTGAGGACCACGCAGGTTAGCTAATTCCAGACCTCCGAAGGAAACGGGGGTAAGTAGAATTTGCCGTACTGGAAAGAATATTCTGAGCAAGTCTCC
The DNA here is from genome assembly GCA_046497565.1 of Dehalococcoidia bacterium. Lineage (GTDB taxonomy): Bacteria > Chloroflexota > Dehalococcoidia > GIF9 > AB-539-J10 > RBG-13-51-36. The sequence goes on from JAWOFK010000025.1 coordinate 14,240, forward strand.
CCTTGGAAAAATCGACAGGGTGATTCGAAGGCATAAGCTTCACCTTTCATTATCTCGTCAATCAATCTGTTGAAGGTCCGCAGATAGCTAAACAGTGACAAAATCGTAAAACATCTACACGAAAACAACATGGCAGTTGACGTGAAAATATAAAAAGTGTTAAGATAATTGGGTGTCGCAAACTGTCCCTTTTGCGACGCCAAGCAATTTGTGAAACACAAGAATCAAACATGACCCTGGACTTATTGATCAGCGACTTCTTAGAATATCTTGAGATCCAAAAAGGCTGCTCTCCTCTTACAATTCGCCGATATCGCCATTACTTGAAACGCTTCCACAACTGGCTGGCCGAGAATTCCTCTGCCGCAAAACCCGAACAGATAAACCTGGAACTTGTTAGAAGGTACAGGTTATATTTGGCACACTTGCGTGTTCGCAATGGTGCACCACTTGAGCGAGTCACCCAGAACTACTACATCGTTGCGTTGAGAGCTTTTTTGCGCTATCTTTTAGTCCAGCGTGACATACCTACCTTATCCCCTGATAAGATAGAGCTCCCAAGACAAAGCTCTCGCTCTATTGCTTTCTTGAACTCGGAACAGATGGAAAGATTGCTAAACAGCCCGCAAATATCAAGTATAATAGGTCTCCGTGACAAAGCTATCTTGGAAACCCTATTCAGCACAGGCTTAAGGGTGTCGGAATTAGTTAGGTTGAATCGCGACCAGCTGAATTTAGAGCGCAAAGAATTTGGTGTCAAAGGGAAAGGAAATAAGCTACGAGTAGTCTTCTTGTCAGATACGGCAGCGGAATGGATTGAGCGCTACCTGAGGTCGCGTCAAGATGATTTTAAGCCGCTGTTTGTGCACTATAGTGGTAAGGTAGACGCTTGGAACAACGGTGAAAGGATGCGGTTAACGGCAAGGTCTATCCAAAGAATTGTTGCCAAGTATGCAAAAAGATCCGGCTTGCCCATCGAGGCGACTCCTCATACCCTGAGGCATTCTTTTGCCACGGATTTGCTAATAAGTGGAGCTGATATTCGCTCGGTGCAGGAAATGCTGGGCCATGAAAGCATCAGAACAACCCAAGTTTATACTCACGTCACCAACAGGCATCTAAAAGAGGTTCACAAGGCTTTCCATAACAAAAACAGGCAGGCATGAATCTTATGTCAAATACAAAGTCTACGGAAACTGGCTTGCCGTGGCACATAGTTGAGTAAGCTATCAATATTGAAGCGCCAAGCTCGTTAGTGTCAAATGTCAAGACTGCCTTAAGGAACCGCGCCATGTTGGAAGTGCTATTTGCGACTGGCATGCGAATTGGCTTCGGCACATTCTCTTAGACATGGTTTCGCCACTTATCTTGCAGAAAGGGGTGCCAACCCCGCCGCTCTTCAAATTCTTCTGGGTCATGAATCTCTTGATACGACTACCCGCTATGTCCACGCCTCTGATAAGTATGCTGAAGAGACCCACCACAAATACCATCCTCTGGCTAAATCAGATTAAAATTAGACAATAGGCACATTATGTCAACTGACATTTCAGGGTTGCGGTATTCTGTTTCCCTTAACCCGCCAAAAGGTGCTAAAATTTAAACTAACCAGGAGAAGCGAGAATGGGTGACATTTTAGATGAGGTTACTGCGCTTGTCAGGTGTAGAGAATGCCCCTGGTACAAGAACTGCCTGACTCCGGTTCAGGTTAGCCCTGAGGATATAACGCAGTTCAGAACAGCGATGAAGGGGACAAACCTGCCTGAACAGGCCAGAAGCGAACTAGACCAAATCATGGAAAGTATAGCTTCCATGAGTCAGGAAATGATTCTGCAGAGCTGTCCTGTATTTACTCAACGGCTCAAGGACGATGCCAGACTTGCCCGGAGAATCAAAGAAATCATGCAGAACTGGGGAAAAGAAGGGGAGCCTGATAAGTAGCACGCATGAAGAATTTACTTCGCTCCTTTTCACTTGAGACCATGTTGTTATGAGATGCGTTGGAGCTTTGAAGGATCGCGTTTTTGGGAGCTGAATATCCATGTCAGAGCAATTGGGCAAAATAGAGAGGCTTGAAGCGGAGCGCTTTAGACGAGGCAAGAAAGTTTATCTCGTGCCGCTGGTATATTCCAGCAAGGAAGCACCTGATGAATACAAAGAGAAATACAGTCGTTATTGGCAACAAGTAGCAGAACAGCTGAACAACCTGGCATCAAAGATCGGAAGTGTAAACCGGGTTTACCATGAATCAATCTTTCAAGGTGGTGAGGATGGCATGAAGGCTGTGGAAAGACTGAATCCGAGCAGTTATCAAATTGCCAGAAGGCAGTGCGATAATGGCGCTATCTTTGAGGCAGTTGAAGAAAAGGAATTATTTGAAGAGGTCATGGATTGGCAGAGATGCCTCATGCTCGGCTTCATAAGTGAGAACGTGGAAAGGAAAGTCCTTGAATCCTATCTTGAGGCGGGAAAGAAGAGAAACGAATCTATGGCCAAGAAGATAAGCCAGACGCTGAAAGACGATGAAGCTGGGCTTCTCTTCATCAGAGAGGGACACTCGGTGCAATTTCCGGTTGATATAGAGGTGTTCAATGTTTTTCCGCCAGCTCTGGATGAGATACACCGCTGGCATCGTGACCAAGCTAGGCTGGGGATAGAGAAGCCCGCAGAGGAGAGTAAAGAGGAGACCGAGGAGGAAGCCGGAAAGGCTAAGAAAAAGACTGCGAAAAAGGGGAAAAGAAAGCCTAAGGACTAGCCTGCTTTACGAGGGTATATTATGAAGGCAAGAAAACCTGCGGTTTCCGGTATGTTTTATGCCGGCACTGCCAGAGAACTAGAAGACCAAATTAAATGGTGCTATGAACATGAGCTCGGACCAGGAATCATGCCCCGCGTGAACAACAAAGGGCTGAGGGAGATTGTGGCTATCGTTGTCCCTCACGCTGGCTATTATTATTCTGGGCCAGTAGCAGCGCATGCCTACAAGGAGCTTGCTGATGATGGAATATTCGACACCGCAGTGATACTTGGTCCTAACCACACCGGGTATGGATATCCTGTCTCAGTATGGGCAGGAGCCGTCTGGAACACGCCTCTGGGGGAGGTGGAAGTAAATAAGACACTTGCCCAAGGGCTTCTGGGGGAGGTGATCAAGTCCGACGAGACTGCTCATATACACGAGCATAGCATCGAAGTGCAATTGCCCTGGCTTCAACACCTCTATAAGAGCATTAAGATCGTGCCCATAGCTATGCTGGCCCAAGACATAGAAACGGCTCGGGCGGTGGGCAAGGCTCTTTCCAGGGCAGACGGAAACTTAATCATCATAGCCAGTAGCGACTTCACGCATTATGAGCCGCACCCTGTAGCTATGGAAAAAGATGGCTCTGTGATAGAGGCCATAGTCGATCTCGATGCGGAAGAGCTATATCAGCGCTGTGAACGCCCCGACTGTACCATGTGTGGATATGGTCCAGTGGCTTCAGCTATTGTGGCGGCAAAAGAGATGAAAGCCAGAAGAGCAAGTTTGTTGAAGTATGCTACCAGCGGGGACACGAGCGGTGACTTCTCTCGAGTGGTGGGCTACGCCTCCATCGTAATAAAACGGTAACCAGATATCTGAGCGAGAGGGGATTACTTCTCCATCGGACACTCCGTCGTTCGTGAGCATGCCGGGCAGCATGGCACTTCCCGAATGAAAGAATGCAATGCCGTGGCTGACCTTGTCTCTTGATCAATGAGAAGAGCCATAGATGAGTGAGCGGGAAATGGTTTTCACCGCAGGTTCTGAGAGGTAACTTGTTTTACCAACTGAATGGTTTTGTCTGCGCTGGATAAGGAAAAGGATAACCCCAGTTTCTTAAGTTCTTCGTAGCCTAATCCCTGGAACAATTTCCGGCCGGCTACTCTGGTCATTTCATCATAGATGCCTGGCCACTCCGGGGTCCGCCGCTGGGCACAGAAAAGAACGAAATCACGAAGCTCGGGGGGTATATCATCCATATATGACTAGTTTATCCCCGGAATTCCAATTTAACAAGCTTGTTCATGGCTGCTGGGATGCTGTCCTATCCCCTGTTTCACCTTGGATAATCCCCCGGTCAAGGCTTGAGCCTCAGTTTTGTGCTTTGCCAGATGTAAGCTCGAAAAAAATTTTTGGGCGAGCAAACCTGTAAGCCGAGTCCTGTACCCCGACCGCGTCGGGGCGGTGACCATCCATCTAGCCCTGATGTTACCACCAGGGTCAAGCGACCAACCCGCGGACCTCGGCCGAGCACCTTAAACTTACTCCAGAGCCTTGAGACTTTGGAGCAGTTCAGCCCTCTTATTCGGTCTTGCTCCGGGTGGGGTTTGCCCAGCCAACTAGTCTCCTAGTTGCTGGTGAGCTCTTACCTCACCATTTCACCCTTGCCCGCACCCCGATGCCATCGGGGCCGCTGGCGGTATGTTTCTGTGGCACTTTCCGTAGAGTCACCCCTCCTGGGTGTTACCCAGCACCCTGCTCGGTGGAGCTCGGACTTTCCTCCCTGGCACATTGAATCCAGAGCGGTCACCCGGTTTACTCGCCCAAGTCTATTTTATAGTCAACCAGAACAAAGGTCAAATTCTCGTACTCGTTCGTATGATTGGTGATACCACTACATTCCCCCCGGGCGACTGCTGTCGAAACTTGGAACTTCGTACTAAGGCAAAGATAATCCCCAATTACCAAGGCGTGCAAATGTAGCCTTTACTATGGACGTACACTCTCATATAATAGAGGGGATGCAATTCGAAGCTATGGCGATGCTTGACGAAATTTTACCGGCTGGCGTAAATGGAATTACGCCAAATTACGCCAATTCTGAGCATTATGTCAACCGTCGCCATCAAAATTAGCTTTGGGGAGGGGTGACCGAGCGGCTTATGGTGGCGGTCTTGAAAACCGCTTTCGCCTTTTGGCGAACGTGGGTTCGAATCCCACCCCCTCCGCCAGTTGGGAATTGGCCCATAAGGCACAAAAGGACCCAAACACGCACAGAGTATTGAAAAACCAGTCCTTATGCCATATAATAGCATGGTTTAGCGGTGAGCGATTGCTTTGGTGCGTTTGCCCATAACCTCGCAAATGAATCCCTCTTGGAAGGGGCGGGGAATCACGAAGAGCTTCGAGGTTTATCATAACCAAAGGAGGCCTGATATATGCTTGACGAGTCTGACAACAGTCCGAACAGCCCGGGAGAAGCGAAGAGAAAACGTGAACGCACGCTGAGTTCTTGCATTCATGGCTGATTGAGTTTCAAGATACGAATAATAGTGAATAACCCCCCAGCAAGCTGGGGGGCATCTTAAGAACTATTGTCGAACATGGTTAATTGAATGGAGTCATCTTCATGAGCTTGATATTCGATATACTTCCGAATTATGTCTGCTGTAACGTTATCCCCAACACTGCGGACAAAATAGCCATCGTTCCACAGTTCACCAGCCCAAAGCAGCTTTCTC
>JAWOFK010000102.1:0-8946 GCA_046497565.1 Dehalococcoidia bacterium
TTGTGGAATCATACTACATGTTACAAGCGCTCCAGCGAGCATACCTAAAGATTGTTCTAACAGCAAGACTGACCTCCTTTCGGTGTTCAACTAGACTTAGATTGATTATAGCAGTGAGTGACGATTCTTTTCTGCCCAACTATATCCGCAAAGAGCGAGTAAGCGCTATCTCACTTGAACAATCCATCGCATTGTGCAGTGTCCGACGCTGGGGTCGTTGTCGTAGCGACTCAGCTCAGACCATCAACCTGGCCCGAGACTGCAGGCCCAGCAAAGCGGAAAAGGGGATTAGCGCCGGGCCCGTGGCCGCCGCCAGAAATCGCCTAATTTTTTCTGAGAACAAGCAGCAAGCAGTGAATCTCCGGGGGAAAAGATCGGGGGGGATAAAGACACTGCCGGCCAAAGATCGTCCTCAAAATCCCTGTAAGATTACTGAAAAAGTATGTCGACAACCCGTCTCCAGCATGGCATCGAAACGAGTACATACAAAGCCAGCTTGTTGGGCAGCACCCTGATCTAATTATGTAACTCCCTCCTCAGGGCGGAATTCTGGGGACACCATACTAATTAAGAATTCAACGCGCCGAATTCCAGGGACACCATACCAATCAGGCCCATTATACTATAGGACCAGGTATTACGCCCCCCCGAGTTCTGAATACACACCGTCGTGTTGTTCACTCTGCCGTCCATACGCCCTGCGGCAGATGGCGACACGAAATGGAGCTGTGGGGGGGAAGAATGGCCGTTCTTCCCTGTAACAGTAAAGCCCGTGACTATTTCCGTCCGGTTTGGAAAAACACGGCGGCCAGGGGTGGCAGGGTGATGGTCAGGGAATAAGGGCGACCGTGCAGGGGAATCGGCGCTGCTTCCACACCACCCAGATTGCCCTGACCGCTGCCTCCGTACTCCCTGGCGTCGCTGTTTAACAGCTCCTTCCAGAAGCCCGACCATGATGGTCTTGCCCGCTCCGGGGTCGTCGGCTATGAGAAAGGGTCAGGTTGGCAAAACCGTTCAAATAAGCTCCGGGTGGTTATTCTTCAGCCAGGCTGCTACCATTTCACGCAACGTCTTTGCCAATGCCAACATTTCCGTGGCTTCATGCTGTGATACCGCCCCGGCTCGCTCATAATCGCTTATGTTTCGCTTCTTGCGAAAACTGTCAAGCTGGTCAATCAGGTCAGCGCTGGCGCCAACGGTAAAAGCCAAAGACTGGATGGCTCGGTAGTGATGTGCCCCACGTCCAGCCCGGTAGCCAGTAGCGGCTAGAGCAGCAACCGCTAGCTGTAAAGCAGCATTGTAAGCGAGACCCAACCGTGTATCGGTGCTGATTCCCTCTGCTTGAGAGTCAGTAATATCACGGTCAGCAATGCCCAGCAGATGCCTGATTTCCCAGCGGTCAGGCCTGTGCTTGACCAGCCAGCCTCTCCCCAGCCAGTCGCTTAAGGTCATCTTCGCCTCCAATCACAAATATCATGCGGTCACTGAGAATATTCTGTATGAAAGAGTGTCCCTCGGCAACTCTGGAGCGGAATTCATCGACGGGATAGACGGTTGGGTTGATTTCTCTACCCAGGGTTTCCTGGGCACCCCCGAGTGCCTTAACCACCTCAGAAAAGCTAACATCGCCCACAACCAGTAAATCTATATCGCTGCGATGGTTCTCTTCACCCCGGGCAACTGAGCCGTAGACTAAGGCGAGGCTGATACGGTCGGCAATGTTTGCCAGAGCATTCTGCAGCGCCTCAGCAACACCAGCGGTCTTGGTTATCAGGCTCTTAAGCTCATTGAATACTGGACAACCCCGATTTGCCTGAAAATAAACCTGGTGGCCCTGTACAAAGCGCCGGATTATGCCGACGTCGGTAAGCTGCTTCAGCTCCCTCTGCACCGGCCCCAGGCCGGCGCCGGTTGTCCTGACAATCTGGCGGACATAAAAGGATTCATCAACATGCCCATAAAGTAGGGAAAGGACCGCCCGCCGTGTCTTGGTGAACAGTACCGATGAAAGATTCTTGCTTCCCGTAACTGTATTCATATTGATTACAATTGTAACCCCCTGAGTTACAGTAGTCAATAGCCCGACGGGGTACCAGAAAATCGAATGCCGCTTTAGCTGCAATTCTGGGGACACCATGCTAATTAAGAATTCAACGCGCCGAATTCCAAGAGGACAATACCAATCAGGCCTGCTCTAATCCATGCGTTAAGCCCCCAGAATACCACCATAGTGGAAGCGAAAGCACTTTAGGGGTTTGAGGCGGAGGGAAAGCGGGGAGAAGGCGAAGGGATTGCGAATACGCAGCAACTGGTTTCTTTGACGTAGATATTCAGGCTCTGCAGCGACGTAATCTGCCGATTGTCATTTCTTTTTACTGCCACGGCCTCCCTCCATCGGCGACAGGGTTTCTTCTTCCAGGATCTCGAGGATTTTTTTCGCCGCGTAGGCTTTGTTCCGCTTGCCACCGGTAATCTCAGCCAGGATTCCCTGCTCCACAAGAGCATTTATCGCCTTCTGTGCGCCCGGATATGTCACTTTAAGAGATTCTTGAGCAACCCTGACGTTTAATACCGGCTTCACGAAGATGAGTTCCACAAGCCCCACAGCCGTGGGCGGTAAACGTTTTTCCATGCTGGTTTGATAATAAGTACGGTGGAGGTCCAGGAGATGGCGAGCTCGCCGGACGGCATCGTCCGATTGCGTAATTACCGCCTGCAAGAAGAACTCCAGCCACTGCCGCCAGTCTCCTCGCTGACTGACTTTCAGAAGACGGTCATAGTATTCCTGCCGATGGCGCTCAAAAAAGGCACTGAGATAGAGCAAAGGCTTATTGAGAATGCTGCGCTGGCAGAGAAAAAGAGTAATGAGAAGCCGCCCAATACGCCCGTTACCATCGAGGAAGGGATGAATAGTCTCAAACTGGTAATGGATTAGAGCCAGATCAACCAGTGGTGGTAACTGTGTATCGGCATGCAGGAATTTTTCCAATTCGTCAAGGGCTTCCTTCATTTCTGCCACGGGCGGAGGCACAAAAGTAGCGTCATCGAGGTTACATCCGGGGGGGCCAATCCAGTTCTGGGATCGTCTGAACTCCCCTGGGGTAGCCCGTTCTCCACGCACCCCCTCCATGAGAATGGCATGTAATTCACGGATGAGCCTCAGGCTTAAAGGCAGTTCCTCCAACCGCTTCACCCCATACTCCATGGCACGGACATAGTTTTGCACTTCCCTTACATCTCTCTGTTTCTCAGCCTTGGTGGCTTCAAACAACAGCAGGTCAGAAAGCGATGACTGTGTGCCTTCAATGCGAGAAGAAAGAACAGCTTCCTTTCTGACAAAAGGGTAGATAAGCAGATGGGGGTTAGGCAAAGTCTCACCAAGACCGGAGAGGGTCCCCAAAGCTAGGTCAGCTTTGGATGTCAGTGTTACCAGAGCATCACTCCAGTCAAGCTTTGGAGGCAGCGGGTCGGGCACAAAAGCCCAGTACCCGTCTAGAGCACGTACCAGCCTACCAGAAGGGCTATTTCGAAATAGAGCAGTATCCATATTAAACACCAGTTTAGTAAGTTTTCTCCTTATTAAACAAAATGCCTGTTTTGTTTAATAATAACACTGGAAGGAATAGTTAGCAAGCCTTTACAGTTCTATAGAATTCCAGGGACACCATACCTATTTCGCTCACCGCATTGCTAGACACTAGACCCAGAAGATCTCGCCCTCCAACTCAGTGAAGAGGAGCTCGCTAACTTGAGGTCACAATCTGTGACCTCGAGCCACTAATAGATTTGGGGACACCATACCTATTTATGACCTTAGGTGATAGAAGCTGTATTAAACAACAGGAAATGAGTATGGTGTCCCCAGAAAAATATAGAACAATGCTAAATAGCTCCCCGCTTGCTTCTTGCTACCTGCTAGAATGCGCGAGCTTGAGCAATCTCGCGGCTTCCCACTGGACGTACCTGATCCTTCGACAGCGACACCACTGTAAGAGTTTCGCCACCGAGAGTCATAAACTCGACTTCGTAGCCGCGGCTATCATGCAATAGCACAACCGTTCCTACATCGCCTTTCTTCAGCCGATGCTCAGGTAAGTCAACGGTTAAGACGACATTGTCAAATTCTCCAATCATAACATGCCTCCTCCAATAGGATATACCGTTACCAAGCGCGGGCAGTCATCCCCTTTCTCTATAAACCAAACGACTCGCACAGTTGGAGCACGGCCGTCCGGTGCTCTCAATGGACCTTCTACAGTATAGCGCCTACCGAACTCTGTGTCTTCCACTCGTACTATCTCATGCTGCTCTGCATGCGCCCGCAGGGCGGAAGCCATAAGTTCCCACTGTTTGGCACTAAAGCCAAAACGTTTGAAGAATTCAGCCTTATGTCGTCCATATGGGTGAGACCCGCCGCATTCCAGGGACACCATCCCACTCAGGCCTGCTACGAATCAGGCATTGTTCGGCGCAGTACTGCTCTCGAAGTAATGCATCGTTCACCCGCTCATTTTGGGGTGGCTCCTGGTCCCTCGAAGCGACATTTTCCCCTTGTTCAAATGAAGAATTCATGCTAATCTCTATTTGAAACTCGTGTGCTACCCTGACAAATCCAACTCCACAGATGAGGTTTCTCAAAACGTGACTGCAAAACAAACACAGATTAAAAGGAAGCGCGGTGGCCAGAAAGGCAACCGGAATGCCCGCAAACATGGCTTCTATTCCGGTACCCTTAGCCCTGCCCAAACATGCCAGCTGTGGAACATTACCACCCTGGAAGGCGTTGACCCTGAAATTGCGCTCATTCGCCCCCTTTGTCATTCTGAATGGAGCGAAGCGGAATGAAGAATCTCCGGAGATTCCTGGCTGGTCTCCCTCTTGGAGCCTGCCCTGAGCTTGCCGAAGGGGTAAGAGGGAGCTGGAGGGAGTTACCGGTTCCCCCTCTTAGGATAAGAGGGGGGCTAGGGGGAGTTACGAGGTAGCCAGCTACGAGTTCTACTGACTACTGGTGGTCGTCTGCGATTTGCCTGCTTGCGTCAGTCCGCCAGCCACTACGGCTCGCGAATACAAAGGGCAAACCGACGAAACGAATCGTACGCACTTCAACAATTGAATCTGCCGGCGGTGACCGCCTTACGTATGAAAAAGAGCTTTTGAACTCCAGAAAAATAGCCATTTTTCCAAAACGAATCATCCCGGCTTCCCTCATGCCCTTCCCCCCTATTCCCTTCACGTCATTGCGAGTCGTCCCGATGTAATCGGGACGACTCGCAATCCCGGTGGGCAGGGTGCATATCAATTCGGCATTTCGAGCCCGCCATGCCGCATGCTTGACGGAAGAGGGCTTTAGTGGTAGCTTCTCTTGAAGCGGGCTCCAAAGACTCGGCTTTGTATCGTTACCGTTCAGGAGGATTGAAGTCATGAAACTGAAAGACAAAGTGGCTATTATAACCGGTGGAGGAACGGGGATAGGCAAAGCTATTAGCTTCGCCTTTGCCAATGAAGGAGCGGCAGTTGCCATGGCCGCCCGCAACCTCCCTCGACTGGAAGAGGTAGCCGAAGACATCAAGTCCAGGGGAGGCAAGGCAAAGGCAATACAGAGCGATATTTCTGACCACGAGCAGGTGAAGAGGATGGTGGCTCAAACCATCGACGAATTCGGGCAGATTGATATACTGGTGAATAATGCCGCCCGGGGCACATACAACAACGCCGACGTCGCCGACATGAAGCTGGACGAGTGGCACGAGTCGTTGGCCATAAATCTAACCGGGATGATGCTTTGCTGCCAAGAGGTGCTCAAAGTCATGATTCCCCGGAGAAGCGGTAGCATTATCAATGTCAGCAGTGTGGCCGGGTTATCCGGAGTCCCCAGAGAAAGCCCCTATGTCGCCAGCAAGTGGGGCGTAATCGGCCTCACTGAGACACTCGCTATTGAAGCCGGCAAATTCGGCATTCGCGTTAACTGCATCAGCCCTGGCGCCACCCGGACCAGTGAATTCGATGACTGGCTCAATGTTGCAGCCAGAGAAGCCGGTGTCACCTATGAAGCGGTGATGACTAAACTGGCGGACAATAATGCCCTGAAGAGAATCGCCGAACCGTCGGAGATAGCGGCCTGCATTGTCTTTCTGGCTTCCGATGATGCCAGTGCCATCGCCGGCCACAACCTGGTGGCCAGCTGCGGCTTTCATATAACTCACCCCAACATGATTAGCTGGGCGTAGGCAGAGCCTGTTTTTGGAAAGGCAGCCTCGGGCCCTGCGCGACTCTTGTGACCGGGTGAGTTGAATTAGAGGTGGCGATGGGCAGAAGATTAAAGCGAAGGTTTTGCTGTGCTGCTGCGTCGCTAGATAATCAACAATCCAATCAATGTAAAGGCGGCGATAGGTGGCAGGGCCGCCATCGGCCTTCCCTTCAGAAACTTCGCCTGGATTGCATAAACGCTAACCAGTCCCACTGAGCCGAGCACTGCAATAATAGTCGCCGGAGCCAGGCCCTGCGCAAAGTAGACGGAGGCTGTGAGCAGACAGGGGAAGGCAACATCGCCACCGCCCAGTATGGAGTATTCCCTTTCGGCCGGATTCAACTCTATCATCTTCTCTCCATGTTTTTTCAAGTTCGAGTTCCACTCGGAATAGTTCTTGGGAATGATCAGCGCCGGCAGGGCATTTACTTCCGATAGCCTGTCTGCCATCCAGAGCATGAATTTGAAACGGACGGCCAGGAGGTCATAGACGGCGAGGCCCAGAATGATAGCCATGGCGGTCCACGGCGTAATAAAGCGGCCGAAAACTATTGCCAGACTGCTAACCGCCAGAATCAATGCCAGGTTATGTAACCAGACCAGCGGTATCAAGAACCAGAATGCTCCGAAGGCGACGGCGATGGCAGCAGCCAATGGCAGGGGGAAGTGGAAGACGGTGGCGATGAATGCGCCCCAGCTGAAGAGAAGGGCAAACAGGAGTCTGAGAAAAGTCTTTAAAGCTGTCAGTGGAATCAGGTAGAGCGTAATTCCGAGCACGGCCGCTGCCACAAGAACGTAGATTAAGATAGGTCCTGCCGCTGAGTGGGCCGGTACGTCGATAACCTCTCCATCGGGCAATGTCACTTCCCCGGGCCACCAGGATATGGGCTCGGATGGCTGGGTCGGCACATATATGTCCTTTTCATCCAGGAATGGGTCTATACGAGGAGTAGCAATAAAGACCAGCAGGTGAGCGACGACGAAAAGAAGAAGGGCCCAGTAGACCGTATTCACCTTTACGGTCCTCTTCGTGCTCATATGGAGGCTATTTTACATTGAAGAAAGCCCTATGTCGAAGCGTCACGGTGCTCGGCAGCCCGAGAGAATTGGGAGGTTTCAGTATCAGGCCATCGTGGAGCGAGTCTTGAGGACTGACCACACATCCAGCCCCCCCCCTGTTTTGGAAGGAGACTGAGCTAGTATTCGATATGCGTCCAGATCCTTCAGGATTGGTCTTTGCTATCTTGCTGGCTTTCGCCATCCTCCTCCTGCGCTAGCTCACTCTTGTCCAACAATGTACCTAGAGAGCGCTGGAACGCCTGGAACACAATCTGCTTCGCGGTTTGCTTGGCAGCCGCAATGATTTCGTCGGCTTCCTGCGCTGCCTTAGTCCTTGCCTCGGCTATGACTACAGCCAATTCCTCTTCCCTCTTTCGCCTTCCGCTCTCTACGGCTTCGTTGATGATACTCTGAGCTTTTTGCATGGCGGCACTGATGATTCCTTGTGCCCTCTCTTCACCCTCGCGCTCGCCGACCTCTCTAGCCCGGTTGATGAGCTGTTCAGCTTGCCGCTGTGCTTCCTGTTTCGCCTCGCTAATCTCCTGTTCCGCGCTTTGCCTTAGCTCGGTGACACCTCTGTACATTTCTTCAACGTCCTGGTTCGCTCTTTTTATCAATGTGTCCGCTTCTCTCTGAGCGTTAGCCAGTATCTTAATCCTTTCGTCGTCAGCCGCCTGTTTAGCCTTGGCGATAGTCTTGGCTGATTCCTCCCTAGCCTTCGTGATTATGTGTTCCACCTCTCGCTGCTTCGCTTCCGCGGCTTGCTTCTTGGCTGCGGTTTCAGCCTCCGCAGCGATTCGCTCAGCATCTTCTCTCGCCGTCTCGATCATAGCGGCGGATTCCGCTTCAGCTTTTCGTTTCGCCTCTTCTACGACTTGTACTGCACGTTGGTCAGCCGCTTCCGTTGACGTAGCCACATATGCCGCCGCCTCTTCCTCGGCCTTCTGTCGCATCTCGGCTCGATACGCCGTTGCTTGCTCCTCTGCTGCCAGTCTCGCTTGGCTGACGATTTGCTCCGCTGTCTCACGGGCCTCACTAAGAGCAGCGGCCGCTTCCTGATCAGCTTCTTGTCGTATCTTCTCTATTTCCTCCTCAAAGGCTTCACTCAGCCGCTGCTTATATTCATCCATAATCATAGCTGCCCGTTCCACTGCCTGCTTCACCTTATCTCCCAAATCTAGCACTTGGTCACCTCCTTGATTTTCATTGCCATGAACTTCACTACTGGGCTCGATTGTTCGACTTCCGATTACTCCTCCGGTCGTCTGGCGTTTGACGACCAGCTCTGCAGTGTCCCGATCTGTTCTTTTTGTCACCGTTGTTTATTAGCGCGTTTTCGAATTAATAGCCCTAGTATGCTTATGCTGGCATTGGTTCAGGTGGTTTCGGACAAATCGCCTATGAAAGAATGCTATAACCCTCCTTGACTTTTGTCAAGTGTTTGTGCTGGCCAAAATCCACCATCTAATAGAAAATATTTGGTGGTCAGGGGATTTGGCGACGTCGGTCGCCTGATAGTGCCCTCCTTCGACGGCGCCAGGGAGCATGTTTTTGGTCTGGCCACCACTTGAGGCACTCGAGAGCGTTGATGACCCTCAAAAAAGCGTACTTATCTGTTGGGTGATTGCCTGACAACCACC
>JAWOFK010000042.1:0-14056 GCA_046497565.1 Dehalococcoidia bacterium
AGTGGTTCTGTCGCCCTGCCATCTTTTATCCTCCCGAGAGCCTCTGCCGCCTTCTCTCGAACTCTCCCAGTCTCATCTTCCAAAGCCTGAATAAGGGGTTCTGTCGCCCTGCCATCTTTTATCTTCCCGAGAACTTCTGCTGCCCCCGTTCGAATTGCTGGAACATCATCGTTCAAAGCCGCAATGAGAGGTTCTACCGCTGGTTTTCCTATCCTAACAAGAGTCTCTATCGCCTTCTCCCGAACTCCCCAGGTCTCATCTTTCAAATCTCTAATGAGTGGATCTATTCTTTCCATTTCACACTCCCAGGTCGTCTAATCGCTCGCCTTCAGATAAAGGTAGCATCTACTATGGTGAGTGTCAACAACGTTAAGCCTTTATGGGATTTGCCCCGATGCGCTTCGGTTATTGCGCAGGTTTCTTAAAATCCGCCATGGCTCTTTTGAAGGTTTCGCCCTTTTGTATGTGAAGAGGTTTATTAGTAAACGAACCATGTATGTTCTGACAATTCACACATTGGTCTCGAGTTTTCAGAGAGATTTAACTAATTGGACAAGGAGAATCATTCTAAGGTATAATGTTGGTGTAGTTCAAGTTTAGGTTGATACCAGCTTCTAAAAATCCCATTAGATTTATATCAAGTATTGGATGACCCGAACTCTAACTAAATTTTATAAGAGAGGAGGTCATCCAATGAGTTTTGCAGACAAGTTAATCCAATGTTCTGATTGTAGGACGAGCTTCACTTTCAGCGCCGGGGAACAAGAGTTCTTTCATACCAAAGGTTTTACTAATGAGCCTAAGCGTTGTCCTGCCTGCCGCCGAGCTAACAAAGCACGACGTTCCGACAGTAGCAGTAACAGTTACGCATCACGGTATTAAACCTTCTACGTATCTACCCTATGCTCAGTCTCGCACATAAGACGAGGTATCTTTGGAGGGTAGATAATATGAGTGTTTACCTTGTATTATCTACCCTCAAGGATTGCTATTGGGCTCAAGGGATCTGAAGGGAAAAGCATTCTTCTCTGCGACTTGGTACATTTTACATCCCGCTAATAAGTGTGGTCTATGCTCCCTTCCTGCCGAATGATATACGGTATATGAAGTAATCCCAAGAGTTACCCAAAAGGTTACCCACACGAATCATACGCAGTACCAGATGAATAGCCTCTGCTTTTTCAAGACCATACGTTTGCTCCAATCTTCTGACAGCTTCTAGATCGGGATGAGTATCGGACTCTGCCCAGTGTTGCGCGTAGATTACAGCGACAGCTTCATCCTGTGGGCAATTGGCGATATCCCCCAACAACAAACTGCTAATCTCTTCCGCAGCAATCCCGCTCTTCAATGCTTGCTTGGTATGGAAGTAAGAGCAATAACGACAGCCGTTGACCGCGGTGACAGCCAGCATGAGCCTTTCCCGGAAGGCGGGTGATATTAGTCTTTTTCGGGTTAGTTCCCTTAGTTGACTCCTATTTCTGATTGGAAACCATAAGTCTCTAAAGACATCTTTTAGGTTCTTGTATCTTCTTCTCTTGAATTTCATGCCTGGTACCGTTGATAGACAACTAACATGCTGAGTGAAGGTGCAAGCATGCAAATCTGCTATTTACAAGGTGCAATGTTGTGAACTGGCAGTAATCTCACGTTAGCTTCATCAGGTATTTTTCGTAATCGACAACCTGGTACTTCTTGCCCCGGGCAACGACGCTGAAATTCTCTTTCTCAAGCAATTTCTTGTGCGCTTCTTGTCCGCCGGGGTATTCCTCATTCAGAAAACCGCCTGATTTGAGCGTGCGCCAGTACGGTATGTCTGATGATTTGCCCTCCTTGCTTGCTTCTTCGACCGCGTTGGCCGCCGTCATTATGAAAATCCCGGTGGTTAACGAGCAGCAAGCTGCTACACCGTGCTGCCCGGCTATCTTCCTACATATATCGATAATCGTGATAATCTTACCCTTCGGTACCCGCTTCATGATTTCCACTACTTCCGATGGATTCACCAGGACAACATCATCACCAACTTCTGCACCCATCTTGTGCACGGCATTGTAACAGGGGAATCCTTTCTCCAACTTGAGTACCTTGGGTAGAGAAGCCTTATCCTCCAGTTTTTCCTGCCAGGTCTTCTTCACCTTTCCTCCCCCCATCGGTATTTCCTATTTTGGCGTAGCTTATCGAGACCGCAATTCAAGCACAGTCCATTATGACAGCATATCACCCCTCCACATTCAGAGCAGCGCCATTTTGCCGCTTCCTTTTCCAAGAACCTCTCAATACCATGGTCTTTCATGAACTCGAGGTTCTCTATCATGCTCATATGGTAAGAGGTGCGATAGCGGTTATCCAGGGCTTTCAGACGGCGGCAGGGAAAATCAGTGCAATCATAGCAGAACCGTACAAGTCCTTTTCCCAGCAGGTTGCACTGTTTTGCCATAAAGGTACAGTTTTTGCCGCGTGGACGGCAGCCGGCGCAGTACCTCCTGCTAAATCCCTTCTTATTAAGGTCGTTTTTCATCGCCAGGTAGCTGACGCACACGCCACAGTTCATCCCACAAGGGGCAATGAGCTCTTCCTTCATGGCTTCCACGACAGCATTATACATGATTGGAAGCGGCCGACCCCAGTTCGATAAGAGTCAATCTATCTCAGCGTTATAGTAAGTAAATTGCACAATCCCGAGTGTTGTTGGATAGTGTAGTTCCCATGCCAACCAGGCCTATGATATAGTAGGTTTGCCCAGCATAAGAAAGAGCGATGTGGGCAGCCAAGGAGAATAATGGCTGATTTCAGGCGCGGGATCAAGGCTGGCGTAATCACCGGGATCATCTACATGGCTGTCGCTGGCATTCTGGGATCGGTCTATATCCATGATCCCTCATCATTGCCACGTTTCCTGTACGGAGCAGGACTCACCCTATTCACATGGAGGTCCTTGGTCGACCTCTCGACTCTGACCTCCTTGCTCCTTGCGTACATATACCGAGGACTAGTATTCGGGGCGATCTTCGCAGCCCTGTATAGCTTCCTCCCCGGCACGGCCAGCGTCAAGAAGGGAGTGGTGCTCTCGCTGTTTCTGTGCGTAGTCGCTGTTGCTGGGGCTGTCTACACGACGCCGGGGTGGCCCGCCCGCGGCCAGATATTTGATGGATTCTACTATGTCGGAGTGCTTTACCTGTCATCGCCCAGCCTGGCATTGGCCGGCATCGTGTCCGCCCTCATCTTCGGTGCACTGACCGGCTTTCTGTGGGACAGGTTCCGTAGGAATCAGCTGACTGAAGAGAGGATGGGGAGGCCGGTATTGCTGGTCAGCTGGATTCTCGGGGCTGCGATCTGGATATTGCCGACCGTGGTTCTCCTGCTAACTACCATCATCAGTGGAGAGTTTCCTACAGTAGACCCCAGTTTTTGGTGGGTGGACCTGCTCAACATGTCAGTTGTCTTTCTCGGACTACCCGGATGGATTTTCACCCGTGCTGCCTGGAAGAAGACGAAGGCGGATAAGTCGGCTCTGAGGTGGGGTGTAGCTGGAGGGGTGCTCATGGTACTGACTGGTATCATGCTTCTCCCCGGAATCATTGCCATCATCGGTGGGGTGCTCAGCCGGCGCAAACCCACCCGCCAACTCAGCTCCGCCGAAACCACATGAAGACGATACGCAAGTAAGACCTGTCAAGGCCGTCTGTCCGAGTACCTCTAGCTGAACAAAAGTCAGCATTAGTATCTTGGGTAGTAGTTGTGGTGGTCTTGGCAGCTTGACAGTTTCAAGGGGGTTGTCCTTAATAATACCCTCTTTCTTCAGCCATCCCCAAAACGTCTTAACGCCCTTGGCATAAGTGGTTATTATCATTGGCGATAGGCTCTTTCTACTTTTAACAAATGGGTGGTCTTGCCAGGTCTTCCGTTGCTGTAGGGCAACTATGAACCCCTGTAGGTTCTCTTTAGTCACTTTACTTACATCGCTCATGCCGCCTAGGTAAGTAGCAAAGTACCGGACAGAACTGGTTACGTAGTCGATGTGCTTGGCACTCAGCCCTTGTGCCTTTGCTGCTAAGTATAGTAGCTTATCTGCGTTTCTAAACTCATTCTCAGACAGGCACCCTTCTTAGCTTTATCAGTGGGCGGTACTGGATTTGAACCAGTGACCTCCTGTGTGTAAGACACTCCTGAAAAAAGGCGGAGACCGCTCCCCTCCTTTCTGAGAGAGATCCTACCACACAGGAACCGAACAAGTCAAGTGTGTGTGCTGGCAGTCATATGTCCAGCGCAATATGTAGGGGTAACATTTCAAGTAAATGTTCAGCGAAGGTTAGGGAATTGAATAGCCAGCAACGGCCTCACAAGAATGCGTAAGTGCAGGCCGTCCTCTAAATCCGCCACGTCGATCGTCCAAGTTTCCTCTCTTGAGGGCCATGCACCAGAAGATTATCCTAGTTCTATTCAGCCCCACCATCAAACAGAACAGGGCCGGGGAGTTAACCCCGGCCCTGTTCGCTGCTAAGAAGCAACAGCCAAGCAAAAGGGCAGTTCACATAGCAGCTATTCTTGGCACGGCCGTCTCGCTCTACGCAATCTCTCTGCAATCATCAACTCCATGAGTTTTGTTGTGCGTTGCAGTCTTACTTGACTGGCCATACAGGAGGTGCGATTGGTAGGAGTGAGTTGCCCTGTACAGTGGCAATCCCCGGTGTGACCAGATTTGGTGGTGGAAGCAAGGCTGGTCTTGGGCCCACAAACGGGCATGTGCTCTGGGCATGCATGGGTTCCGCCAGGCATTCCGAATCTCCCCAGGCTATCAACGGCGCTCTGCCGGTGACTTGACCTTTCGCTGCAACTTCTAATCCTAACCCGAACATCCAGCTGCCCCCCTCGCCAAGTTTGTATCGGTAAGGACCGATTGTGGCAGTGCCAGCCAGGTCCGGCTCCAGCCCAAACCCCGGGTCACCAGACCTCTCAATCCGTCCTAACTCCAAACTACCACCATACGTAGCACCTCCAGAAAGCACTGGGGCCAAGCCTATCTCTTTTGTCTCATTGTCGTAGTATAGCTGAAATGCAAGCTCGCCGCCTACCCAGAATCCGCCGGAGACCCGAGGGCCGATGATGATGCGGTACAGCCCACTGGGGTCAACATAAGTCGCGGGGTTATTGGCAGTATAAACATACCGATTAAGAGTCCTGCTGTCTGTTGCGTAGCCTGGCATGGGATCTCTGCTGATGAACCGCCCGATAGTCGGGTCGTAATACCTGGCTCTCAAATACAAAAGGTTTGTACCAGAATCGTGTTGCTGGCCGGTGAAAGCGAACTTGTTCTCGCCCACCAGCAAACCTGGAGGAACCTGCGAGTTACCCCATGCGTCGTACCTGTATTCACGCTTCTTCTGCCCTTCCTCGTTCGTGAGCCCGATGACACTACCCAGGCCATCGTAGTGGTAGAAGTTGAGGAAGTCGGAGCCCTCTGCCGAAATAAGCCCCAGTCCATACACAAACTTCGTCGTGCCCTGGGGACCATGCTCGACCAGCGCTGCGGGGAGGCCTCCCGCCACATCCCACACATAGTCGAACTCATCATCGCCTACGACCATCTTCACCCGATTTCCATCGCCATCGTAGGTGAAACAGCTTGTCGGGCCGGTGCCGAACACCTCAATCAACCGGTTTGCGGCGTTCCAGATGTACGATGTTACTCTTCTGCTCTTGTCCCTACCCCTGCCCAGCCCCGGCTCTGCCTTCTGGACAAGGTTTCCGTTCTCATCGTAGGAGAAATGCGAGACCTTGCCATTGCCCGACATACTGAGCAGCCTATCACCAGTGTCGTAGACGTAAGTCGTGGTTATGTCATCGGCCGTCAGCGTCAGCCGATTGCCCATATCATCGTAAGTGTAAGTCTCGTCAGATTCAGGCCCTGCTGCCCCCGTGAGCCGGTACAGATTGTCGTAGCTATAAAGAGTTGGGTTGCCTTTGATGTCTGTCACACTGATACGATTGCCTGCCTTGTCCATGGTGTAGGCGTAGTCGGCGAATGGCCCCCTATGGTCGCTGTTTGTTATACGTAGCAGCCGGTGCTTTTCATCGTACGCATAATCGATCGAAGCGCCATTAGGATAGTCGACGCCAATCACATTACCGACGGCGTCATATGTATAGGTCGTGGTTCTCCCGGCCCAGTCAGTCACAACACTAGGGCGGTTTAATGCGTCATACTCGTATGTAACCGCATCTCCATCAGGGTAGGTCAGACTGACGCGGTTACCAAATAGATCATAGCTATATGCGACTGTGTCTAGGCTAGGAGACAGAATTGATGTTAAGCGATCCAGCGAGTCGTAACCGTAGGCCGTAGTGCCAGTGGAATCTATCATCTGGATTCTGTTGCCCACGGCGTCGTATACGTAGATGACGCTTGTGCCATCATCGTAGGTCACGCAGGTCAGCCGGTTTAGAGGATCGTACGTGTATGCTGTCGCCTGACCCTTGGCATCGGTCATGGCGATGAGGTTACCAACCGGGTCATAGTGAAAAGTCGTCGTGTGTCCTAGTGGGTCGGCTACTTTGACGGGCAGGTCGCATGCGTTGTACTCGTACGTTGTTATGTGTCCGTTGGTGTCTGTGATAGCTACCGTGTTGCCCACCGTGTCGTAAGTATAGCTCGCTGTTCCACCCCTAGGGTCGGTCACACCAACAAGCTGGTTCAACGCATCGTATGAGTACTCGGTTGTGTATCCATTGGCATCGGTGACGCTGACCCTGTTTCCGTTCCCATCATAGCCAATGTTGATACTGTGCCCCAGTGGGTCCGTAATACTGATGACACGATCAAGCAGATCATAGTGAAGCACGCTTGTGTTGCCTAGAGCATCGCTTAAGGCCAGTAGCCGACCCACGATATCATAAGTGAAGATAGTGGTGTTACCTAGGGCGTCCATCATCGCGATTCGATTTCCGTAGACATCGCAAGCGAAACTGCTGGCATTACCATTGGCATCTGTGCTGTGAATCAGCTGCCCATAGACATCATAGGCAAACGTTGCGATACCACCTAAGGGGCCGGTGACCTCAACCAGATTTCCGCTGGCGTCGTATCCGAAGCTAATGGCTCGCCCGAGAGCGTCTACCCTGCTCACTAGGTTGTTCTTGGGGTCATACGCCATACAAGTCATGTTACCCAAAGCATCGGTGACCCGAATCATATTACCGTTCGTATCATACTCATAGTCTGTGGTGTGACCATTAGCATCGGTTACACTGCTGCGATTCCCACCCTCATCGTAGGTGTAGCCGGCAGTGTTTCCCAGGGCATCAGTCTGACTCACTAATCGGCAGTGCTCGTCATATACGTAGGTCGTCTGTCGACCGAGCGGGTCTATCTCAATGGTTTCACGGTTCGCAGGGTCATAGGTGAATATGGTTACTGCTCCCAAAGCGTTGGTCTGGCTAACAACCCGCCCTTCCGAATCGTACACGTTAGTGCAAACCAAATTGCCGACAGGGTCGGTAAATGTGGTCATACGGTGTTCCGCATCATAGGTATAGGCATACTGACCACCGTTCGCATCGCTGTACTGAACGAGGTTGTCGTCAGCATCGTAGATGTAGCTGACTGTTCGGCCAGCAGGGTCAGTGATGGCTACGATGTGCCCGCTTGTGTCGTAGGTGAATGTTAAGGATCTCCCGGCCAGGCCGGTTACTGAGACGAGATTGCCGCTGGCATCATAACTCATGGTGGATTGGTTTCCATTCTTATCAGCGATGCCAGCTAGTCTGCCTGTCGCATCAAAGTGCCATTCTGATTGACTCTTTCGCCTCAGGGTGTACGTGCCGTCGAGATTCTTTGTGAGAGTGCTATATATCCCCAGTGGCGGTGTGAAGGTACCGTCAGGATTCAATCTGTAGAAATCTCGCCGTCCCTCTTCAGTCATCAAGATGACGTCGCCATCTAACGAGAACGTCAGGCTCATCCCATAGTTGAATGTCCATCCACGACCGAATGGTCCATGAAATGCATCCAAGGAGTTGTACGACCTAACGATCTGCAGTGGATGGCCTCGTGTCGGAATGTACAAATCTTGATGCAGATGAATAAAGTTCCCGGTTGCCAGGTTTACCGGGTCGTCAGAATACGCGACGTAGGGATTGGAACCAGGCGAGCCGAACGTTCTGGCTGGGCTCTTGGTGACGACCGTCCCTATGATCGTATCAAAGATAGCCTCCAATACTGGTTGAGGATCAGCGCGGAAATCATAGATGCTGAACACCTGCCCGCCTGTCTCCACGGAGAGGCTGCCAGGATTAGGTCCATAGGTGTCTGCTGTATTGCCATATCCTAGAAGAACTATGCCGAACCAGGTGGCATTACGGTCTTGAAGTGACTGCAGAGCTGCAGATAGGTTCCACGGGTCATCGGCATCCTCGTCGGTGATCAATACGATGATCGGTACCGCACCTGCCCGGAAGTTCATCTGGCTGCTCATTCCCAAGATTGTCGCTGAGAGGCCTGGTTCAAACCAGCCATCTGCGACTAGCTCATTTAGTGCTGCTGTGAACCCGTCAAGATCAGTCAAAGTCGTATGTATGTGGGCCGCTCCATCTGCAGCGTCTGGGCGGTGTGCTGCCGTAGCTCCAAATCCGACGAGGCCATACCTGGCATCAACGATGCCGCTCAACTCATCCGCTATAAACTGGACGTTGTCCTTGACGTCGGATATGTCATTCTGCATGCTTCCGGATTCATCGATCGCAAAAACGATATCACCTGCAAATGCAGTATTCTGGGTATTCACGGAGGAAGAGGTCAGGGGATCTGATTCCGAGTACACGATGCTGCCCGCAGTATCGGCTGCTAGGGTGATAGTGGAGGCTGATTCCCAACCGAGTATGTTAGGCATGGGAATCATCTGCAGAACCAGTAAAACCGATACCACAAGGGCCAAAACATGCCGCCAATATTGCTTCATAAAAACCTCCGCTGGATACCCCCCAGCTTGCTGGGGGGAGGAAAGCGGCCCCGTTCGCAACCCGGTGGGGCGGCTCCCTTACCCGTAATGCCCCACAGCTTGCTGTGGGGTACTTTACTACTTTCTCCTTTCAATGTATTTTCTGTTGTGATCGGCATAGGCTTAATCAACAGTCAACGGTTCATCACACACCTCCCGTTGGGTGGCTGCCGATCAAAGCATAGACCCCAAGGCACTTGTGCGAGTTGTGCCGCGGGCGTCGTACCACCCGAGTATCCTCCTGCAGATGTTCTAGCCCGGCACATGAATGGCACGGCGTGTGCAAAGGTCAGACTCTGTAGTCTGCTGATTCGTGCAATGACATACGTCAATGACTTGCAAACTAGCTCCGTGAATAGGTCTGGGCTCAAAAAGCGCCGGCCCTTGAGCTGCTGCAAGAAGAGACAGCAATGATCACAACCGTACGTATACGCACTCGAGCGCGGAGATAGAGTACAGTCATCCTCTACAGTATACACTCGGCCACCGACCCTATGCTTTTCTACAACCTAGTACTATTGTACCACATAGTCATATAGGAGCTGTCAATACCTTGAACTTAACTTTTCTTACCAATCGAGGCTCTTTTTCTGCGGCAATCGCTGAATCTGTGATGTGCGGAACGGGATCTGGAGAGCATGTACCAAGTATCTCAAGCCACCGATGCGTGGATTGCACGAAATGGACCATTGTGCAATTTGCTAAGCTAGTCGATGGTTAGCCTTTTCACTTCCTGCATTTCCGTTACCACGGTTGTTACATGGCGGGCAGTCAAAATGACAAAAATGGCTTTCAGGATTAGAGCTGGTAACCATGAGAAGAGACCAGTGATGGTTGTAAGAAGCCCCAGTAGAATAAGGGCGACACCTGCGGGTATGAACGCTTGATAGGGCTCTACCGCATCTTCCACCTGTTGTTCAAACTGCTGTCTAAATTCGGATATAGCTTGTTCTTTTTCCTCTGGCGTGAGGCCCGGAATCGTTTCAATCTGCTCTTCGGCTACCCCCATTGCTATGTTGACAACGAAGGGAGGTGCGGTAAACCCTTCACGCTCGATCTGCGCTGCATACCCGACATAGAAGAGGATGCATACTGCAATTACCAACACCAGGGTCAATATGGTTTGATTATCTTTGATAGGGTGTACCGAGAACTTTATGCGCTCATTGAGCCCCTTAGCCACACCCCGACTGTAGAGGAGTCCAGCGAGCAGGTAGAGCAGTGCCAACAAGAGAGCAATCAGGTCTAGTCCCCAAATAAAAAGCACCGCCAGGCTAGCGAGAGCAAAGGCGATGAAGCATATCCATAGAGGGCGAACAAGCGCTGCAACAAGTCCAGCACTGATGGCTACTAAAACGAGAGCCAGCAATAGCCAAATGAAGGGATACAATGTATCCATAGAGAAGACAAAAATGGCATCGCCCAGTTGCCCTATCTGGCGACCGACATAACCTAAGTAGCTACTAGCTGCGACGAGCAACGCAACAAAGATTATGGTCTTAACCAGCTTACTGGTTGTCATGCTCAAATTCGTAGCCACAGATAAACTCCCGGTGCCTGTTCCACGAAATTCATGAGCCCGGCGCTGGACCCCAGTTCCTTTTCCCGATTTCTGTTCTACGTTTCTATTCTACGCTGACCATGGTTTTTCATCAAGAGAGCAAGCCAAAACGACGAGATTGAACGTTTCACCCTAATGTGCAGTTCTATCCTCCCTGGGCATCCCGGTCGTGGCCCAGCATTCGATACGAAGCCGAGCTACAAAACAGACTCCCAACTGAAAAAGGGATAGGCCTCGCCGTCAACGATATTCCAGGTCCGGCTGCGGTCGGTTTCACCAGTAGCCACTGCGACTATCGACCATCCGGCAGTTCTGAATGTGGCGATGTCCTTCATCTCCGCCGTGGTCTTGCCTGTGCCGCCAGCCGAAGCAGCTTGTCCGCTGGTCTGGGTATTCCAGAAGGATGCGCTCACAGTGCCAATATTGAACCCCACGAGACCGCCAGTATCTACGTCGCCAGTAACGCTGCCTGTGGAATAGGAGTTGCTAACCGTCTGGTAGTTGGCTCCCACCAGACCACCAACCTTCCGGTAGCCAGTCACGCTGCTCGTCGAATAAGAATTGCTGATAGTGCCAAAGAAGTTATCTCCCACGAGACCGCCAACATGCGAACCGCCGACGACGCTACCGGACGAATAGCAGTTGCTAACAGTGCCTCTGGTGTGCCCTACAAGACCACCAACCATCCCACCGCCAGAAACCCTGCCACTGGCATAAGAGTTGCTGATAGTCCCGTAGCTGTGTCCGGCCAGACCACCAACCCCACCATTGCCGGTTACGTTTGCGTTTTCTAAACCTACCCGAGTGATTCTTCCTCCACGAGCAAGGTACCCGAATAACCCGACCTGCGAAGAGATACGGGAGTCCAAGCTGAAGTTTGAGATCGTGTGACCATTCCCATCAAATTCTGCGGCAAGATGAGGGATGTAGAAGTTAGGTTCAGGAGCCAGATCAAGGTCATTCGTTAGTCGGAATTTCAGCGAGCCATCCTGCCCAAAGGCCAGCAGTTGCTTGAAATCGCTGATATTGCTTATCAGGTAATAACCGTCTTCGCTAGAAAGCTTTTCGTCGACATCCAGAAACCTGTCGTTGGCGAGCCACTGCTCAAAGTCTTCACCCAACAAAGCTCCAACAGTGATTATGTTCTCTCCATTAATCAAAACCTCATCATGATTATAGTAGGAGTTGCTTATAAGACCGTGAAAATGGAATCCCACCAGACCGCCGACATTTCCCTCGCCAGTCACGCTGCCGCCGAAATAGGAATTACGCAGAGTCCCGTTATGAATACTTCCTACCAGACCGCCGACGCCCCACCGGCCGATGACGCTACCGGTCGAATAGCAGTCGCTCACAATGCCGTCGCTGAGTCCCACCAGACTGCCAACATCGGCTCCTTTCGTGCTTATATTTGCATTCTCGAGACCCAGTTGGGTCACTTTTCCACTAGGGGCAAGGTATCCGAATAATCCAATCTCCGAGACAATATCAAAATTCAAACTCAGGTTTGAGATTGTGTGACCATTCCCGTTAAGCTCTGCGCCGAGATGAGGGATGAAAAAGTTGGCTTCACCGCCAAAGTCCAGGTCGTTTGTCAATTTGAATCTCAGCGAACCATCTTGGCCAAAGGCGAGCAGTTGTTTGAAATCACTGATGCTGGCTATAACATAATAACCATCCTCTTTCAGGAGTCTTTCATTGACATCCAGGAACTTGTCGTTGGCAAGCCATTGCTCAAAGTCTTCACCTAACAAAGCTCCAATCGTCACTAGGCTCTTCCCATTGATGAGGACCTCATCGTAATTATAGTAGGAATTTGTCACAGTGCCGTGTAGAGTAGCTCCGACGAGACCACCAACATAACCTTCGCCAGCTACGGTACCAGTGAAATAGCTGTTGCCTATGGTACCCCAATGATGCCACCCCACGAGACCTCCAACATGGCCACTGCCAGTCACACTGCCTGCGAAAGAGGAGTTGCTCACAGTGCCTCGGCCGCCATGATAGCCGATCAAACCTCCAACGTTGCGCTCACCAGTCACGGTGCCACTGCAATGGGAGTCGATGACCACTCCCCCCTTATTGCCTCCGACTAGACCGCCAACATAAGCGCGGCCAGTCACGATGCCGTTCACCGCCCCCACATCTCGGACGACACCTCCAGCCCCAACGAAACCGAAAAGCCCCACGCCATCTTCATCAGGGCGGTCGACAAACACGTCTCTGATCTCATGGCCCTGACCATCCAAACTGCCCCTAAACGGATCAACAGGGTCGGAGATATCGATACGGAACTGATCAGGAGAAAGACCTCCGACTGGCTCCCAACCCTTACCGCCATTGGCTGCCGGGCCAGCCAGTTCGGCATAACCGGCACTGGTGGCATCCAGGTCGTTGACCAGCACATAGTGTCCGCTCAGATTGTCTCCGATGGCATCCAAATCATGCCAGTTGCGTATTTCCTTGGCGAAACTGGCCGTGATGGTGTAGCCACTGTTCATGGTGACCGTGGTTGAGGCGGCATTAGCATCTGTGACATAGTCCACGTCACCGGTCCACTCCATGAATTTGTATCCCTCGTCGGCTTCTGTTACCAGGTTGACCACCGTGCCAGCATCGTAGGTGAATGTCCCCTCGCCGGGAGCGGTTACCTCGCCACCCTCGGTGGTGTCTATAGTCAAGACGTACTGAGCCACAAAGTTGGCAGTGATCTTGTAGTCGCCCTCTAAGGTAATGGTTGTTGAGGCAGCGTTGACATCGGCAATGGTATCCACGTCTCCGGTCCAGTTTACAAACCGGTGGCCGCTAGCTGGGCTTGCCACCAGGCTAACCACCGTCCCAGCTTCATAGGTGGACATCCCTTCGCCAGGGGTGGTTACCGAACCACCTTCGCTACTGGCGATAGTCAGATCGTATCGCACAGGAGCACAGCTTACCGTCGCTGCGATCAGGGTTACCGCAATCAACAACATGCCAATTCTTGTCACGTAATGGTGTTTTGTCGCGTTATGAAGAGTCTTCATACTTCACCTCCGGATTTCAAAAAGCCAGAATTGGTCTTATCGTGGCAGGGAAAAAAGAACCCAACTCTATATGTGCTCAGCTGAGCGTCGTGGTAACTACCGCAACCCTTTGACCGACACATTCAACCACCAACCTTAGCTTAGCCCTATATTACTATGGTACCATCATTAGAGAAATTGTCAATAGTTTCTTGTGTGATAAAAGGGGGCACCTTTGTTTTTCGTTCAAATCAAGCAGGATCGAGGTTAACCGTTGACCCTGCTTTTTGGTCTGGAGTAACAATTCCGAGGATTGTTCAGCCCACAGGCACTTGTGCCAAGCCCCGCGATCTGAGGCTGTTCATCCGCGAGGGTCTCCCCTTGGTATAATGAGCATACACTGCGGACCAGGATATCGAACAGATGACCACGATTATGCTGATAAGGCACGGCAACACTGAATGGAACATGGAGCAAGTATTCAGGGGGCGAGTTGA
>JAWOFK010000039.1:0-4447 GCA_046497565.1 Dehalococcoidia bacterium
AAAGTGCCTGAGCCCACGGGACGAACCAAGCAGTTGCTCGATGCCGCCAATATCAAGTTGCCTGCAGTGCTACCATTGAGAGGAGTGCATGTAGCCACCAGGAAAAAGCTCGTTTCTCAACGGCGTTAGCCTCAATTCTCAAGGGGCACTCCGTTCAAGCGAAAATAGCCTCAATTTGGAAGATCTGCTATAACCTGTAGATCTCGGTTTTCGAAGTATAAATCACGTTTTTGTTTCCACTTTGGTTCTCATTTCATCAAACGGTAGAATTGGATTATCGAAGGGATTGGTTTTCACCGTGGTCTTATCCATTTCAAACGATAGATTTCAACTTGTCGAAGGAATTGGCTTGAACCATGGCCTTAACTCTTTCAAACGGTAAGTCCTGACTGTTCTAAACGATTCATCCTAGCCGGATCTGGCTTCAAGAAGTGTGCCCTGAGGGCATAATTTCGTCGATCATGAGGCAACATTACAAGTTATCGTCCAACAATCGAGGTTGACGTGTGACGCTCAGCCTCTAGAGGCCAGTTGAACGTCCAGCATTGCGCCTTCGCCTTCTCTCCAGGTTACGGTCGAAACCAGCTAACGCACTATCAAGGTCAACACGTGTTGTCATTCCTTACTGTTTCACCACATAAGGTAATACTATTCCCTTATTCTTGAAGCTGAAACCTGTTGCTTAACTTTTGATATAAAGTAGCTGCGGCTTGCATTGCAGGTAGTGTTATTACCGAGTAAGAGCTTGGATAAGATCATTTTTCCACCCTTAAGAACCGAGCGTTAATAGCCACAATAATAGTACTGATCGCCATAAAAGCCGCTCCTAGGGCCGGCTCAAGCAGAATGCCTATGCTGTAAGCCACACCAGCCGCCAGCGGAATAGCGACAACGTTATAACCAGTCGCCCAGGCCAGGTTCTGTAACATCTTTCTATAGGTGGCACGGGAAAGCTTGATTATGGAGACAACATCAACTGGATTGCTGCGAACGAGGACGATATCCGCTATAGCTACTGCTACATCAGTGCCGGCACCGATAGCAATGCCAACATCAGCCTGAGCCAGTGCCGGGGCATCATTGACGCCATCCCCTGTCATGGCAACCTTCAAGCCTCTTGATTGTACCTCCTTCACCTTCTCGGCCTTCTTCTCAGGCAGAACCTCAGCGAAGTACTCGTTGATGCCAATCTCACTCGCCACCCACTGGGCAACCTGCCGGTTATCACCGGTTATCATCATGCAGTTTATTCCCATGTCCTGGAGGTCTGATATAGCCTGTTTCGACTCCGGCCTAATAATATCAGCAAGAGCGACGGCACCGCTTAGCTCGCCATCAATAAGGACGAAAATTACTGTCTTACCCTGAGAGCCAAGCTGCTCTATCCGATCATCATTGACCGTGATATCATTCTCTTTCAGATAACCAGGACTTACTGCCATCACATCTTTGCCATTCACTTTGCCCTGCGCTCCCTTGCCCGGGATAGACCTGAATGCCTCAACAGGCAGGACTTCATGGGCTGAGGCAACGATACCCTTAGCAATGGAGTGCTCAGAATGTTGCTCGACCGAAGCGGCATATTCAAGCAGGTCTTCACTATTCATTTTGTCACCCAAGGTAACTATGTCTGTCACGCCAAACTTCCCCTGAGTCAGTGTCCCAGTCTTGTCAAAAAGCATCGCCTGAACATTTCGGGCCTGCTCGAAGCCATCACGGTCCTTTATCAACAGGCCACTCCTTGCAGATAGAGATGTAGATACAGCGACAACCAGTGGGACAGCCAGCCCAAGCGCATGGGGACAGGTAATGACCATCACAGTAACCATCCGGGCTAGCCCGAAGACAAACTCTTGTCCTAGCGGCCCTATCCAGACCAACAGCGTTATCCCTCCAACCACGAGGGCAACGATGGTGAGCACTAGTGCTGCACGGTCGGCAAGATTCTGAGTGCGAGACTTGCTTTCCTGTGCCTCTCTAACTAGTTCGGTCACTTGGGACAAATAGGAATCGGAACCGGTTCCCTTGACCTCCACAGTAATGGAGCCTTCACCATTGACCGAGCCACCAATTACCTTGGCATTAACCTGCTTGGGCACCGGGGTGGACTCACCGGTTAGCATGGCTTCGTTTACTGAAGTCTCGCCATCAAGAACCACGCCATCCGCGGGGACTTTCTCGCCTGGTTTCACCAAGACTTTGTCTCCTGCGCCTAGTTCCTCAAGGGGAACATCCTTCATACCGCCGTCCGGCATAACCTTGTGTGCCTCCGATGGCATGAGCTTGGCCAGCTCCTCAAGGGCCGATGAGGCCGCAGCAATAGAGCGCATCTCCAGCCAGTGGCCAAGCAGCATGACATCAATAAGTGTCGCCAGCTCCCAGAAGAAGAACGAGCCGGGAAGTCCAAAGACAACAGCACTGCTGTACACGTAGGCCGTGGTGGTAGCCAGTGCTATAAGTGTCATCATCGCCGGTGATTTCGAGCGTATCTCGCTGGAGAAGCCCTTCAAGAAAGGCCAACCCCCATAAAGATAAACGGCGGAGGACAGGGCAAAAAGCACATAAGAATCTCCCGGGAAACTGATTAGACCTCCCAGTCCCAAGAACCGCTGTATCAACGGGGAGAGTGCCAGAATCGGCACGGTAAGAATCAAAGACACCCAAAAGCGCCGGCGGAAATCGGCTATCATCATGGCATGGTGTTCACGCTCACTCATTCCCTTCATCCCGTGTCCGGCTCTCATATCATGTCCTTCAGCCATGTGTTCTTTCTTAATGTTCGGCTGCGTGTTGTGTTCGGCATGCTGGGGCTGCTCTTCGGATTTATTGGTGGTATGCATGCTATTCTCGTTCAATTGAATCTCCTTGTAGGCTATGTCAGCGCACTGGCCTGAGGTCGTTTCTACACTTCTTAGCTGCTGTAGTGAGCCAGTATGACTATATGACTCCCAGATTGCGCAGTATGTGAATGACGACAACGATGTAGAAGGACAGGCTCAAACTGACATGGATGAATCTCCAGGTCTTCAGGAAACGTCCTATCAGTTGAAAGCGCTGCATAAACCCGGTCACCACCATAATGGCGACAATGATGTACAGGGTTAGCCCCGTCCCCAGCGCTGGAGCAAATTGGGCAGGTCTACCCATTTGCTGAGTGAAGTGAATGGATATCAATAGAAAGGCAATGAGATTTCCAAACACGTGAATATTGAGCAATGGTCGAGAGTGCTTAGGAGAACGGTGCTTTATAACTGAATATATTGGGGTAAAGATAGCTATGAACCCTGTGCCAATGAAACTGAGCCAATGGTGAAAACTGAGAGGTCCAACGTAGAAATGCAAGTCCCACCAACGAATGTAATTCCCTATTGATAACACGACGATTGCTATTACCAACAAAAGGGCAAGATAGAATTGCCCGCTCTTACGACTGCTTGTCATGGTTTCCCCTCCTTACATCCAACGAGAATCTTCTTCCCGTCGACTTTACTCCATAATAGCTCGCGCCATCTGGAGTATGGGATCTCTCTACAATCCATTCCATGAAATCAGAGACCTTAGCCGTCCGGTCACAGCGTGTTCCGGTCAGTTCAGTAAATTTCGTGTCCACGGCTTAGCTCTGTGAGTTATTTCTGCATCTGAATGGCGTTCAAAATCCCAGGGTAGTCCAGCAGAATCAATCACATTTTGAACTCTGCGTAAGGCCTTCACGCCGCCTTTGCTATAACGCATATTCTGTATCCTTGCCGACTCATATAGTATCAGAAGCACACGCAGAGAATCCAACAAACTGGACTATTATTACCTCGGGGCCTCTTCAAGGCTAACTCGCCTTCTTGATCTCGTCTAGCGCCTTCTGCGCAGCTTCCCGAACGATACTCTCCGTATCCTCCAAGGACTCAGTGAGGGATTCTACTGCAGCGACATCCCCTATCTCTCCAAGGGTGCGTGCAGCCCTCTCTCGAACTCCAGGATCCTTATCCTTCAGAACCTTAATTAGGGACCCTACGGCTGGTCTTCCCAACCTTACTAACTCATCCCAATCTTTCCTTGCAATCAAATAGGAGGCTTTATGTGAGGGGTCCTTAGGTCTCCAACTAAGCTCCTGAAGTGCTCGTGCTGCCTCGGTTCGAACTCCGACATCTTCGTCCTCCAAGGCCTCGACAAGGGGCGGAACTGCTGACTTTCCTATCCTAGCAAGTGCCTCTATCGCCTTCTCTCGAACTCCCCAAGTCTCATCTTTCAAAGCCTGAATGAGTGGTTCTGTCGCCCTGCCATCTTTTATCCTCCCGAGAGCCTCTGCCGCCTTCTCTCGAACTCTCCCAGTCTCATCTTCCAAAGCCTGAATAAGGGGTTCTGTCGCCCTGCCATCTTTTATCTTCCCGAGAACTTCTGCTGCCCCCGTTCGAATTGCTGGAACATCATCGTTCAAAGCCGCAATGAGAGG
>JAWOFK010000064.1:0-23111 GCA_046497565.1 Dehalococcoidia bacterium
GGATTTCCAGGAGGGGGCTTTTCGTTCTATTACACAAACTGAGCCTATCTGATGCCTGTAAAGGAAGCAAGCAACTCATCCTGGACATAGCCCGGGCATCAAAAACCTGGCCATAAAGGTCCAGAAGTGGGAAATTCCGGGCAAAAACTAAGGATTTTGAGAGATAAGTTCTTCAATCGCTATTTTTGGGGGTCCAACACGCTAGTTGACATCCTAATTATGTTGTGTTAAATTGGGAGATTGGCGTCTACTAATAGGTAAAGGGTTAAGAAAAAATACAAAAGCCGGCTGGCTAAGGCCGAGCAAATTTTTCCCGGAGTAGACCGGCGCGTAACCAGGCGGCTTTTCACTTGCCTAAAATAAGGGAGTTATAGGAATGCCAACAGTAAATCAACTTGTTCGTAGAGGGCGACAGAAGCTGGGAAAGAAGAGCGATGTCCCGGCATTGCATTACGTCCGCAATACGATGAAAGGAAGAGTTAGCTGGGGCCGAGGATCGCCTCAGAAAAGAGGTGTATGCGTTCAGGTTAAGACGGTTACACCCAAGAAACCTAACTCGGCGTTGCGCAAAGTTGCCCGAGTCAGGCTGACCAACGGCATGGAAGTAACTGCTTATATTCCCGGTGAAGGACATAATTTGCAAGAACACTCGGTAGTCTTGATTCGTGGTGGCAGAGTTAAGGATGTTCCTGGAATTCGCTACCACATTATCCGTGGTACCCTTGACACTGAAGGAGTAGCTGACCGCAAGCAAGGTCGTAGCAGGTATGGGACCAAGGCTCAAAAATAGTAAGGATGTCAAATGCCAAGAGGAACTAGAGGAGTAGTAAGGAGAACGCCGCCACCCGATGCCAAGTATAACAGCGTCACTGTGGCCAAGTTCATCAACAGGCTGATGATTCGAGGGCAAAAAGCTACAGCCGAGCACATTCTCTACAATGCCTTGGAGTTAGCTGCTCAGCAGGTGAACAGCAGTCCTGAAGAAGCTTTAGAGCGAGCGATCAAAAATGCTGCGCCGCTTCTCATGGTCAAATCGCGCCGTGTCGGTGGGGCCACCTATCAAGTTCCCATGGAGGTCCCGGAGGACCGGGGGCGTGCTCTTGCCATGAGGTGGCTCATTGCTTCGGCACGAGCTCGCAGTGGCAAACCCATGGAGGAAAAGTTGGCGTCCGAGTTAGTCGACGCTATACAAGGTCGCGGGGTCACCATCAAGAAACGTGATGACCTTCACAAGATGGCAGAGGCCAACAAAGCCTTTGCGCACTATCGCTGGTGAAAAGTTGTGTTGAAAGCAGTACTTGAGGCAAAGGATAAACTCATGTCGCGGACTTTCCCTTTGGAAAAAATACGAAATATAGGGGTCATTGCTCATATAGATGCTGGCAAGACCACAGCTACTGAGATGATTCTCCATCATGCAGGGCGTACCTACAAGATTGGCAGCGTGGATGCGGGGACTGCGGTAATGGACTGGATGGCACAGGAAAGAGAAAGAGGCATTACCATTTGTTCAGCGGCGACTACATGTCAATGGCGTGGACACCGTATAAACATCATCGATACCCCGGGGCATGTGGATTTCACCGCCGAGGTAGAGCGTGCCCTCCGTGTGTTGGACGGTGGTGTTGTGATTTTCGATGGTGTAGCCGGAGTGGAAGCTCAGTCAGAGGCTGTATGGCGCCAGGCAGATAAATATGGCGTGGCCAGGATTTGCTTTATTAACAAAATGGACAGGGTCGGCGCTGACTTTCATCAAACAGTGACCATGATTGACCAAAGGTTGCGGCGCAAAGCGTTACCCGTACAGTTCCCCATAGGCAGTGAAAAGGCGTTTCGAGGCATCATCGACCTTGTGGAGAACGAAGTCATTGCTTTCCCTGTTGATTCTAATTCAACTCCAATTGATGAAGACAACGAGGGTTTGCTAGCCAAGCATCGTCAAGCATTGATAGAGGACTTAGCTGAGCTCGATGAACAGATTATGCTCCCTTACCTTAATGGGGAAGATATCACCACCCCGCAAATCAAGGAAGCTATAAGAAGGCTGACCATTTCTAACCGTATAGTGCCTGTGCTTTGCGGAAGTGCCTTGAGAGACAGAGGTATCCAGCCACTGCTTGATGCTATTGTCGATTATCTACCCTCGCCACCGGATATTCCCGCCGTTTCGGCGGT
This sequence comes from Dehalococcoidia bacterium, assembly GCA_046497565.1. Classification (GTDB taxonomy): domain Bacteria; phylum Chloroflexota; class Dehalococcoidia; order GIF9; family AB-539-J10; genus RBG-13-51-36. The sequence goes on from JAWOFK010000064.1 coordinate 2,176, forward strand.
TGACCCCAGAAGCGGAGAGAAAACCGTTCGTCTGACGAGTGATGATGAGCCTTTTTCCGCATTGGCGTTCAAGACGGTTGCTGACCCCTTTATGGGCAGACTGGTCTACCTGCGCGTGTACTCAGGCAGGATAAGAGCTGGAGCACAAGTCTTGAACTCCAGCACGGATAAGAAAGAAAGATTGGGAAAACTGTACGTCATGCATGCCGACCACCGTGAAGAGGTCAGCCATGCTGAGGCCGGGGCTATTGTGGCTACCCTGGGGCTCAAGATGACCTCGACAGGTGATACCCTTTCTGAACCGGCACGACCGGTGCTTTTTGAGACTATACGATTTGCCGAGCCTGTGCTTGCCATGGCTGTTGAACCCAAGAGTAAGGGCGACCAGGACAAGTTAGACGACGCCCTGGCCAAACTCGCTGTTGAGGATCCCACTTTCAAAATCTACCATGACAAGGAAACGGGGCAAACTCTGGTTTCAGGGATGGGTGAGCTCCATCTCGAGGTACTAATGGAGCGTATGTTTCGCGAATATGGCATCAGGGTCAACGCTGGCAAGCCTCAGGTTGCCTATAAGGCGACAATCACCGTTCCTGTGGAATCTGAAGGGAAATTCGTGCGTCAATCGGGCGGTAGAGGGCAATACGGGCATGTTTGGCTTAGAATTGAGCCCGGGGAGCGTGGCAGTGGATTTGAGTTTCGCGACCAAATTCGGAGTGGGGCTATACCCAAGGAATTTATTCCATCAGTGGAAGCAGGTGTTAAAGGAGTTTTGCAGAGCGGGGGATTATCAGGTTATCCTGTAGTAGATGTGAAGGTGACTCTATATGACGGCAGTTTTCACGAAGTCGATTCTTCGGACGTGGCTTTCAGAATGGCAGCTTTCCTGGCCATGAGGGATGGTATAGACAAGGCTAAGCCCGTTGTTCTCGAGCCAATTATGGAAGTGGAAATAACAACTCCCAATCAGTTCCTGGGAGATATCATCGGGGATTTGAACTCTCGAAGAGCTCATATCGCAGGCATTGAGAGTCGCGCCGATGCTTCCACCATCCGTTGCCTCATTCCTTTAGCGGAAACATTCGGTTTCGCCGGCGATTTGAGGTCGCTCAGTCAAGGGAGGGCAAGTTATACCATGCAGTTTCATCGCTATGAAGAATTGCCACAAAGTCTGGCTGAGCAAATCCTTGCTAGGACGGGAAGAAGTAGATGACCGAGCAAAAAGTTCGTATCAAAATTAAGAGCTTCGACCACAGGTTGGCTGATCAGGCAGTAAGGCAAATACTGGAAACTATTGAACGTACCGGGGCTATAGCAATTGGCCCGGTGCCTCTGCCCACGGATATCGAAAAGTTTTGCGTTATTCGTTCGTCGAACATCGATAAAGATTCCAGGGAGCAATTCGAAATCAGGACCCATAAGAGGCTGATTGACATTCTACAGCCAAGTTCCAAGACGATAGATGCCCTGAGTCAGCTCAATCTGGCATCTGGAGTGGAGATCGACATTAAGTTATAGTTAAGACTATGTTTCCAGGCATTATTGGCAAAAAAATAGGCATGACGCAGCTGTTTGAGGAAAGCGGAGAGGCGACAGCGGTGACCGCTATCCAGGCCGGCCCTTCCGTGGTAACTCAGGTGAAAAGCGAGAGCAAGGATGGTTACAATGCTATTCAGTTAGGCCTTGTAGTCGGTGAAGTGAAGCAGTCTCAGCTCAACTCTCCGGAGAAGGGGCATCTGAGAGGCTTAGACAGGGTTCGCCATCTCCGCGAATTCAGGACCGATGATACTGGCTCGGTCAAGCGTGGTGACAAAGTGGATATTGGCTTCCTGAAGCATGGTGACCTGGTAAACATAACGGGCTTTTCTAAGGGCAAGGGCTTTGCTGGTACGGTGAAGCGACACCATTTCGCGGGTGGGCCAAAGAGCCACGGCCAAACTGACCGTCATCGCGCCCCCGGTTCAATCGGTGCTACCACATTCCCCGGCCGAGTGTTGAAGGGAAAATCGATGGCAGGACACATGGGAAATGAGAGAGTGACAGCGCGTAATGTCGAGGTAATTCAAACTGACCCGGAGCGTAATTTGCTTCTGGTGAAGGGGGCAGTACCCGGAGCCAACGGGGGACTGTTAATAATTGAAAAAGTAAGGTAACAGGAAGTGCAAGTGCCAGTTTATAGCTTAAAAGGTGAAGTGGTTGAGCAAATGGAGCTCAGCCAGGCCATTTTTGATGTTCCCTTCAATGACGCCGTTGTTCACCAGGCAATGGCCAGGCAATTGGCCAATAGACGCCAGGGTACTGCGTCTACCAAGGCGAGGAGCGAGGTCACGGGAAGCACAAGAAAGCTCTATGCACAAAAGCATACCGGCAGGGCACGCAGGGGAAGCGCGAAGTCACCTATGCTCAGAGGAGGCGGAGTAGCCTTTGGCCCCAGGCCACGTACTTATCGCCAATCAATGCCCAAGAAAATGAGGAGATTGGCTTTGAAATGCCTCCTCTCCGCTAAAGTCAGAGAGGGGAATATAAGACTGGTACAGGAACTTGATTTTGAGGAAGGCAAGACAAAGGATATGGTCAACGTTCTGTCCTCGCTGGGCATCGATTCTTCCACTTTGATTCTTACCGCTCAGTCGACACCGGGTGTGGTCAGGTCAGCAGCCAACTTGCCTGAAGTCAAAGTCCTGCCTGCGCCGCAAATTAATGTGTTGGATTTGCTTTCGTACGAAATGCTGATAGCCACTGTACCGGCAATACGCAACATTGAGGAAATTTGGGGGAAATAAATTGCATCTTTACGAAGTGTTGCGACGTCCTTTAATCACGGAGAAGGCTACTTTGCTTAAGGAGCAGGATAAGTATGCCTTTGAGGTAGCAGGCAAGGCTAACAAAGCTCAGATTAAGGAGGCGGTGGAACAAGCTTTCAAGGTAAAGGTTAGCAAAGTGAATGTGATAACAGTGCCCGGGAAGACAAGAAGGTTTGGCAGGAGGCAGGTAACTAGCTCACCCTGGAAGAAGGCAGTGGTTACCCTGGCACCGGGAAACAAAATTACTTTCTTTGAGGGTGTTTAATGGGTTCAGTCACTAAGTGGAGAAAAAGGAAAATGTCCAAGCACAGGCATAAGAAACTCCTTAAGAAGACTCGCTGGCAAAGGACACATAAATAGGGAGCGATTTGTGGGACTAAAGACTTATGATCCAACTTCTCCAGGCAGGAGATTTATGTCTGGCGCTACTTTTGAAGAGCTGACAAAGGTGGCTCCCGAGAAATCCTTGCTGGCGCCACTGAAAAAGAAGGGTGGGCGTAATAGCCGGGGTGTTGTAACAGTACGTCGCAGAGGTGGCGGCAGTAAACGCAAGCTTCGCCTTATCGACTTCAAGAGGGACAAGATTGCCGTCCCCGGAAAAGTAGCCTCCATTGAATATGATCCTAACAGGTCAGCTCGCATTGCCCTGATCCATTATGCTGACGGAGAAAAGCGCTATATACTTGCTCCTTTGGGAATTAAGCTGGGTGACAGTGTACAGGCCGGCGAGGATGTTGATATAAGAATCGGTAACGCCCTGCCGTTGGCTTCCATTCCTGTGGGAACTTCAGTGCACAATGTTGAGTTTGAGCCCGGCAAAGGAGGACAGCTCATTCATAGCGCGGGAAGTGCTGCCCGGATCATGAACAAGGAAGGCAAGTATGTTGTGCTCAAACTCCCTTCGGGGGAACTGCGCAAATTTCACCACAAGTGCTGGGCCACCGTTGGACAGATAGGCAATGTTGACCACGAAAACATAAAGTTCGGCAAAGCTGGGAGTAAGAGATGGGCAGGTAAACGACCTTCGGTCAGAGGCTCCGCTATGTCTCCCCGCGACCACCCACATGGGGGTGGGGAGGGCAGAGCCCCACTAGGCATGCCTCCCAAAACTCCGTGGGGAAAACCAGCTCTGGGGGCTAAGACGCGTCGGCGTAAGAAATCCGATAAAATGATACTTAAGGGGAGGAAACAGGATGTCACGGTCGCTTAAGAAAGGGCCCTTTTGTGATACTAAACTGCTGAAAAGAATAGAAATGCTCAATGATTCGGGCGAGAAAACAGTGATAAAGACGTGGTCTCGCTCCTCTACCATTTTGCCTCAAATGATAGGCCATACTATCGCAGTGCATAATGGCAGGAAGCATGTGCCCATTTTCATCACGGAGAATATGGTGGGGCACAAACTGGCAGAATTTGCTGTTACCAGGACATTTAGAGGCCACGTCACTAAAGCTAAAACGACCGCACAGGCGAGGAAGAAATAAAGTACGATGAAGGTTAAAGCTATGGCTAAGGACGTGGGCATTTCGCCTCAGAAGATACGTTTGGCGATAGATATGGTTAGAGGTAAGAAAGTTGACGAGGCATTGACTATCCTGAGCTTCTTGCCTACGCCCACAGCCAAAGCTGTGGCCAAGGTCATTAAATCGGCGGCAGCCAATGCCGAAAACAACTTTCAAATGTCGCCCGGCGAGCTTAGAATCACTGATATATTTGCTGATCAGGGGCACACCCTGAAGAGATTCCGTCCCCAGTCGAGGGGGAGAGTGAGTCCTATCTTGAAACGGTCTAGTCGAATTACAGTTTTCGTTGCAGAAAGGGAGGAATAGTTTTGGGACAAAAAGTTCATCCTTGTGGTTTCAGACTGGGTGTCAACCGCGATTGGCAAGCCAGGTGGTATGCTGGCAAGACCTATACTCAGTTTTTGTTAGATGATTTAAAGCTGCGCAGCGTAGTGGAAGAAAAATGCGTCGGAGGTGCAGTTGCGCGGGTAGAAATCGAACGCTCCGGCGACGAGGTATATCTGACTCTGTACTCAGCTCGCCCTGGCATTTTGATCGGCAGAGGGGGACAAAACGTGGAAGCTTTGAAGGCGGAACTGGAGAAGGTCAGCGGGGACAAAATCAGATTGACCATCAGGGAAGTTGAGCGCCCGGAACTCGAAGCTCTTCTGGTAGCTCGCAGCATAGCCGGGCGTCTGGAAGAGAGAATTCCTTTCCGGCGGGCGATGAGGCAAGCATCTTTCCGGACTTTGCAGGCCGGTGCTAAGGGAATAAAGATAATGTGCCGGGGAAGACTTGGCGGGCTGGAAATTGCCAGAACCGAGACACTCCATCAAGGTCAGATGCCCTTGCACAAATTGCGTGCCAACATCGATTATGGTGTTGCTGAAGCCCATACCCTGATGGGGCGTATTGGAGTTAAAGTATGGATTTATAAGGGCGATATCATGCCCGAAGTGAAGGAGACAAGTGCTACAGCCGAAACGAGTGAAGTATCGCAAGGTGCATAGAGGCAGGCGAAAAGGCAGTGCCCAGAGTGGGGATACTATTGCTTTTGGTGAATTTGGCTTGAGGGCCGAGGAATCCGCCTGGATAACAGCGCGACAGATTGAAGCAACCCGCCGCGTACTTGTGCGCCACCTGCATCGTGGGGGCAAACTATGGATACGAGTTTTTCCTGACAAGGTTGTGACTAAGAAACCTGCGGAGACAAGGATGGGTGGCGGCAAAGGGGCTCCGGAGTACTGGGTAGCCGTAGTTAAGAGGGGCAGAATTCTGTTCGAATTGGCTGGTATAAAAGAGGATGTGGCTTCAGAGGCGGTCCACTTCGCCTCCTACAAGCTTCCTATTGCCGTCAGTTTTGTCGCGCGGGAAAGGCAGACAGTTGAAGGCTAGCGAAATTCGCGCTCTCAATAATGAAGAGTTGCTAACGAAACTCGAAGAAGCTCATGAAGAGCTTTTTAACCTCCGTTTTCGCCTGGCCACCAGACAGTTGGAGAATCATCGAGAGCTTCCCAGAGTGAAGAGAAGGATTGCCAGAATAAGGACTATTTTAAGAGAAAGAGAGCTTGATATAGTAAGATGAATTATCTGGGCAAGAGAAAGATCAGAGAAGGCTTGGTGATAAGCGACAAGATGGATAAGACCGTGGTGGTGGCTGTGGAAACCAGGAAAGTCCATCCGCTTTATAAGAAAGCTATAAAGGTTAGCAAGAAATATAAGGCTCACGACGAAAACAATGACTGTAAGGTTGGGGACAAGGTGAAGATTATCGAGACTCGCCCCCTGTCCAAGGAGAAGAGATGGCGAGTAACAGAGATAATATCCAAGAGGGAAATGGTTGAAACCGGACCAGAGCAAAAGGAATGATTCAGGCTTATACCAGACTCAAGATAGCCGACAATACCGGGGCGAAGCAGATTATGTGCATCAACGTACCAGTTGGGGCACGAAAATATGCCCGCATAGGCGATATTATTGTAGCCACGGTGAAGCGGGCCATGCCCCACGGAATGGTGAAAGAGGGTGATGTAGTGCGGGCTGTGGTTGTCCGTGTGGCCAAGCCCTATCGTCGCCCTGATGGCTCCTATATCAGATTCGACGAGAATGCCGCAGTCGTTCTTGGTGACAGAAATAATCCCAAGGGCAGCCGCATTTTCGGTCCTGTAGCCCGAGAACTCAGGGATAAAAACTTCGCCAAGATAATATCCTTGGCCCCAGAGGTTCTGTGAAATGAAAATAAGGAAAAATGATACTGTAATCGTGATTGCTGGTAAGGACCGTGGCAAGAGCGGAAAAGTACGCCGCGCCTTCCCCAAGGAAGATAGGGTGGTAGTAGAAGGGCTCAACATGATTAAACGCCATTCTCGAGCCCGCAGGGCCACCCGCCAAGCTGGCATAATTGAGCTTGAAGCTCCAATCCATTTGTCCAACGTAATGTTGCTGTGCGATAAATGTGGCAAACCAACGCGAGTTGGTTTCCGTTTCCTGGCCGATGGCAAAAGGGTACGAATTTGCAATTCATGTCAAGAGGTGATTGACTGAGGATTTTTGTTATGAAATCTCGCTTGCAGGAAAAATATTTGACCGAGGTGACTCCCGAACTCAAAGCTAGACTGGGCTATAACAACATAATGCAACTGCCCAGGTTGGAAAAGATTGTGCTCAGCATTGGTTTGGGCGAGGCCATACAGGACGCCAAAGCTCTTGAAGCAGCTGAGAAGGATTTGGCCACAATTTCAGGGCAACATCCGGTAACCACAAGGGCGAGGAAGTCCATCTCTCCTTTTAAGCTGCGGGCTGGCATGCCGATTGGGATGATGGTCACGTTGCGAGGTAAGCGGATGTACGATTTCTTTGACAAACTGGTAAATGTGGCTCTACCGAGGTTTCGAGATTTCCGCGGAGTATCAAGGGATTCTTTCGACGGCCGAGGGAATTACAGTCTGGGCATAAGAGAACAGATAGTTTTTCCTGAGATTGATTACGACAAAATAGACAAAATTCGCGGACTCGAGGTAACCATTGTCACTACGGCCAAGGACGATAATGAAGCCAGTACCTTGTTGGAATTAATGGGCATGCCTTTCAGGAGAACTTAATATGGCAAAATTATCTAAGATTGTTAAGTCGAAACGACCACCCAAGTATAAGGTGCAGCAACGTAATCGTTGCCAATTATGTGGTAGACCGCGTGCTTATATGCGCAGGTTTGGCATGTGTCGCATTTGCTTTCGAGAACTTGCTGTAACCGGCGTAATTCCTGGAATAAGAAAGTCGAGTTGGTGAGAGAAATGACAGTTACTGATCCAATTGCTGACATGTTGACCCGGATACGCAATGCCATCATGGCAGGGCATGACACGGTGCTTGTGCCTTCTTCTCAAATGAAGCTCTCCATCGTCAAGATACTTAAGGAAGAAGGTTTCATCGACCGTTATGAAGTACTTAGAGGGAAACCAGAATCAATGATAAAAGTCCATCTCAAGTACACAGATGACCAGCCTGCAATCCTGGGTTTAGAAAGGGTGAGTAAGCCCGGGTTGAGGGTTTATGTGGACACACGTAAGATTCCTCGTGTCTACGGCGGCTTGGGCATTGCTGTCCTATCCACATCCAGAGGTGTAATGACTGGCCAAGAGGCGTGGCGGCAGCATCTTGGCGGTGAAATTGTGTGCTATGTATGGTAAATTAACTCAGGAGCTATAAATCATGTCTCGTATTGGCTTGCTTCCCATTGCTATACCTCAAGGCACCGAGGTGAAGATTGATGGAAGCGAAGTTGTGGTAAAAGGAAGTAAGGGGGAACTCCGTCGTCGGTTTCACCCCGACATTTCTATCGCTTTGCAGAATGGCTACTTGATTGTAACTCGACCTACGGATAGCAAGATTCATCGTGCTCTGCACGGGCTCACTCGCAGTCTGCTGGCAAATATGGTGACAGGGGTTAGCGAAGGCTTCGAAAGAGTCCTGGAAATAAATGGCGTGGGCTATAGAGCACAGAAAAGCGGCGATAAACTGTTGCTCCAAGTAGGATACACCAATACCGTGGAGTTTTCCCCTCCCCCCGGTATAGACATCAACGTTGAAGGGGTAAATCGCATTCGTGTTGCCGGTATTGACAAACAGGCGGTTGGACAGGCGGCTGCTAGAATCCGGGCGGTGCGCCCTGCCGACCCCTATAAAGGAAAAGGCATTAAGTATTCTGACGAGGAGCTACATCTTAAACCTGGCAAAGCGGGCAAAAGAAGCAAGAAATAGCGGCTATAATGAGCAAGAGAGATTCAAAGGCAATCAGAAAGATACGGCACAGACGGGTGAGGCGAAAGGTAACGAGCACCATGTCACGACCTCGACTATGTGTCTTCCGCAGCCTGAATCATATCTATGCTCAGCTTATTGATGATTCTATAGCCCAGACTTTGGCCTCAATGAGCACTCTTGACTCTGAGGTCAGAAGCAAGACCGATGGAATGGGAAAAAGCAAGAAGGCGGAACTGGTGGGCACCTTGCTTGCTGAGAAAGCATTGGCCAAAGGCATCAAAGAGGCAGTTTTTGACCGTGGTGGCTACAGGTATCACGGCAGAGTTAAGGCTTTGGCCGAGGGCGCCAGGAAAGGTGGACTAAAGTTTTGAGAGTGAGCTTATGAAAGCGGTTACAAAAGCAAGAGAGAAGAGAACGAAAATCGACGCCTCAGAACTGAGCCTCGAAGAGAAGCTGTTGGGCATCGACCGTGTGACCAAAGTGGTCAAAGGCGGTAGACACCTTCGTTTCAGGGCTCTGGTGGTAGTTGGCGATGGCCAGGGACACGTCGGATTCGGTTTGGCCAAAGCGGCGGCGGTTCCCGAGGCAGTTCGCAAGGCAGGTGCTATGGCGAGAAAGGAACTTATTGAGGTGCCCGTCAGGGACACAACCATCCCTCATGAGATTCTGGCTAAGTTTGGGGCGTCCAAGGTCTTATTGAAGCCGGCAGCTCCTGGCACAGGTTTAATTGTCAACAATACCTCTCGAGCATTACTGGAATTGGCAGGCATAAAAGACGTCCTTGGTAAATCATTGGGCGGACCAAGCAAAATCAACGTGGCTAAGGCTACGATACTCGCCCTGGCTAACTTGAGAAAAGGCGAAGAGGCACCAGTGCAAACTGATGTTGAAGCTCAGGAAGAAAAGTCAGATGAAACAGAATGAATTAAAGCCTCCTGCAGGTGCCAAGCATAAGAAAAAACGCGTAGGTCGAGGAGATAGCAGCGGGCATGGCACCTATTCGGGGCGAGGTATCAAGGGGCAAAAATCTCGCTCCGGTGGTGGCGTACGCCTTGGCTTCGAAGGCGGCCAGTTGCCTTTGATTAAACGGCTGCCACGAAAGAGAGGATTCACCAACATTTTCAAAGTCGACTACAATATTGTCAATGTGGGCAAGCTAGCCATTTTCTCCCCAGGCACTGAGGTCACTGCCAAAGAATTGCTCAAGGAGGGACTGATTAGCGCCCCAGAGCGTCCAACCAAAATTCTCGGCCAGGGCGATATCCAGCACCCATTACTGGTCAGGGCCGACAAATTCTCTTCCTCGGCACAGAAAAAGATCCTCGCTGCCGGAGGGAAGACAGAACAGGCTTAGAATGCAGCGCAAAACGACCCAACCGCGCCTTGTCCAGGCAATGAAGGACATATGGACATTGCCCGATTTGAGGCGAAAAATTCTTTTCACCCTCGGCATCCTGGTCGTTTTTCGATTTCTAGCTCAAGTTCCCTTGCCCGGCGTGGACATTGAGGCCCTGCAAGACTTCTTCGGGGAAAACCTCCTGTTCGGTATGATTGACCTTTTTAGCGGCGGGGCTATGTCGAGTTTCAGCGTGGTTGCCACGGGCATTTTCCCCTACATCACTGCTTCCATAATCATGCAATTGCTGGTCCCGGTAATCCCCAGGCTTCAGGCTATATCGCAAGAGGGAGACATCGGTCGCCAGAAAATCAATCGAATCACCCATTTGCTGACAGTACCCCTGGCCGCCCTTCAAGGCTACGGCATGCTTTCCATATTACGCATGCAGGGTGTTTTGCTGCCACTTGAGCCATTGACCACAGCTACCATAGTCACAACAATGGTTGCCGGCACGATATTCCTGGTGTGGCTGGGCGAATTGATTACCGAGCGTGGTATAGGGAACGGGATATCAATAATAATCTTTGGCGGCATCGTAGCCAGCCTGCCGGACCAGATTGGCCGCGCCTTTATAGCTGCCCGCGATCCGGAGGGCTTGACCGCCTTCCTCCTACTCAGCGCAGCTACTTTGGTACTTATAGTAATATTTGTTGAAGCTCACCGCCGTATTCCCGTGCAGTATGCCCGGAGCACTTTCCGCAGCGGCCGCATGTACCGCCAATCGGGATCTACCTACATACCACTCCGAGTCAATACCGCCGGGATGATTCCTATTATTTTCGCCCTGGCCTTGATGCAACTTCCTGGTACGATATCGTCATTCTTCATGGGCCCGGCAGGAGACCCCAATTTCTGGAACACAGTCTATAATCTGTTTCAGCCTGATAATCCGGCACCCTGGGGCTTGATTTACCAGGGGTTGTACTTTACCTTGGTAATTGGTTTCGCTTTCTTCTACACTATGATCATATTTGAGCAGATGAATCTGCCTCAGACTTTGCAGCAGCAAAGCGGCTTCATCCCTGGCGTCCGCCCTGGCAAGACGACGGCTGATTATCTGAACAAAGTCATAAAGCGCATTACCTTTGGCGGCGCGCTTTTCCTGGCTACAGTGGCAATTCTGCCCTTCGTTGTTCGAGAAGTCACCGGCGTCACAGTGCTGGTAATCCAGAGCACTGCCATGCTCATAGCTGTGGGTGTGGCTCTCGATACAATGAAGCAATTAGAGGCTCAACTAACCATGCGCCGTTACGAGGGGTTCTTAAAATAATGTACATCGTCATGCTAGGAGCTCCGGGGGCAGGGAAGGGAACTCAGGCGGACATCCTCTCCCAGGAGATGAATCTACCTCATATAGCGTCGGGCGACCTGTTCCGTCAGGCGCTGGAGGAAAAAACCGAGGTCGGTCTCCTCGCCAAAAGGTATATGGATAAGGGAGAACTAGTTCCCGATGAGATAACCATAAGGATGATTTTAGAGAGGATGGACAAACCAGACTGTGCATCTGGCTGCCTTTTCGACGGCTTCCCGCGAACTTTGCGCCAAGCTGAAGTGCTGGACAAAGCCCTTAAAGAGCAAGGGAAGAGCATAGACAAAGCAGTATACATAGAAGTGCCCAATGAACAGTTAGTGAAACGCCTCAGCGGAAGATGGCTTTGCCGGACTTGTCAGACACCGTATCACACAACAAGTTCACCGCCCAAAACGCCGGGGAAATGCGATAAATGCGGTGGCGAATTGTATCAACGTTCCGATGACAAGGAGGAAACGGTAAAGGAGCGCCTGAATGTCTTCTTTGCTCAAACTGTTCCCATCCTTGATTACTATGAGAAACAGAACAAACTAATCAGGGTCAATGGCGACCTAGGCATACAGGAGGTAGCTGGCCAGATAATCTCGGCACTCAAAGCATCCATATCACCCTGAGTACAGCGAAGAGTCTGCGAGATTATGCAGTCGCTACGCTCCCTCAGAACGACGGCAGGGTTAAGCAGGACAAGAATAAATGGTAATTATAAAATCTGCCGAGGAAATAGTTGTTATGCGCAAGTGTGGCAAAATTCTGGCCGGTATTCTGGACAAACTGAGAACGGAGATAAGGCCCGGCATTAAGACCGGACAGTTAGACATAATCATGGCTGAAGAATCGGAGAAACGGGGGGTTGTACCTTCTTTCAAGAATTATCGGGGCTTTCCTGCCAATTTGTGTGTCTCTGTAAATGATGAGATAGTTCACGGCATTCCCGGTGAGCGAATACTGGAGGAAGGGGACATCGTTTCCGTGGACGTGGGGGCCAAGCTTAATGGCCTGCATACCGATGCCGCCATAACCATCGGTCTGGGACGTATAAGTAAGGAGGCGGAGGAACTTATCTCGGTCACAGAAGGCAGCCTAATGTCAAGCATCGCTCAAGCTCTAAGCGGAGCATCGGTAGGGGACATCTCATCCACCATTCAATATTATGTCGAATCAAAAGGGTTCTCTGTGGTTAGAGAATATACCGGGCATGGTGTGGGTCGGGACCTTCACGAAGAGCCCCAAATACCTAATTTTGTATTTGGAAAAGGTCTCTTGCTTCGTAGAGGCATGACTCTGGCTATTGAGCCCATGGTTAATGCTGGAGATTGGCACACCAAGTTGGCGCCTAACCAGTGGACAGTACTCACAGCCGATGGCAGTCTTTCAGCGCATTTCGAACACAGCATTGCCATCACTGATAATGAAGCTGAGATACTTGTTTAGGTATTACGTAGAGATGACTAAAAAGGAGAGGATCGAAGTTGAAGGCAAAGTGCTTACAGTATTACCTAGTACGATGTTTCGCGTCGAATTGGCCAACGGACACCAGGTATTAGCTCATATCTCGGGCAAGATGAGAAAGCACTACATCAAGATTTTGCCCGGAGATAGAGTTCTGGTAGAACTCTCTCCCTATGATTTGAGCCGGGGCAGGGTTACCTACCGACTCAAATAGTTTGACAGGTTGCCTAAGAAAGTTTATGATAACAAGGTTTTTTGGTATGGTAATAGTACAATGAAAGTAAGAGCTTCAGTTAAGCCCATATGCAGGAAGTGCAAGGTTATCAGGCGAGATGGCGTGGTCAGGGTTATTTGTGAGAATCCAAAGCACAAGCAGAGGCAGGGGTAATAAGAAATGGCACGGATTGCCGGTATAGACCTTCCTAAGAATAAGCCGATTGGGGTAGCCTTGCAGCGCATTTACGGCATCGGGATTACATCAAGCCAGCATATTCTGGCTGCCGCCGACACCGACCCCGGCATCCGGGTCAAAGACCTCAATGAAGAACAGGTTAGCCGAATTCGCGATGTTCTCGAGAAACAATACAAGGTGGAAGGTGACCTCAGGAGAGAGGTTCAATCTAACATAAAGCGTCTTATTGAAATCAGTTGCAGCCGGGGCACCAGACACCGCATGAGGTTGCCAGTTCACGGACAGAGAACACGTACAAACGCCCGAACCAAGCGAGGACCAAGGAAAACAGTGGCAGGTCGAGGGCAAAGACGCGGCGTATCTAAGAAGTAAGGAGGGCGTTTTCACCGAATGCCAAAGAAGAAGAAGACACGTAAGATTCGTAAGAAAGTTAGCGAAGGTAAAGCTTACATCCAGTCCACTTTCAATAACACAACCATTGCTATTACTGATATGCAAGGCAATGTTATCGCCTGGGGGAGCTCTGGTACTGCTGGATTCAAAGGTTCCAGGAAAGGCACAGCTTACGCTGCCCAACTGGCTGCCAGAAATGCAGCACACCGGGCAATAGGTGATGGCATGCGCCGAGTTGAGGTGTACATTAAAGGTCCGGGTAGTGGACGCGAAGCAGCCATTCGGGCGTTACAAGCTTCCGGAATTAGCGTCACCGCCATTAGAGACGTGACTCCCATTCCACATAATGGCTGTCGCCCGCGCGGGAGGAGAAGAGTATAAGATGGCACGTTACACAGGCCCAACTTGTCGTCTATGTCGCCGCTTCGGCGACAAGTTGATGCTTAAAGGCGAGAGGTGCCCTACGCCAAAATGCCCTCTGGAGAAAAGAAATGTTCATCCTGGCGGGCGTTCTCGCACTCGACGGCGCACTGTGATTTCCGACCGTGGACTTCAATTGCGAGAAAAGCAAAAGGTCCGCTTCAGCTATGGTGTCCTGGAGCGACAATTTCGCAAGTGTTTTGCCGAGGCGAAAAAAGGGCCCAGTACCACGGGGGAAAACCTTCTCGTATTGCTAGAAAGGAGATTGGATAACGTGGTTTACCGCTTGGGCTTTGCCGATTCACGTGCCCAAGCCAGACAAATAGTCCGGCATGGCCACATAACTGTCAATGGACGAAAAACCGATATCCCTTCTTTTCTGGTGAAATCGGGAGACGCCATACAATGGCGAGAAGGTAGTACCAAAACCGAGTATTACAAGAGAGTGGCTGAGCAAATTGAGGAAAAACTTATCCCCAGTTGGCTGAGTTTGGACAAAGAGAGTATGACAGGTAAAGTATTGAATTTGCCTGGCAGGGACGACATTGAAGCCGGATTCAATGAGAAAGCTGTCGTTGAATACTACTCGAGGTGAACTATGTCTGGATTGTCTATCCCCAATGTAACTTGTGTTGAAGGCACCAGCAATTATGGTCGTTTTGTCGCTGAACCATTGGAGCAAGGTTTTGGCACCACTTTAGGCAATACCCTGCGTCGTGTGCTTCTCAGTTCTCTGCCTGGCGCTGCAGTAACATGGGTCAGAATCGAAGGAATTCAGCACGAATTCTCGGCCATTCCTCATATTAGAGAGGACGCCATGGAGTTCTTAATGAATATCAAGCAACTAAGATTCTTCCCTCTTTCCCACCAGCCGGGGCGGTTGACCCTGGAAGCGGAAGGGGAAGGCAAGCTCTGTGCCGCTGATATTGCGCCCTCGACTGACTTTCGCATTGCCAATCCTGAACATTATTTAGCTGCTCTGGACTCTCCCCAGGCCAAGCTTCACGTCGAACTTAACGTGGAGTTAGGAAAAGGTTATGTGCCAGCTAAGTCGATTGACGGTTTGCCCGCGGGAGCACTGCCAATAGATGCCGTTTTCACCCCCGTGCGGAAAGTCAATTTTTCTGTGGAATCTATCAGGCCCGGCCAGGAAGAGAGCCAAGAAAGGCTCGTCCTGGAGATTTGGACCGATGCTACCATTCTTCCCTGGGAGGCGCTCAGCCAAAGCGCCATCATCTTAATCAATCAGTTCTCTTCTTTCAGGGACGTCGAAGTTCCCATAGCTAGAGATATACCGATTTTGCCTGAGCAATATGATACGCCTCTGGAAGAACTGAATTTATCAACTCGCTCCTATAACAGTTTGAAGAGAGCGGGTATTTTCACTCTGGGACAATTGATAGAGAAAGGCAGGGAGGGTTTGCCACCGTTGCCCGGTCTGGGGGCAAAGTCGCGAGCCGAAGTGGAAGAATTGATGGCAAAACTAGGCTCTCCTGGCCCCAAGAAGAAGGGATGAGACACAAGTTAGCAGGACGAAAATTAGGCAGGCCAGCAGAGCACAGGTGGGCGTTATACCGAAATCAAGTTACTGCCCTTCTGGCTCACGAAAAGATCACCACCACCGAAGCTAAAGCTAAAGAGGTTCGCAGTCTGGCGGAGAAGATGATCACTCTGGGTAAGGAGGGCAGCCTCGCCTCAAGGCGGGAGGCCTTAGCTTTCATAACTGATACGAAAGTGGTTGACAAGCTATTTGCTGAAATTGCTCCAGGCTATGCTGACCGTAACGGAGGTTATACGAGATTGTTGAAGCTGGGACCGCGCCCTGGTGATAACGCACCTATGGTTCAAATTGAATTGGTTAAGTAAGTTTGTTTTGCTTTTAGAATATGATGGCACGAAATACCATGGCTTTCAATGGCAAGCTGGCTTGCCTACCATCCAAAATGAGCTTGAGCAAGCTATAAGGCGATTTTGCGGGCAAAGCAGCCGGGTTATGGCAGCTAGCAGAACTGATGCCGGTGTGCATGCCAAGGGACAAGTGGTGAGCTTCTGGGCTAAATCCACATTAGATACCATGACGATAGTTAGAGCATTGAATCACTACCTACCCGGAGACATCGCAGTCAAAGCAGCTTACAGGGCTGGCGATGATTTCAATGTCCGACGCGATGCTGTGAGCCGGGAGTACCATTATTATATTTTGAATAGCAATACCCGATCGCCGTTCAGCCAAAGATTCGCTCTATTTATGCCTGAAACGCTAGACATCGAAGCGATGAATGATGCCTGCCAGCTGATTCAGGGTGAGCATGATTTTGCCTCTTTTGCCAGTTCCTTCGATGGCAGCAAGAGCACGTTGCGTAACGTTCATGAAGCGGGAATCAAGGAAAAGGGAGACTTTACCGTTTTTCGCATCGTCGCTAATTCCTTTTTGCCTCACCAGGTACGAAGCACCGTAGGTCTTCTAATCAGGTTGGGCCGGGGTAAGATAGGCATCGGAGATTTTCATGATATAATGGAGGCGAAGACTCTGGGTTTAGCCGGTCCGCTATCTCCTGCGCGTGGCTTATTCCTTATGAACGTCAGATATCCTGCGCCTTTGGGAAGCTAGACCTGTCGTGAGTTTATGGAAAGATATGAAGACTTATAGTCCTAGAGCCAGAGATATCCAGCGGGAGTGGTGGGTGATCGATGCTGCGGACAAGACCCTGGGCAGAATGGCGACACAGATAGCTCGCTTACTCATGGGCAAGCATAAGCCAATTTATGCCCCTCATCTTGATACCGGTGACTATGTTGTGGTAATCAATGCTGCCAGAGTGAGGGTGACCGGCAAGAAGGCACAACAGAAGGTTTATTACAGACACTCTGGATATCCCGGCGGCTTGAAGAGCCCGAGCTTTAAGGAGCTATTCAGTCGAGACCCTGTGCGTGTGGTTGAACTTGCGGTTAAAGGGATGTTGCCTCATAATAATTTAGGCAGAGCGATGTTTAAGAAACTTAAGGTTTATCCTGGGAATGAGCATCCCCACCAGGGTCAGACTTCCTTCCGCCACCGTGAGCCTGAACCCGTGGCACCCCGTCATTCTGAGCGTGGCGAAGAATCTTATCGTGCTCAGGGCAAGCTTCGTGAAGGGAAAGAATCTCGTGCTGCTCAGGGCGAAGTCCCTGAAAACGAAGTGTTGCCGAAGGAAAGGTGATGATTTATGAGCGAGGAAAGTTACATTTGGGGAACGGGTAAACGCAAATGTGCCATAGCCCAGGTCAGGCTTCTCCCTGGCAAAGGGGAGATAATCATCAATGACAAGCCCTATGAAGAAGCCTTCTCTCGCCTTGAGCATCGCCGTATGATTGAGCATCCTTTTGTGTCCACCAATACTGTGGGTAGATTTCGTGTCACGGCCAAAGTAAATGGCGGGGGTCCCACCGGTCAGGCTGCCGCCATTCGTCATGGCATTGCTCGAGCACTCGCCAAAGAGAATGAGCTATTTAAGCCCATGCTGCGCAAAGAAGGCTTGCTTACCCGGGACGCCAGGATCAAAGAACGCAAAAAATACGGGCTCAAGCGAGCTCGCAAGGCACCACAATATACCAAGCGCTAACAGTGCTCCAATTTGTCGACCTGCAACGTGCATCTGGTTCTGGATTTTGGCTTCCGTTGCTCCATCCAGGAGAAATAGCTATAATATTCACGTGCTGGGGAGTCGTCTAGCGGTAGGACACCGGACTCTGGATCCGGCAGGGAAGGTTCGAATCCTTCCTCCCCAGCCAGCGCCGCTCTGAATTTGTGCATTTGATTCCATTTCATCGAGTCTTGGCCCTGCGCCAAGCTCAGAACAGGCCCAGCCGAACGCCGCGTTACTCAATCGACCGGCCAACTGCTGTAAGAGGCGTGAATCCCGCTGAATCGGAAGTCCCTTCGTCTTGAGCTCAGACAAGCCGGGGCTAACGATCAGAAAAGAGGCGGCGCATGGAATGTAAGCCCAAATCTACAGAATGCGCCAGGTATCAAATTCACAAGAGCTACTGATTCCGGCCGAGTCTATGATCAGCCGGTGGCTGAAAGGCCACAGGCCTCGGTATTTCTTCGCTATTGAAACATCCAGAGTAATTAAGGTAAGCTTAACCAATCCAGAGCAGATGCTCACACTGCAAGCCTGAAATTGCCATTATCGTACTAGAAGAAGAGCAGCGAAGAGAGAATATGAATAATGCCAAGTGAGCAAGACCACTACGAAGTGTTGAGCGTTGCGCCAGATGCCAGCGCAGAGGAGATAAAAGAGGCGTATCGCAAGCTAGCTTTTCAATATCATCCAGACAGGAATCCGGCAAGTCGGGATGCCAGCAAGAAAATGACAGAAATAAACGAGGCCTATGCTATCCTTTCTGACCCGGCCAAACGCAGGGAGTATGACATCCCCCGGGGATATGGTGGCAGAATGCCGAAGTTCGAGAAAGGTAGCAAGGTGAAAGTCACTCTCAGTTCTGCTTCACCCTATAGAGACCGCATCGGAATCGTAGACAAAGAACCTGTTAGGGATGCTTTTCGTTTCTGGTATATGGTGAGGTTCAAGTCGACAGGCTTGACAGCAGTCAGTCGCTTCGCTGAAGAAGAACTTGAGGCAGCGGGCGGTTAGTACAATTTGATGCTGTTAACTTCACCTCGCACTTTCTTCTGATACTGGGCAGACTATAGTTCCACATACTCTTAGGCAAGAGCGAGGCTTCAACCTGTCGCTGGCACAGCTCAGCATAGCGGCGTGTATAGAAATGCCATTAACAGGAATACCCAGGTGTGAATAAGAACCGGAGTTAAATGGCCACTGTTCCACGAGGACGGGAGTCCAGGAACTTGATGAATAGCACTGGCGCGAGCAACAAGTTGCGAACATCTGGCTTCAGAAGTTGTACAGTCCTGACAGTTTTTGCTAGTATAAGTATGTGTGGCGCATTCGTCTAGAGGCCTAGGACACCTCCCTCTCAAGGCTAATCTAGCTTCAGAATTGTTCACAGTCCGGCGTGGACTGAACAGACTCCGTATCTCCGGCGGGCAGGGCCTCTGCCCTGATAGCATCATGGATAGGTAGCTCTTACTGATTCCGAGTCTCTTCGCTGTTTCCGTCTGATTCGCTTTCCTTTTCATGTCTCCTCCCTTTTCGTTTTCTTGATATGCTAGCTCGTGCTGCCATTCTTCCATGGCCTCTTAGTTGACTGGCGGCTTCCTTCGTGCCGAGGCCAGTTAGATAATGCCCTGGAAGGCCTGTTATCCTCCTCTTCTCTTCCTCAGTGAGTGTCCGGCCTGTCATATGGCCATACACTTCCAGCGTATCCCAGGGGGAGCCGTAGTAGTCCAGGCCAGCATCCTCAGCTTGCTTCTCATAATCAGCCATCAGGACTGAGTATGTGAGCAGAGCCTTTGTGTCCTTAATAGTGGCAGACAGGCGGGCTGCCCACTGAACTTGCCGGATGGTAAGGGGAGGCACTCCCATTGACACGAGGTTTTGGACATGGAACCAGGCCTCCAGCACCGCGGGGAGTGCTTCTGCGGGGATAGGATACTCTCCTATGCTCTGAATAGTCCAGGCGTTGTCGCGGGCATCCGGGGTGCTTAGACGGAGTTTCTTGTTCTTCTTCACCTCGGCCATTATCCTGTCGATGCTGAACGGGCTGGGCCATTTCGACCACTTCTCTGCCATTTCCTTGTCCTCCCGGTGCTTTATCTTCTGAACCTCCAGGCGCATCTTCTTATTCGTCCACTTGGGATGCTTATCGTGGAGCTTCGCCACCAGTTCCTTGATTTCGTCCGTTATCGCTGGGCCTTTAGGCATTTCTCGTTTTCCTTTCTATATACACAACTTTGTAGCTAAGCTGGCTTGCCTTGTACAAGGATTCGGCTAGATGATATACAAGATTAAGACTATATCAGATACAAACTCACTCGTAATCATACTTGAGAACACGGCCAAAAGATGGTATATTAGAAGCATACTCTCAGGCTCGGAGTTTGTCAAGAGCCTGATAGGAGGTGCTATGTGAACAAGCTAAGGGAGGCCAGAAAGGCCAGGGGCTTAAGTCAGCTTCGGCTATCGTTCCTGACGAACATCCCGCCGGCTACGATTTCCAGAATTGAGAATAATCATGTCCAGCCATTTCCGGGCTGGAGACGCCGGCTCTCCAATGCCCTCGGTGCTACTGAGCATGAGATATTCCCGAACGGAGGTGCTGATGGTAAGTAGTTAGGAAGAGTAGTAGTCTCGAAACGGAGGAAACTAATGATGGAAACCCAAGAGAAGGACGACACAAACATATTCAAGGACAGAGTATTGCGGTGCGTGGATTGTGGCTGCTCATATACATTCCGCTCAGGGGAGCAAGCCTACTTCCACAGCAAGGGATTATCTGAGCCAAAGCGCTGTAAGGCGTGCCGGGAGTTGCGGAGGACCACCATCGTTCCGGGTAGGGAGGTGAACCATGAACAGTAGAGTTCTGGTTCCTTCCGACGACGGGAGACGAGTAATAGGGCTTATCAAAGACGGGGTTTTCCTAAAGAGCAACTTCCACTCCAGGAAGCATCTCTGTTTCAAGTATGAACGTGCCATCGGCATCGACCGGGACGCCTTTCACGGCTATATTGAGCCGGATGCTGTGTTCATCAAGTGTGAGGACAAGGACACCGGCAACACCTACACGATAGAGACTTCAACCTTCCAGGACGTGGCTGTACTCGACGACCTGGGTTGGGGTGAGCAGTTATTCTGCCCTCTGAAGCATTGGCAGTCCGCGAACAGCGGCCACCAACTGAGCCTCTGGGGAGGTGAAGATGGATAGCTTCAGCACGGCCTTTCAACTTCACACTTGGGGATACTCAGTCATCCCATCCGGTGGTGGTGAGAGCGGGAAACAGCCACTTGTGGCATGGACGCAATACCAGACTGAGCAACCAACAGACGAACAGCTAGAGGAGTGGCATACCACTTATAGC
>JAWOFK010000065.1:0-18679 GCA_046497565.1 Dehalococcoidia bacterium
GAAGGGAGAGCGGATACATATCAGGCAAACCGGAGACCCCGAGCCCTTCCATCTCGAGGTCTATCGCGCTCTGGGGTTGCCTCCTAATCCACTCAAGACCAAACGAATGAAAAAGATGTAGTGTCCATAAAACGCCTGGTTTACCTGTTTTAGCTTCGGTTTTGGGTGGTCAATGGTAAAGATGGGCTAAGAATATGCCTGAAAGAGCGATGCACACTATTGCACTTCGCTTCATAATGATTATCTTCTGCCTGAAATTGTTACGTCCGATTAATGGTAAGGACTACGATAGCACGGGTTCCAGGGTAACGGCTATGCACTGATAGTAGATGCCGGTAAGGCCCTCAAACCCCGAGTCTGTGCCTACCAGCAGCCAGAGTTCGCCATCGGAACTGGCGGTGACGGTAAACTTGTGTTCGTGCTGTCGCACCAGGGAAACGTAAGGCGGGTCCTGCATGTCCACCTCCTCGGCAGAAAGACCGTTGGCTATATGCCCGACTATCGATCCCGCTTCCCCCTCACCAGTAGCGCCCAGTCCTCCCTTGTCTACATTCATGACGTAGCACCCGAAATCAGGATCGAGATATACCTCGGGCTCAATCGCCGCAGCACCTGCTTTCAGAAACACCGCCTCGCCAGGCGGGCCGCCAATGCCAACGGCACCGCTGGGTGCATTGGAGGCGAAGACGATGGTGAACTCTATCCGGTATTCCTGATTGGGTATTATGCCCTCACCGGCCCCTAATCGGCGCTTGAGGAACATGAAAAGGTCATCCGAGCGGTTCATCCCCTGCAGGTAGTAGCCATCGCAACCGCTCTCGAGTTCAGACGACAGCGGCCTCAGGCCGGCCTCAAGCTCCATCATATCCTCCATCTCTGGAGAGTATTCAGCGAAGCCGGCTTCCCAGCCCTGTGCCCCCTCACAA
Organism: Dehalococcoidia bacterium; assembly: GCA_046497565.1. Classification (GTDB taxonomy): domain Bacteria; phylum Chloroflexota; class Dehalococcoidia; order GIF9; family AB-539-J10; genus RBG-13-51-36. The sequence goes on from JAWOFK010000065.1 coordinate 927, forward strand.
AAATCGAATTCGAGTTGGATCCGAGGCGATGTCGGTGTACGGTCTGCACAGGCAATCAGCCCCATCAGCAACGCCAGTGCCCACACGATAAGCAATCTCCTTCTCATTTCTTACCTCCTCTTATGCTGCAACTCTCCTGAGGTCTTTTCGAATACTCCTTGAATACTATAATGCAAGAGGTGGGAAAAAGTTGCATGTCTGGCACGGCTTTCACTCCGGGGCAATTGGGGATATAATTCAATCAAGAGGGCATAAGAATAAGCGGACCTTAACCAAGATACCACCTGAGACGCGAAGAAGGATCCGGTTGCTCAACCCTCGAGGAAGTGAACAGATGCGTATCATCAAAGTCGTGTACGTTCTGGCTATAGCGGTCCTGCTTGTGTTTCTTGTCGTCGCCGGCGTCGACGCTTTCTATCCCGCTCCCCCCTACCCAGAATATCCCGGATCACTGGGGCCCCCACCACCCTACGAAAGCCCCGAGTACGAGGAGTGGCAGGAAGAATGGCAAAAGGTCCAGGAACAATACCGGCAGGAGGCAGCGACACGTGACAGGAACGTGTTCTTCATCGTCTTACCTCTGGGGGTGTTATTTTCTGTCGGGGGCACCTTCATTCAACGCAGGCTGGATATCTTCGGGGCCGGCTTGATTTTGGGCGGCCTGGGGACAATGATCTATGCCACTGTACCATACAACCTGGACAGCGCACTGAGATTTGCCGGCATCGGCGTCACCCTGGCTGTGCTTCTCTTCGTGGGGTATAAGGTCTTCTTCTCTTTGAGAAGACACTGACGTCCTTCTCCCCTATTCGTCACGATTGTAACCCTGTGTTTCCCTGGTCGATATGGCTGTACAAGTTGATCAGACCCTATCAGCCCCCTTCAAGTGCATTGACTGAGGTGTTACAATGTTGTCAATGAAGGGCTACACATTAAGAGAGGCTGCCGAGGCCCTGGGGGTTTCAGTAGTCACCATCCGTCGCTATATCAAGTCCGGCAAGCTCAAGGCCAGACTGGTCCCTTCCAAATTCGGCGAGTCATACATCATCGACGAACTACCCCTAATCACCAGGCCGTCCTCAGATAACACCATATCAACCCAGCCACTTATCAATAGAATAGAGCAGCTATCCCAGGAAGTCGGCTACTGGAAAGCTAGAGCAGAATGGCTTCAAGAACGATTATTGCTTCTGGAAGCCCCTAAGCAGACCCCTAAGCAAAGATGGTGGCAAAGGCTATTCAGGCTCCGGCAGTGAATAGACAGGGCTGCCCTGATCACTCATGCGAAATGATAAAGGCCAGTCTACTATGCCATGAGCTCCGCTTGAAGGCCGGGTGCACAGTGAACAGGGAAAGACAGCATGATTTTCGGTGCCTTTGCGTCAGGACATAGAATTCATCGTGCAGAGGGTTTAATGCCCTTTCTCGGGCCTCTCAGGTGCATTCTAGAAAGGTTCTGGCGACACCGCACGTGTCGGCGGGTAACCTGAATGTGTCCCGGTTTTCAATCTGTAGGGGCTAGAGCCTCGTTGCCCGGCAACCGGCAGAGTATTGACACCCCATGCCAGGCAGCTTATGGTATGATACGGGAGCCCGGGGACACCATGCCAGTCGGCCCTGGTACAAATCAGGCACTGTGTCCCTTGAATATGCGACCGGAGTATGGCAATCGAATGCTCCCCGCCGGCGGCCCGGAGTATAATACAGAAATCGGAGGTTACCATGGTGAAAATCATCCACATTGCACTGGCGTTGATTTTGCTGCTAGTAGTGGTGATGGCACTGGGATGTCCAACAGAGGACTGTGAATATCCTGATATCGACCGGGAGAGCAAGATACCCGCCGGCCAGGTCAAAATCACGCCGGAAACCGACGCTCATCCCCCGATATTGCATTCGGACGAATACGAACAACCCGTCCCCATGCCTTATCCCATAAACACCGCCGGCGCCGAAGACTCCGGATTCATTACGCCGGATGGGAATACGTTCTACATCTGGTTCACTCCGGACGTAACGGTACCACCCGAAAAACAGCTTCTCGACGGTGTCACCGGTATCTATGTGTCGCACAAAGTCGACGGGCAGTGGCAACAACCAGAAAGGGTCTGGCTGCAGGACCCGTGCGAGGTATCCCTGGATGGCTGTCTTTTCGTCCGGGGCGATGAGATGTGGTTCTGCTCGGGCCGCGAGGGCAACTATCGGGAATTGGATATGTGGACCGCTGAATTACAGGACTGCTGCTGGACAAACTGGCAGAACGCCGGCCAGAAGCTGAATGTCGAATACGAGATTGGAGAGCTTCATATTACCGCCGATGGAACGGAGATGTATTTCCACTCCGGCAGGGCCGGCGGCAAAGGACAATATGACATCTGGGTTACCAGGAACGTAGATGGTGAATGGCAGGAGCCGGAGAATGTCGAGGCGGTTAACACGCCGGAGAATGAAGGCTGGCCGTTCATTACCCAGGACGGTAACGAGCTGTGGTTTACCAGAACCCATCTGGGTACACCGGCTATTTTCAGGTCGAAGAAGGTCGACGGCGAATGGCAGGAGCCAGAGCTGATCATCTCTCAGTTCGCGGCCGAGCCGTCGCTGGACAATGAAGGTAATATCTACTTCACACATCACTTCTTCAAAGACGGTGTCATGCTGGAAGCGGACTACTACGTGGCCTACAGGAAATGAAGCGACAACGGGTCATATTCCTCGAATTCCAGGGGTCCCACGCCAATAAGGCCTGCTACAAATCATGTGTTGTGTCCCCAAAATATCAGGGCAGGCGATTTCCGAGATTCTTCGGTCGTCCCGATGAAATCGGGACTCCCTCAGGGTGACAGGTTAAGGGCGCCGTGCAATGCCATGGAGAAGAGGCCCTTGTCATGACAGGAAGGAGAGGGCTTCCTCTGAACGGCAGGGGCTGCGCTACCGTCATTCGGGCGGTTCCGGCTGCACTCTGGCCTGGGTCCTGGACGGCAGGCCCCAGAGGTGGATAAAGCCGGGGGCGGCACTCTGGTCGAAGGCATCACCCTTATCGTAAGTAGCCAGGCTGTAATCGTAAAGGGAGTAGGGCGATTTCCTGCCCGCTATCTGGCAGTTACCTCTGAACAGCTTAATCCTCACAGTGCCGGTTACGTATCTCTGTGTGCTCTCTACGTAGGCGGCTAAGTCCCGGCGCATACCGCTAAACCACAGCCCGTTATAGATGAGGTCGGCATACTCAGCGGCCACCCTGGCCTTGAAGCGAAGCTGGTCCTTTGCCAGCACCAGGCCTTCCAGGGCCTGATGAGCTTTCAGCAGGACCGTGGCGGCCGGCGCCTCATACACCTCCCTCGACTTTATGCCCACCAGTCTGTTTTCGACATGGTCAATCCGGCCCACGCCGTGCTGGCCGGCCAGGTCGTGTACCTTTTGCACCAGCGCGACACCGTCCAACTTCTCGCCATCGAGGCTTATCGGTATCCCGTGCTCAAAGCCAATATCCAGATAGGCAGGCCGGGCCGGTGCTTCTTCAGGCGACTTTGTCCACAGGAAGACATCGTCAGGAGGCTCATTCCAGGTGTCTTCCAGCACGCCACATTCGATGCTCCTGCCCCACAGGTTCTCGTCGATGGAATAGGGGCTGGCCCTGGTGATAGGCACAGGAATCTTGTGAACCTGGGCATATTCGATTGTTTGCTCCCGGGTCATATTCCAATCCCGGGCCGGGGCTATTACCTTGAGCTCAGGGGCTAAGGCTGCCACGCCTACGTCAATCCTCACCTGGTCGTTGCCCTTGCCGGTGCAGCCGTGAGCTACCGCCGTCGCTCCTTCCCTCCTGGCTATTTCCACCAGAAGCTGGGCAATGAGGGGACGACCCAGGGCTGTGGCCAGGGGATACTGCCCCTCATAGACGGCATCGGCCTGAAGGGCGGGAAAAACAAAAGACTTAATAAAGGACTCTTTGCCATCGAGCACCAGTGCTTTTATGGCTCCCACATCAATCGCTTTTTGTCTGATAGCCTCAAGGTTAGGCACACTCCCTATGTCCAGAGTGAACGTAATCACTTCCAAGCCATATTCGTCTTCAAGCCATTTTATGGCTACCGAAGTATCGAGCCCGCCGCTATAGGCCAATACCACCTTGTCCGACATTTCGTAACCTCCTTCTTAATTAAATCCAAAACCCTGAATCCCGAATCCAAACTCTAACCAAAATCAAAGATGAGAAATCAAAATCACAATCCAAAATGCAAAAAGGCTTTGTTAAACTAATTTTTAAACTTTTCTTTGTCATTTTGCATTTTGCATCTCCATTAGTGCCTCTCTTAAGATGCCTACCGCCCTGTCCACCTCATGCTCGGTGATGATAAGGGGAGGCATGAAGCGAAGAGCATTCGGCCTTACTTTGTTAACCAGTAAGCCTCTATCAATGCAATCCAGCACCAGCTTCTCGGCGATTTCCCGGCCGAATTCCAGAGCTATCAGGAGCCCCCGGCCCCTCACCTCAGTAACGAAATCGAACTGCTGCCTGAGGCTTTCCAGCCTGGTCATGAAGTAATTCCCTACTTGCTCAACCTTCCCCGGTATGTCGTTATCAATGATGTATTTCACAGCGGCATAAGCGGCGGCACAAACCAGCGGGTTGCCACCGAAGGTGGAGCCATGCTCACCGGGGGAAAAGAGGGAGACATCTTCTTTGGCTAAGAGAGCGCCAATGGGAACGCCGCTGCCCAGTCCCTTGGCCAGAGTCATTATGTCCGGTTCAACCCCGTACTGCTCATACGCAAAGAGAGTGCCTGTCCTCCCGATGCCGGTCTGGACTTCATCCAGAATAAGAAGGATTCCCTTTTCCCGACACCAGCTTTGCACCTTCCTGAGGTAGTCATCGTCGGGCATGTTAACCCCGCCTTCCCCCTGGATGGGCTCCAGTATTACGGCGCAGGTTTGCTCGCCGGTTGCCCGCTTGACCGCCTCGACGTTGTTGTATTCCACGTTGACAAAGCCGTCGGGCAGAGGAATGTATGGTTCCTGAAATTTGCTCTGACCCGTTGCGGCGGTCATCGCCAGAGTCCGCCCGTGAAAAGAACTATAGGTGGTAATAATCTGGTAGGCGCCGTTGAGCCGGAGTCTTCCATATCTGCGGGCCAGTTTCACCGCTCCCTCGTTGGCCTCAACGCCGCTGTTGCAGAAGAACACTCTGTCGAGACAGCTGTGCCCGATGAGGAGCCGTGCCAGCTCTATCTGAGGGATGGTATAGAACTGGTTGGAGGCCTGGATCAGGGTCTCGGCCTGCTTCTCCAGAGCCTCGACTACCACCGGAGGGCAATGCCCCAGGCTGTTTACTGCCCAGCCGCCAACGAAGTCGAGGTATTCCCTCCCTTCATCATCCCAGGCATAGGCCCCTTCACCGCGAACTAAAGTCACAGGTACTCTGTTTACCGTTCTGAGAAATAACTTCTGTTCCAGTTCCTGCCAGTTACTCCGGGACAATTGCGGTACCTCCTGATTTGGTTTGCTGGCCGGGTCCGGCGACGTCATCAACTAAGGCGTGGGCAATCCTGCCATCTATGATGCGCACGACCTGCGTCGTGGTCAGGGCCCTGAAGCTGGCTTCTATTTTAGGGACCATGCCCCCGGAAGCCACGCCGGAGACGAGCATATCCCTGGCCTCGGCCAGGCTGAGCCTGGGGATTACCTTCCCCGACCCATCATGGATGCCACCGACGTCGGTCAGGAATACCAGTTTTTCTGCCGCCAGTGCCGCGGCAATTTCTCCGGCCACGGTGTCCCCGTTAACATTGAGCAGCATCGTCCGGCCCTCGACCGGGCCGAAACTAATCGGCGCCACCACCGGCATGTAGCCGCCATTTATCAACAGCTTTAACGGAGCGGGGTCCGCAGCTACGATTTCACCCACATAGCCCAGCTCGGGGCTCCTGATGCCCGACCGGAGCAGGCTGCCATCGCAGCAGCTCAGGCCTACCGCCTTCCCTCCCCGGGCCTGGATAGCCACCACCAGTTCCTTGTTGACGAGACCGCCCAACACCGCCACCACCACCCCCAGGCTCTCGGCATCGGTAACCCTCAACCCGTCGACAAAGCTGGTGGGAATGCCAAGCCGGGCCAGCCACTCGGAAGTCACCCTGGCGCCACCATGCACCACCACCAGGGACTTACCCTGTTTTTGAAGCTCCACCAGGTCCTCTAAGGTGGTATCGTGGCTGCCCAGGGTGCTGCCACCAATCTTGACGACTATGATTCGCTCTTGCATTATGTGGTATAGCTACTGTTTATCCTAACATATTCCTCGGAGAGGTCGCAGCCCCAGGCGGTGGCCTGACCGTCTCCCAGATTCAGGCATAGCCTTATGGGCACATCATCACTATTGCTCAAAGCCGATATCATTTCCTGTTTACTGAAGGGGGTGGGACAACCCTGCTTCATGACACAAACGTCGTTCAGGTAGACATCCAGTCTGTCTTCGTTCACCCTTGCTCCGCTTCGCCCCAGGGCAGCAACGATGCGCCCCCAGTTGGGGTCACTGCCGTGGATGGCTGCCTTCACCAGCGGTGAACCGGCGATAGTTCGAGCCGCCCGGCGAGCCCAAACCTGGTCTTCCGCCCCTTCTACTATGACTTCAATAAGCTTTGTGGCTCCCTCTCCATCCCGGGCCATGGACTTGGCCAGGTGGGTGCAAACTGCATTCAGGGCCTCTTGAAAGGCCTCGCCGTTATTGAAGCCGATAGGTCCGTTGCCGGCCGAGGCGTTGGCCAACAGCAATGCACAATCGCTGGGGCTGGTATCGCCATCAATGCTTACCATATTGAAGGAGCAGTCCACCGCCTTCTGCAATGCTGCTTGCAGGAAATCGGCGCCCACCGAAGCGTCGCTGGCCATGAAACAAAGCATGGTAGCCAGGTTGGGATGAATCATGCCTGCCCCTTTGGCCACCCCACCGATGGTGAATCCGATTCCCCCCCAGTCCACCTGGACCGCCACTTCCTTTGGCCTGGTATCCGTGGTCATTATGGCCCGGCAAAAATCGTGACCTCCTCCCCTGGTTGGCTCTATCTCGGGAATTCCCGCCCTGATTTTGTCCATAGGCAAGGGCACACCGATGACGCCGGTGCTGGCCACCAGAATTTGCTCCGCCCTCAAGCCCAGCTTTGCTGCTGCCAGGTTTGCCATTTCCAGGGCATCTGCCAGTCCTTGCTCGCCCAGGCAGGCATTGGCACAACCGGAATTCACCACCACGGCCTGCGCCCGCCCTTCTGCTATATGTCTCTGCGATAAAACCACCGGAGCTGATTTAATCCGGTTGGTAGTAAAGACACCGGCAGCCGTGCAGGGCACCTCCGAGCAAAGAATAGCTAAATCGAGCTCGTCCTTGGCCTTTATTCCGGCGCGAACTGCCCCGGCCAGGAACCCTGAAGCTGAGCTAACACTGCCCGAAGGAATTAAGGTGAACATGGAATTCCAATATAGCAAGAATTGGGGTCGGCGTCTATGTTCACGCAAGCCTGAAATTGCTTTCGCCTATTATGGCGCTTAACTCTCTGGCTAATTCAGGGCAGTAACTTACCGCCATGTTTGGCATCTCCAGATTGGTTGTTTCGCCGTCGCTGACGACAGCCAGAGTAACTCTATCCTGCCCGGGATAACTCTTAAGGATATCCATGACTTTATGGAGGGATTCTATGTCTCTCTCGGCGTCGTCCGACTGGTTGATATCTATCATGACATGGTGAGGCCTGGGTTCCTTCAGCACTTCTTGCCTGGCAGGAAGGAGCGTCGCCTCCTGGCAGTTCAATTGTATTTCCCCGTCCCTGACCTTCACCACGCCCTTGACGGAGAGCATGTTGCCCTCCTGCCACAGCCCCTGGGTGCTCTCGTAGAGCCTGGGCCAGGCGATGACTTCGATACTGCCATCCAGGTCTTCGACCGAGGCGACTGCAAAGGGGCGTTTGTCCCGGGTGTAAGCCTGACGCACCGAGACCACTATCCCCGTAACCGTCACCGTCTGATCAGCCATGTCCGTATTGATCTCGCCGCAGGAAGTGGAACCTGGTGCAGATAGCTCTCCGGCGAGCGAATCAAGGGGGCGGGAGAAATAAACCCCTAACAGCTCTTTCTCCCAGACAAGCTTTTGCTGGATGGGTACATCTTCCTCTGTTTGCTCGTAACCCGGGGGTGGGCCGGGGGGGCCCGGAGCCCATGAATCGAACATGCTAACCTGTCCCGATTCTTTTGCTCTTTGTTTCATTTGAGCCAGAGAGATAGTCTTGTTCAGGGACTCGAGCAGCGTCTTACGGCTGCCCAGAGAATCAAAGGCACCGACTTTGATCAGGCTTTCCAACACTTTTTTGTTGATGTTACGAAGGTCGGTCCGATAGCAGAAGTCTTCCATGGACTTGAAGTCCCCCCCTGAGTCACGGCCGGACAGGATATGCTCGATCGGGGACGAGCCGACATTCTTGACGGAAGCCAGCCCGAAGCGGATGGCGGCCTCGCCCCTTCCCTCTCCGGCTACCGGAGAGGGAGTCGAGGGTGCGGTCTCGATGGTGAAGTCGGCGTGGCTCTTATTAATGTCCGGTGGCAGCACTTTGATGCCCAGTCTTCGACATTCGGCAATTGCCGACCCAACTTTTTCCATATTATCGGAATAGGTGTCGAGCAAAGCAACCATGTACTCAATGGGGTAGTTTGCCTTAAGGTAGGCAGTGCGGTAGGCAATGAGGGCATAGCTAACACTGTGGGCCTTGTTGAAAGCGTAACCGGCGAAAGGCTCGATAAGGGAAAATATCTCCTTAGCCAATTCTGCTGATATGCCCCTTTTCTGGGCTCCGGCAACGAAATTGCGCTCCTCTTTCTTCATCGCCGCGGGTATCTTTTTGCCCATGGCTTTGCGAAAGATGTCAGCCTGGCCCAGGGTATAGCCGGCCAGAGCCTGGGCGATAAATATTACCTGCTCCTGATAAACGATAACCCCATAGGTCTCCTCCAGTATCTCTTTTAGAATGGGATGGGGATAATGAATGGGGACAAGGCCCTGCTTGGCTTTGATGAAGGTGGGAAGCTGTTCCATGGGGCCGGGCCGATAGAGCGCCACCATGGCTGCTATATCGCTGAAGCTGCCGGGTTTGAGTTCCTTGATATAGCGACGCATTCCCGTACCTTCCAGCTGGAAGATACCTCTGGTTTCACCGGAGGCAAGCAACTCAAAAGTCCTGGCATCGTCGAGAGGAATATGCTGCAAATCCAGAGAGATCCCGCGATTTTGGGCGATGATTTCCTTGACTTTGGCCAGAATGGTCAAATTGGACAATCCCAGAAAATCCATTTTCAGCAGTCCCAGACGGGCGATGTTCCACATGTGGAACTGGGTCATGACCCCGACCAGTCGCTGCTCACCCCTGCCCAGCAGTTGTAGTGGCACATATTCGATTAAGGGCTCATGCGAGATGACCACGCCGGCAGCATGAGTGCTAACGTGCCTGACCATGCCCTCCAGTTTTCTGGCCGAGTCAATCAGGTTGCGTATTGCCGCGTCCTGGTAATAAATATCGTGAAGCTCCCTGCTATGTTCCAGAGCCCTATCCAGGGTTATGGTCAGCTCCATGGGAATGAGCCGGGCCACCCGGTCAACCTGAGCGTAAGGCATACCCAAAGCCCGTCCGGTATCTCTTATCGCCGCTCTGGCTCCCAGGGTGCCGAAGGTGATAATCTGAGCTACGTGGTCGGAGCCATACTTCTGGTTAACATAAGCCAGTACCTCATCGCGGCGGTCGTCCTGAAAATCAAGGTCGATATCGGGGAGTTCACGGCGCTCTACGTTGAGGAATCGCTCAAAAACAAGCCCGTGGGTCAGCGGGTCTACATCGGTGATCTCCAAGCAGTAGAGAGCCAGGCTGGCGGCGGCACTTCCCCGAACGCCAAAATAGATGCCCCGTTCCCTGGTGAAGCTGATTATGTCCCAGACAACCAGGAAGTAATGGGCGAACTGCGTCTTCTGGATGACGTCAAGCTCGTGGCTGAGCTGTTCTTTGACTTCTGCGCTGGGCTGCGGGTAACGTTTCTCCAGGCCCTGCCAGCAAAGCTCAGCCAGGAAATCATCAGCTTCCCTGGCCTCAGGCACTTCTACCCGCGGTAGACGCAGTCTGGTGAAGTCCAGCTCCAGCTGACACATATCGGCAACGGCTTGAGTGTTCTCCACCGCCTGAGGCAGGTCGGCAAACAGTTCTTCCACCTCTTCGGGGCTTTTCAGATAGAAGAAATCGCCGGCCATCTTCAGCCTTTTTTCATCATACACGGAGGTATTGGTCTGTACACACAGAAGAAGTTCGTGGGCTGCGGCGTCTTTCCTGTCGATGTAATGCACATCAAACGTAGCTACCGGCGGTATCTCGAGTTTGGTGGACAGTGAAACAAGCTCCCGGTTTATCTGCTCCAGTTCGGGGATGGGATGTCTCTGAATCTCCAGATAGTAATCGCCGAAGACTTCCTTGTACCACGAAGCCGCTCTGACAAGCTCGTCGTTCCGTCCCTCCAGTATAAGTCGGGCCAGTTCCCCGTGAGCACACCCGGAAAGCGCAATAAGTCCATCATGATGAAGCTTTAGCAGCTCTTTGTCTACCCTGGGCTTATAGTAAAATCCCTCGAGGTTGCTTTTGGTAACCAGTTGCAGCAGATTGCGGTAGCCCTTTTCATTCTTGACCAGCAAGGTAAGATGATAGGGGCTTTTGCGGGCCGGCTCTTTACTGCGGCGATCAGTCTCGGCCACATAGACTTCGCAGCCGATGATTGGCTTTATACCTGCTTCCTTGGCCGCCAGGTAGAAATCGATAACGCCGTACATGGCCCCATGGTCGGTGATAGCGAGGCTGTCCATGCCCAGCTCTTTTGTCCGGGCGACAAGCTGAGGGATGCGACACATGCCATCGAGCAAGCTGTATTCGGTGTGGACGTGAAGGTGGGCAAACTTCTGTGGCATCGGCTAAATTATAGCATTTGTGCCCAGAGCACCAAACGGAGATTTTTGCCTGTGGAAAATTTCTTCAGCGCCGCGATAGGCATCGCTATCTGTGCGGTCGCATATTATGATGCCTGTTCGGGGAATTATGGTGCAGTCCTGCAATGTTGTATAATACGCACAGGCAAGTCCGGCGTCAGGAAACCTGTGCCAGCGGGAAGCACCACAAGCGAAGGGCGGGAAACACCTTAACAGCACAAAAGGAGGATGCATTTATGAAAATAGCCATCATCGGAGCAAGCGGCCAGATTGGGTCATTCATTCGTGATGAAGCCCTGGCACGGGGTCACCAGGTGACTGCGATTGTACGCCATCCTGAGAAGATAACCGTGCAGAACCCGCGTCTTACCGTTGTGAAAGCGGACGTTCTTAAAGACAAGGTCGACGAACTTGTGAAGGGTCATGACGCGGTCATAAGTGCCTACAATCCCGGCTGGGGCAATCCGGATATCTACGACGAGCAAATCAAGGGCGCTGAGGCGATTATCAGCGGGGTCAAGAAGTCCGGAATCAAGAGGTTGCTGGTTGTCGGTGGCGCGGGAAGCCTGGAAGTCGCCCCCGGCGTCCAGCTCATGGATACGGTGAGCTTCCCGGAGGAAGTGAAAGGCGGAGTGCTGGCAACCAGGGAAGTACTCTACACGCTAAAGGAGGAAAGGGAACTCGAGTGGACGTTCTTGAGTCCACCAGCCTCCATCGCCCCCGGAGAGCGGACGGGGCATTACCGGGTCGGCAAAGACCAGCTTCTCAAGGACAAAGAGGGCGAAAGCAAGATCTCCACGCAGGACTACGCCGTTGCCATGCTCGATGAACTTGAGAATCCGCAACACATTCGCCGGCGGTTCACTGTCGCCTACTGAGGAAGTCCTTAATAAACAACAGACCATTGCACGGGTCGACACACCCGGGAAGTTAATGAAGTAGCGCTCAGCAAAAGGAGGAATGGCCATGGACAAGGAAAGGATTTCATATCATGAGTCGGTACGTCGGATGTACGACAGGATTAAAAAAGATGGCCTGACCAATATCTGGGACAGGTACGAAGCGCAGGGAATGGGCGGCAATCCCGACCAGCGCTGTCCTTTCTGCATGGGAGGAGTCCGCTGCGATTTTTGCTCCAACGGGCCCTGCCGCGCCGACGTTGCCAAGGACAAGAGAGGCGTGTGCGGTATTACGGGAGACGGTATGGCGATGCGCATGATGCTCCTCAGGAATGTCATGGGCGCCTCCACCTATCAGTACCACGCGGACCAGACCATAAAGACCCTCAGGGCTACCGCACAGGGTAAGACGCCCTTCGAAATCAAGGAGCCCGGCAAGCTGAAGGACTTCGCCGCGCGGCTGGGCATAGACACTTCGGGCCCCGACGAGCAGATCGCCATTCGCCTGTGCGATTTTGCCGAAGCTGATTTCAACAGAAAGTATTACGAACCGAGCCAGATCGTGGAGCTGCTGGCTCCTCAAGAGCGCAAAGAGGCCTGGAGGAAACTGGAGATTTTCCCGGGCGGCATTTACGGTGAGATGATGCTGGCCACCAGTTCCTGCCTGACCAATGTCGATGGTTACTATGCCAGTTTGGCCCTCAAGGCTATGCGACTCGGCCTGGCCATGGCCTATCAGAGCCAGATTGTCAATGAATACTGCCAGGATATCCTTTTCGGCATCCCCCGGCCCCACAAGATGAGGGTCGACCTCGGTGTACTGGACCCCGACTACGTTAATGTGCTGCCCAACGGACACGAACCTTTTCTCGGCTTCGCCGTGGTCCAGCTGGCACGAAAGCCGGAATGGCAGGAGAAGGCGAAATCTGCCGGAGCCAGGGGCCTGCGCATAATCGCCAACATCGAGACCGGTCAGGAGATGATTCAAAGGTGGGAAATGGACGACGTATTCTACGGTTTCACCGGCAACTGGATTATGCAGGAGGCAGTCCTGGCCAGCGGCTGTGTAGACCTTTTCGTCTGTGATATGAACTGTTCCATGCCCATCGACCCGTTATATGCCAGGCAGTATAAATTCAAACTCATACCGGTGAGCGAGCTAGTGTCCTTCGAAGGCGTTACCGACCGCATCAACTACCTGCCGGAAGAAGCACAAAAGCAAGCTGCCCAACTACTGCAGATGGCAGTGGACAACTTCAAGGAGCGCCGGGCCTCGGTCGAGCCGGTCACCCAACTGCCCGTGGGAGAGGCTGTGGTCGGATTCTCCACCGAGAGCATAGTGGATGCCCTGGGCGGCACGCTGGACCCTCTCCTGGAAGCCATAAAGGACGGCACCCTTAGAGGGGTAGCCGGTCTTGTTTCCTGCACGACCCTGAGGGATACGGGCCAGGACGTGCACAGTGTCCGCATAGCCAAAGAGTTGATCAAGCGTGACATTCTTGTACTATCGCTGGGATGCGGCAACGGGGCCATGCAGGTCGCCGGTCTCTGTAGTCCGGAGGCACAGAAATTCGCCGGCCCCGGACTGAGCGGACTTTGCCAGAGCCTTCAGATTCCTCCCGTACTCAGCTATGGGACCTGTACCGATACCGGACGCCTGGCTGACTTGCTGGCGGCGGTATCTGGTGCTTTGGGAAGCGTTCCCGTCCCCGACCTCCCTGTCGCTGCCGTCGCCCCTGAGTACATGGAACAGAAGGCCACCATCGATGCCGTCTTCGCCCTCGCGCTGGGCCTTTATACCTACGTCAATCCCGTGCCGGCGGTCACCGGAGCACCGAACCTGATCCAGTTGTTGACGCAGGACTGCAAGCAGCTGACCGGCGGCATATTGAATGTCGAGACAGACCCCGTTCAGGCTGTTGATGCTATCCTGGCCCACATAGAAGCGAACCGCAAAAAGCTGGGCATATGAATCTGACGTAGGCGAAATAACATCCAGGTATATGTGCCTTCATGGTGTGACGCTGGAGACAATTGCGGGAGGAGAGACCGGAAACCGATGGTAGCATTCGAGGCAAGGTGCGGCACCACCGCTATGGGGATAATGCCTCATACGGATATTGAGCGGGCGCTGGAGCTTACCCTGGGCCTGGACATCCCCTTCTGGCCCCAGCTTCCCAAAGTGAGCCTCTATGAAGATATGTATATTCAAACGTCGCAGAACTTCCCCGGTATAGCCATCGACTTCGACAAGGAGAGGCTCGCGTTCAACACTGCCCGATTCGAACAGGAGCTTGATGAGTATTTCACCAGAATGGACGACCCCCAGACTTTTGCCCTCACCGCCGAGTATTCGGCAGTATTCCACAAGTTTCTGTCCAGGGAGCTTCAGGGTTACAGGGCCGTCCGGGGACAGGTCACCGGCCCCGTCAGCTTCGGCTTCAAGGTGCTGGATGAGAGCCTCAAGCCCATCATCTATAACGATTCGGCCAGAGGTATCCTGTTTGATTTTATTCAGAAGAAAGCCAACAGCCAGTATCAGGAGCTTAGGGCAAGCAATCCCAATGCCTTTGTCTGGCTGGATGAGCCCGGGCTGGGTTATGTGTTCAGCGGCCTTTCGGGGTATAATGAGCAGCAGGCCACAGAAGACTACCACAATTTTGTGGAAGGCCTGGAAGGTCCCAGGGGGCTGCACCTCTGTGCCGAGGTAAATTTGCCCTATCTGCTGGAGCTGGGGGTGGAAATTTTGTCCTTCGACGCCTATCAAATCGGCTTCATGCCCGTGGAATATGCCAGCAGCGTGGCTGAGTTCATTACAAAAGGCGGAGTTATCTCCTGGGGCATAGTCCCCACCGAATCCACGATACTGGCGAGGCAGACACCGGAAACACTGGCTGCCACGCTCTCGGACTACTGGGAGGTGGTCTCGGAAAATACGGGTTTGCCCTTGAAGCAGATTGCAGAGCAGGCACTGGTGGCGCCGGCCAGGTGCTGCCTCAGCGACACAGGACAGGTCGACACCGGCGATAAGACGGCAGGCCAATGCCCGGTCTCCAGCGCGGAGGAAGCGCTGGTTGAGAAAGCATTTGCCTTCCTGCCGGAAATCTCGCAGATACTACGCGATAAGTATGGCGTCTGAAGAAGATGACCGATAGTCTTCTGCATGACTTCGTATGGTGCGAGCGGCAGGCTGAAAGACACTTAAGGAGGGTGATTATGAAAGTATTAGGCATTATGGGCAGCCCCAGGAGGCAGAGCAATACCGAGCTTCTTCTCGACAAGGCGCTGGCAGGCGCCCATGAGGCAGGAGCCGAGGTGGAAAAGGTGCTGGTCTCAAAGCTCAAGATCACGCCCTGCCTGGAAATATATGCCTGTCTCAAGGATGGCAACTGCTCCATCAAGGACGATATGAAGCCGCTCTATGACAGGCTTGTGGAAGCGGACCATGTTATCCTCGCTTCACCGATATTCTTCTATGGCATCACCGCCCAGGCCAAGGCACTGGTGGACAGGTGCCAGGCGCTGTGGGTAAGAAGACACGTGCTGCACGTGGGAGACGAGGATAAGCGAATACGGCGGGGGGCTTTCATCTCGGTAGGTGCTACCCGGGGGGAGAAGCTCTTTGACGGCGCAGTGCTCACGGTGAAGTACTTCTTCGATGCCATAGGCGTGGAATATGCCGGTGACTTACTGGTCAGAGGCATTGACGACAGGGGCCAGATAGGGGAGCGTCCTGCCGCTCTCGAGGATGCATTTCGCCTGGGTCGGGACCTTGTTTCTCCCGATAAAATCGGGACAGACGCAGCATGAAGGCAATAACAGTTGACGGCTTGACCAAGATGTTTGGTCATGTTGTCGCGGTAGACCATATCTCGTTCGAAATCGAAGAGGGCGAGATTTTTGGTTTCCTGGGCGCTAACGGAGCCGGCAAGACGAGCACCATCATGATGCTGGCCACGGCGCTCAATCCCAGCTCCGGCACAGCTGCGGTATGCGGCTATGATATCAACAAGGAAAGGGACAGGGTCAGGGAATGCATCGGCATCGTGTTTCAGGAGCTGAGCCTGGATATCTATCTCACGGGCAGGGAGAACATGGACTTTCACGCCAGACTGTATCACCTTCCCGGGAAGGTGAGGGACGAACAGGTATCTCGAGCTCTGGACCTGGTAGGATTGAAGGACAAGCAGGATACACTGGTAAGATATTACTCCGGCGGCATGCAACGCAGGCTTGAGATAGCCAGAGGGATGTTGAGTTCTCCCCGGATTCTGTTCCTGGACGAGCCCACTCTGGGTCTGGATGTTCAGACGAGAAGGCTATTATGGGACTACGCCAGGAGGTTGAACAGGGAATCGGGCACCACCATCTTGCTCAATACTCATTACATCGAGGAAGCGGAGTACCTCTGCCACAGGATAGCTATCCTGGAGCAGGGCAAGATCGTCGTGGTGGACACCCCCAAAGCATTAAAGGATTCTCTGGGAGGCAGCATGCTTTCGGTCAAGCTTGCCCGTGAGGCTCCGGCCGATGAGTTCGCCGGTCTGCTGGGCAAAATGAGCTGGGTCAAGAAGGTCAGCCAGCATAACGGGCAACTGGAGTTAAGCACGGGAAATGGGGGGATGAAGATACCCGAAATAGTGAGATTGGCCCGCAGCCACGGCGTTGTTATCTCCTCGATCGCCGAACGTAAGCCGAGCCTGGAGGATGTCTTCCTGCACTATGTGGGGAAGAAGCTGGAAGGTGAGCTGCATGGATAATGCTATAGAGATCGACTCTCTGACCAAAGAATTCGACGGTCTGGTCGCCGTAGACCATATCAGCCTGAACGTTGCGGAGGGAGAGATATTCGGCTTTCTCGGGCCCAACGGAGCCGGCAAGACCACAGCCATAAAGATGCTGTGCACCATACTGAACCCCACTGCGGGCTCGGCCAGCGTTTGCGGATACGATGTTGTGCAGCAAAGAGACAGGGTCAGGGAATGCATCGGCATCGTCTTTCAGGACCCGGCCATCGATACGTTCCTCACCGGCAAAGAGAACCTCGATTTCCATGCCCGCATGTATCATATGGATAAAAAGACCAGGGAGAAAAGAATCGCCGAGGTGCTGGGCCTGCTGGACTTAAGGGGAAGGGAGAATATCAAGATTGAGCATTGCTCGGGTGGTATTCAACGCAGGTTTGAGGTTGCCCGGGGATTCCTGAATCATCCCAGACTCCTGTTCCTGGATGAGCCCACCCTGGGCCTGGATGTGCAAACAAGAAGAAGTCTGTGGGAATACATCAAACTGCTGAATGCCCAAGAAGACACAACCATAATCCTCACCACCCACTACATAGAGGAGGCGGACTATCTCTGCCACCGGGCGGCTATCATAGACGTGGGTAAGATAGTGGCCATGGGTACGTCGGAACAGCTCAAGCGGGTGGTGGGCCTGAATAGGGTTTCACTCCAGATAGACAAAGAGAGTAGTGGCAGCCTGGTTGATTTGCTACAGCAAATTGCCTGGGTCAAGAAGATTAACGCGCGTGATGGCTCCCTCGAGTTGACTATTGATGGCGCCGAAGAAAGGATACCCCAGCTTATCGACTTTGCCGACAATCATGAGTGCGTTATATCATCCATCGAGTTATATAAGCCCAGCCTGGAGGATGCCTTTCTATATTACACCGGATCTTCCAGCCGGAATCACGTTCAAACAGCCTCAGGTTATCTCGAGAAAGTGCACACTAATAATTATGGGGAATAACCCTTGACAAATCTCCTGTAATGTATTATAGTGTGGACACGATGTATATCGATACAGGCTACTCCACTCAGCGAGGTAAGCGGTATTATCGTCACCTACTCCGAGAGTCG
>JAWOFK010000072.1:0-45253 GCA_046497565.1 Dehalococcoidia bacterium
GAAGGGAGAGCGGATACATATCAGGCAAACCGGAGACCCCGAGCCCTTCCATCTCGAGGTCTATCGCGCTCTGGGGTTGCCTCCTAATCCACTCAAGACCAAACGAATCAAAAAGATGTAGTGTCCATAAAACGCCTGGTTTACCTGTTTTAGCTTCGGTTTTGGGTGGTCAATGGTAAAGATGGGCTAGCTTTAGTGAGGTATTCGCCCTGAGTTGGCTGGCGGGGGCGAGTTAGTCTCTTCTTGAGCCTTGCTCGTGGTTCAATGAAGCTCTGGTCTGAGCCCAAACGGACGCTTATGATGGTCGGCCGATAGCCGTCTCTCAGCGAGGGGCCGTTTGTCGTAAGTACATGGGAATACTCTTCATGTGACTCAGCAATGACTGCTCGCTGTAGGACCTTATAGCGACATAACAGCCACCGCATCGATTGGTTCGGGAGAATCCCTCGGCCATCTCTTCTTGGGTAGTGTATTTGCTGCGGTGGTGTGAACAGGGAACCAAGCTGCCGTCAGGCATTATGATGAGAAATCTTATGCCCGCCTTACAATTCGGCATGTATCCCTGTTCAAAGAATTTTGCAGTGTTTCTGAGCACGACGTACGGGTTGACTATGTTAACGCCCTGTTTTTTCAGTACTATAAGTTCTTCAATGGTTTGGTGCAAGATTTCCAGGTCCTCTCCATCGTTGATGCAGTAGGCTGTCTCGTTTGTGCGTAGCGCCGTATATGCGCTATACGATATGGCCACATTCCACTCGGTGGCCTTCCTGGCCAGAGGTAGTATTTCCCTCATGTTGGCTCGGGTTATAGCCGTGTTCAAGATAATGTCGCCGAAACCAAACTTTGCCAGCTGGGGAAGCCTTCGCTCCAAACGCCTATATAGACCTGGCCGCCTTCGAAATTCATCGTGCCGCTCATCGGGGAAGTCAAGTGAGATGGAGAATTGATTGACCCCGGCTTCACGCAACTCTAGGTAATTGCTCTCGTTCAACAGCACTCCATTGGTAACAAGTATCACATATGGTACGTCGTCGGCTTGCTTGATAGCCTTGACCACAGCTGCTATGTCCTTGCGTAGGAGTGGCTCACCACCCGAAATCTGAGCTATAAGTGGCCTCAAGCGTCGAGTCAAATCTGCATACTCTTCGGGTCCAATCTGCTTCTCATCATCTATAACCCCTCCAAGGTCACAGTGACGGCAATTGCAGTTGCAGGAAAGTGTTACCTCGTATGAAACTATTATGGCCCGATTAGTTATGTAGGTCTGTATTCCCTTTTTGGCAAGCGCAATCCTCTTCGGCAGAGTAAGATTTACCATTTTTGTACCTCTATTTAAAACCAACCATGGTGCAATTGTCCAGGCTTGAGGAGTATGCCAGCATCATTTTATTCATAGCTTTGCCCAGAATAGAGCTAGTGCGTAACAAACCCCTTAAAGGCTCATACAATTTGACATATTTCAGTATGGGTATCAACAACATGAGCAAGCTTATGGATTCCTTATAAGAGACAGAGGATATATCTCTGAATCCAGCATTCTCGAGAATAGACGCAAGAGTCTTTGTGGTGAATTGGTTGATATGCAGCCTCCTGATGTTCCACCATCTTCTGCCCAGGATTCTGGCCGGTACACCCTTGATATCTGGAGTTGACAGTGCCAGCAACCCTCCGGGCCTCAGTATCCTGTGAGCTTCTTTGAGAATCATGAATGGGTATGGCACATGCTCCAGAACTTGCCAGAGAGTGACTACATCGAAATGGTCTTCAGGAAATCGCAGTTCTTCAAAGGGCTTTGCTTCCACGTCCAAGCCAAATTCCCTTCTGGCATATTCTGCTGCATCCTGTGATAACTCAACTCCTTTAGTAGCATAGCCAGCTCCGGCGGCATTGAAGAGAAAGAACCCTTCACCACAGCCTATATCGAGCAGGTACGTGCCATTCTTGTACTGCTTAATCAAGCTTACTTGTGATTGGGAAACAGTCAAACGACTTCTCCGAACAATAGAAGCATCGATACTCTTCATTTGGGAGTAGGCTTCGTTGATTCTGCCCGTTTTCTCAACGGGATTCACATATATGAGCTGACAATTCCGACATCTGACATGCCTTCCCCATTTTCTGCCAGGTATCATATACACAGTTTCTGCCGCTTTGCGGAAATCAGCAGCCTTCATATTAGACTCAAAGAGCACATCGAAATCATCTTGCCCGCAACCGGGACAGTGGCGATATTCAAAAAGCGAATTCACTTTGTACAGCCCTCAAAGTTGTTGAGCTTTATTATAGGCAGCAGTCACTGCCTCAAGAAGGAGAGAACGGAATCCCCCTTTTTCCAACCGAAGAAGAGCCTCGGTGGTAGTTCCCCCTGGCGAAGTGACCATATTTCTCAAATCAGCGGGGTGTTTGCCCGTCTTCTCAACAGTGCAGGTAGAGCCAAGTATAGTCTGTATCACTAATTCTTGAGCTATGTCTCGCGGCAAGCCGATATGCACACCAGCATCGACGAGGGTCTCGATGAACAGGAAAACATAGGCTGGGCCACTGCCGCTTAAAGCAGTGGCCATACCCAAGTATTTCTCGTCAGTAACATAGATTTCCTTGCCCAAGGCCCCCAGTACAGTCTGAGCTAGCTCTTTCTGCTTCTGGCCGGTCTCAGCAGTTGCTGTCCAGACGGTCATTCCTTCCCCAATTTGCGCCGGCATATTAGGCATGGCTCGAATTACCGAGGAATGGTCTAAGCCCCGGCATAAGCTGGAGAGAGTAGCTCCAGCTATTATGGATAGCACTATCTGTTCGGGCGATAGACCTTTTATCTCTTCCATTACCTGGAGCGAATTCTGGGGCTTCACCGCCAGAACGACCAGGTCAGCATTTTCCACAGCGCTTCTATTATCAGCCAGAGTTCTAAGTCCGTATTCCTTGCTCAGCAATTCGCGCCGCAGCGGACTAACATCGCTAACCACTATATGTTGTGGCCCAACCACGTTCTTGTTCAAGAGACATTTGACCATCGCTTCGCCCATAGCTCCACCACCGATAAATGTTAGCTTCATTCTTCTTTCAAGGTTCTTCGTATTCTGACTACCCCGATTACATCGCGGCTAGCACAATATTCACCACCCGTTTCGGGACATAGATGACGTTGCTCACTTTTTTCCCATCGATATAGGCCTTCACTCTCTCTCGACCTAACGCCAGCTCCTTAGCCTCGTGTTCGCTTATGGAAGCAGGCACAAGCACCTTATCGCGCAGTTTGCCGTTTATCTGGATCACCAGGGTGACCTCTTCTTCCTTGGCCAGTTGTTCATCATACTCAGGCCATGCCTGGTCATGAATACTGTAGGGATGCCCAATTCTGGTCCACAACTCCTCAGCAAGGTGAGATGCGGTGGGGGCAAGGAGAAGCAGAAAGCGGCTGATAACTTCTCGCCACAAGGAATAAGGGACCACGCCGCTCTCCTTGACCTTGGCCAGATAGTTTGTGAATTCCATTAGGCTAGCCAGCATGGTGTTGAACCGGAATCTCTCCAAATCAGCAGTAACCTTCTTGATGGTCTTATGAGTTATGTGGAGGCATTCTTTCTCCTCATCAGGGCTGGCAGCATCCCCGTAAGCCGGGGTGTAGTCTGCTGTTACCATGCTCCACACCCGATTTAGCCAGCGGCTGATGCCTATAATGCCACTATCGTTCCACTCTCCCCCCAGCTCCCAAGGACCAATAAAAATAAGATATGCACGAACGGCATCGGCTCCTAGTTCAGCCACGTAGTCATCGGGGGCAACTACGTTACCTCTAGATTTGCTCATCTTGTCACCGCGGTAAATTATGGTTCCCTGATTGAACAGGCGAGTGAAAGGCTCGTCAAAGTGGATCAGGCCCATGTCCCTCAACGCTTTGATGAAAAAACGGGCGTAGAAGAGATGCATAACTGCGTGCTCGGCGCCCCCAGTATACAAATCTACAGGTAACCAATACTTGAGTTTGGCGGCATGGAAAGGGGCGTCCTCAGTTTCAGGACTGGCGTACCTCAAGAAATACCAGGAAGAACACATAAAGGTATCCATCGTATCGGTTTCCCTTCGTGCCGGCCCCGAACACTGAGGGCAGGTGGTGTTGACGAAAGTCGGGCAATGTTTCAGAGGAGATTCCCCAGTAGGTCTGAATTCCGCATCGGGAGGAAGCAAAACAGGCAAATCCCTCTCAGGCACAGGGACTGTGCCACATTTGTGGCAATAAACTATAGGTATGGGTGCCCCCCAATACCTCTGCCTTGAGATCAACCAATCGCGAAGGCGATAAACAACCGACCGCTTGCCCCGTCCTTGTTTCTCCAATAAAGCACAGATTGCCTCATATCCCTGGTCGCTGGCCAAACCGGTAAACTGCCCTGAGTTCACCATTGTACCTGACCCGGTATATGGTTCCGTCAATTCCTCACCTGACCAGTCCGGGGGAGCAATAACCGTTCGTACAGGTAGCTTGAACCTCCTGGCGAATTCAAAATCGCGTTCATCATGAGCAGGAACTGCCATTACTGCTCCAGTGCCATAAGTCGGTAATACATAATCAGTAATCCAGATGGGCACTTGCTCTCTGCTCAGCGGATTAATAACATAGCTCCCCAGAAAGACCCCTGTCTTTTCCCTGCCCATTGCCACCCGTTCATACTCAGTTTGTTGCTGACACCGAGCAATATACTCGCCAACTTCAGTTCTGTGCTCCGGGGTAGTCAATTGAGGAACCAAGGGGTGCTCTGGGGCCAGGAGGAAGAAAGTCACCCCAAAAATAGTATCAGGGCGAGTGGTAAACACTCTCATCTCTTTCTGTTCTACGCCGTCATGCTCCAGTCCGAAGGAAATTTCAGCGCCCTCGCTCTTGCCCACCCAGTTCCTTTGCATTATCTTGATGCGTTCTGGCCAATCCAGATGACTATGGTCAAGAAGTTCTTCAGCGTATTTGGTAATTCTGAAGAACCATTGCTTAAGCGCTTTCTTGGTAACCAGGGTGCCACACCTCTCACAAGAACCTTCACCGATCACTTGTTCATTAGCTAGTACTGTCTGGCATCTGGGGCACCAGTTGACCATGGCCTCAGCCTGATACGCGAGACCAGCGTGATAGAATTTGAGAAAAAACCACTGCGTCCACTTGTAATACTGGGGCAAGCAAGTAACCACTTCGCGCTTCCAGTCATATATCGCCCCCATACTTCTGAGTTGCCGGCGCATATTCTCAATGTTTCTCATTGTCCAGTCATAAGGATGAATTCCATGGCTGATAGCGGCATTTTCTGCCGGTAACCCGAAAGCATCAAATCCCATGGGATGGAGTACATTGTAGCCCTGCATCCTTTTGAATCTGGCATGGACGTCGGAAGGTGCCATGGCATACCAATGACCAATGTGGAGGTCTCCCGAGGTATAGGGAAACATGGTCAGAGCGTAGAACTTGGGGCGTCTACTGTCTTCGGTTACTTCGTAAATATTGTCAGCTGCCCACCTCTGCTGCCATTTCCCTTCGATTTCCTGAGGATCGTATTTACGTTCCATACTTGCCAAAGTTTACCCTAAATTCGAGTGAATTGAAAGTCCTGCACCATTGCCCGAAGTCAGTACACAAAGGCAGAATCCCATGGGGGCTTGGCTGTACGAGCTCCAGTGTATATGCCGATGAAATCAGGGCATAGGGCAACATCAAAGGGGCGACTTGAGCAGTTGCAAGGTACAGAATACGGGAACAACCACAGGTTTGGTGGAAGACGGTAATCTATAGAGCCGCCTGGACTGCCGCTTTCTGGGGCCATTCCCCAAAAAGGTGCTACTATGGCTGGAAATAAATGTCCGCTCGAGGCCTAAGTCCGCTCACCCACCGTTTTAAGCCAATGCAGGAGGTGTTACTAGCAGCGTGTAAGTCCCTGAACGCGAGGTGCCGACTCGACTATGAATGTTTAGGCTTTTCCTATTCTAAATACCTTGGTGCCACAAGCAGGACAGACACCCTGTGTTGCCGGTCTGCGGTTCTTGAGTGTAACCCGGTTTGGGTTCTTCATTTCGACCTTTTTTCTGCACTTCATGCAATAAGCCGTCGTCATAATGCCCTCCTCCTAGTTTCGTTACATGGTATATTGTTACTGTAAGTATAAAACCTTGTCAATACCTTTCCAGCTTCTGAAGCAAAGATTGTCAGTAACTGGGACAGTTCTAAGCTCAAGGGCTAGCGGTTGCCCCGGATTTCAGAAGGTACTTCGGTGGCCGGTTTTTTCAACAGCAGTGAGCCCACCATTCCTGCCACCGACACAGCAGTCGCCAGGATAAAGGGGAGAACAAAACTTCCTGTCAGGTCTTTGAGGTAGCCTCCCACATATGGTCCCAGCGCCTGGCCAATACCAAAGAAGAGTGTGATAAAGCCGAGTCCGGCTGGAGCAAGCTGGGGGCCTACGTAGTCGCCTGCTGCCGCTGCCATGATGGTTGGGATGCTCCAGGCACTCAGACCGAAAAGGAAAACGGAAAGGTAAAAGGCTGGAAGCGTATCAAAAAGGGCAAAAAGGAGGTAGGATAAAGCGAGGGTAAGGTAAGCCAGAGCTGCCCCCCGCTTCCTGCCCAGGCGGTCAGATAACCCACCCCAAATAACGCCGCAAAAAGCGCTGAGGCCTCCTGCCAGTGCCCACAGGTAGCCTACCAAAACGACATTAAGACCTATTTCGTCGGAAAGAAAAGCCTTGAAAAAGGTCATGTAGATAACATAGGAAAAGCCATATGCCAAATAGACCAATCCCAGGTACCAGACCTCCTTAACCCTGTAAATCAGCCCCCACTGTAGGTTGGGGGGAGGCTTTTTCCCGGCGGTCCCTGAAGACGTGGGGGTAGAACCGGAAGAGGAAGGCCTTTGAGGTGGGGTAGGGTTTTGGTCTCCTGCGGAGTTTACCTTGGTGGAGGCTCCTACCTGCTCCAGGCCCAAATCTTGGGGACGGTCGCGGAGCAGAAGATAGGCAAGGAGGGCTATGAACAGGACGGCACCACCGAGATAGTACCAGGAATACCTCCACCCGTCGGCGCCATAAGTGAGCAAAATACGGGGAACGATAAGCCCTCCCAAGAATGTTCCCACCCCGATTCCACCGGAGACGATGCCCGTGGCAAAACCACGCCTGCGCATGGTGAACCAGATAGACCCCAGGGCCATAGCCGGCACGTATGCGCCCCCGTTCCCCAGCCCGGTCAACAGGCGCATGGAAAAAGCCCATTCAAAAGAATTGGCAATTCCCGTCAGCAGCATACAGATGCCCATGAGCAACAAAGAAAGGGAAATAATACGGCGGGCGCCATACCTGGAGGCCAAAAAACCTCCGATAACTGCAAAAACCAGATAACCGACAAGATTCCCCGTGGCGAGCAGACCGGCCTGCGTATAGGTAATCCCCAGCCCGTCTCTCATTTCGGGAAGGATGAGGGTATAAGACATCCTGCCAAAGCCGTGGGCAGCAACAGCAGCCAGCATCCCTGTGAAAATAATAATCCAACCGTAATGAACTCGAGTACCTTGTCCTTTTCCGCTCATCGGTCTGGACCTTCCTTCAGGTAAGAGACTCCGTCCTGCGTATCACACAAAGCTTAGGCGGCATAATTTCAATCACAGAGTTTGCACAACTCTGTAAAAGGCGGATACCGTAAGCCATCTTATCATAGCAAAGATTGTGAATTCTTGACTAGTCCGGCAAGCTAAACAAGGGACGAAACTGACCAGAGGTCTGCTCGGAAGTCAGATGTGACATGGCAGTTAAGATAAGCCGGACAGCAGCTGCAATGCCGCATTTAATCGTTTCAGGCATTTCTCTTTCCCCAATATTGCCATGGTCTGAAATAACGGCGGCGCCGCGGTACGCCCTGTAACGGCTACCCTTAACAAGCCGAAGAATTCCCCTGTGCCCAAGTTGAGCTCCTTAGCCAGGGGGCGCAGGATATCCTCGAGTGTAGTGGCATCCCAGTCTATTACACTTTTTAACCTTTGCGAAGCAATCGTAATGGCTTCGGCGGCCGGTTTGGCGTCCAGTTTCTTGCTCAAAAGCAGGCCTGTATCATATTGCAGCTCATCAAGGAAGAAGAAACTGGCAAGCTGGGTGACCTCAGCCAAAGTTCTGGCTCGCTCTTGAATGAGTGACAGAACCTGGCTGACGTAACTGTCATCCAATGGACGCATTACTGATTCCGGTAAATCTCTATCTAAGAACGGCATCGCTCGCTGGACAAATTCGCCCAGGCTGAGTTTGCGCAGATAAACCCCGTTCATCCATTCCAGCTTATCTTTGTTGAAGATAGCCGCTGTCTTGCCCACCCTCTCCAGGGAGAAGTGCTTTATCAATTCTTCTAGGGATAATAACTCAGTTCGGTCGTCAAGGGACCAGCCCAAAAGGGCCAGGAAATTGGTCATTGCCTCCGGGAGATATCCTTGCTTCTTATATTCGGTGACCGTGGTAGCCCCGTGTCTTTTGGACAGCTTGGCGCGGTCAGGTCCCAGGATCATGGGCAAATGAGCAAATTGGGGAGGTTGCCAGCCCAGAGCCTGGTAGAGCAGAACGTGTCGAGGAGTGCTGGAAAGCCACTCATCAGCCCTGAGGACGTGTGAAATAGCCATTAGATGGTCATCGACCACATTAGCCAGATGATATGTGGGATAACCATCAGACTTGAGCAGGACGAAGTCGTCCAGGGTATCGTGCTGGAAAGTCACCGGGCCACGAATTAAGTCGTACACAGTAGTCTCACCTTCGAGAGGCGTTTTGAAGCGAATCACGTGAGTAGCCCCTGTTGCCTCTAGCTGTGTCCTTTCATGTTGTGTTAGCTCTCGGCAGTGGCGATCGTATTTCGGCGGCTGTTTACGTTTTACCTGTTCTTGACGCATTGCCTGTAATCGCTCTTGAGAGCAGAAGCACGCATATACATAACCATCACGAAGCAATCTGTGGACAAATTCATGGTAGTTGGACAACCGCTGTGATTGGTAGAAAGGCCCTTCATCCCAGTCCAATCCCAGCCACTGCAAGCTGTCCAGTATTGCCTCCACTGCGCCTTCTACCTTGCGAGCAACGTCAGTATCTTCAATCCGCAGAATAAACTTGCCGTCGTGATGTCGCGCAAAGAGCCAGTTGAATAGAGCGGTCCTGATGTTTCCTAAATGAGGGTAACCTGTGGGACTGGGCGCAAAACGAAGTCTAACCGATGTTTCCAATTCAGACTTCATTGCGCTGTGTTCGGTGTGGCTTGACCTTACTTGGAGAGAATTTGATGCAGCTTTTTCAACCGCTCCAGGTGTTTCCTGAGCCTCTGAGCAAGCTGCTCAACCTGATCCAGGGCATTCTTGGTGTCTTCTATCTCGGTGGTTATCTTAAACAAAGTCTCGGTTTGCCGCTCGCCCAGCTCAGTTTCAAAGCCAGACAATTCCTCTATCCCAACCTCTGCCATTAACTTGGATGAGAGACTTTGTTCTCTTTTCGCTTGCTCTTCAGAGAGTTCATCATAGGACTTCATGTCATCAGTTCCCTTCTTTTGCAGTTTCCATTTACATCAAGCGTGGAGAAATTCTAGCATAGCCTGATACCTGAAACAAGCCTTGGTTCAGTACGGCATATTTAGCTGGTGCTACTTCTTGGCTCGATTATGCAAATTTGGTGG
This sequence comes from Dehalococcoidia bacterium, assembly GCA_046497565.1. Lineage (GTDB taxonomy): Bacteria > Chloroflexota > Dehalococcoidia > GIF9 > AB-539-J10 > RBG-13-51-36. Next base: position 9,670 of record JAWOFK010000072.1, read on the forward strand.
TTTCCTGTATATTAGGAATTGTTGTTATGGGGTATGCACTTTACTCAACCGGCCACAAGATGTAGTATATGGTTATGGAAGAGCCAAGACAACCAATGTCCGGCATTGATTATCCTGGAACATTCCAGGAGTTTGATGAGTGGTTTAGCAGTGAAAATGCTTGCCTTGACTATCTTGCGAAGCTTCGGTGGCCGAAAGGTTTCAGCTGTCCCAGTTGCGGGTGCAACACAGAGAAGCCGTCTTTGATGGGGCGTGGCCTCTTTCTGTGTCGAGACTGTAAATGTCAAACATCCGTTGCTGCGGGAACATTGTTTCATGGAACTCACAAACCACTTAGGACGTGGTTTCTTGCCATATGGTTTGTGACGAGTCAGAAGCATGGAGCCAATGCCCTTGGGTTGCAAAGGGTACTCGGTCTTGGCAGTTACAATACTGCATGGATTTGGCTGCATAAACTGCGTCGCGCCATGGTACGCCCTGGGCGAGACCAGTTGAGCGGAGCTATTGAAGTTGATGAAACTTACGTTGGAGGTCATGGGACGAAAGTTCGCGGTCGTGGCGCTAATCGAAAGTCGATCGTAGCTATAGCAGCAGAAGTTAGGGGACGTGGTACAGGTAGAATACGCATGTCTATCATTCCAGATGTGTCGGTGGTGAGCCTTCACGAATTCGTGTTGAATAGTGTGCAAAAGGGAGCGGAAGTTCGGACTGATGGATGGGTCGGCTACGAAGACATAGAAACCTTGGGTTACAGTCACATTGTGACGAACATCTCTGCAAGTGGAGATCCTGCTCATGTTGTTATCCCTCGTGTCCATCGTGTCGCATCCCTACTAGATCGATGGTGGCTTGGCATCCATCAAGGTGCGATCCGTCCGGCGCACCTTGATTATTATCTTGATGAGTTTACGTTCAGGTTTAACCGACGCACATCTAGAGCCCGTGGTTTACTTTTCTACCGTTTGATGCAGCAGGCAGTTGATTGCGCCCCCGTGCCGCGTCAAATGATCGTAGGAGGCCATCCACCACATATAGTAGATGGTTGGGTAAAGTGCATACCCCATTTGTTGTTTTCTATTGTGGTGAGTGCATTCGATGCCTCAGTTTAGAACAGTTGCCGATTTTCATCTTACCGGGGATCAGCCGCAGGCGGTCGATAAGCTAGTCGAGGGTGTGCACAAGGGCTACCGGGAACAGACACTGCTTGGCGTCACTGGCAGTGGCAAGACGTTCACCATGGCCACCATACTCGAGAGAATACAAAGGCCAACGCTGGTTATTTGTCACAACAAGACTTTGGCCGCTCAGCTAACAACTGAGTTCAAGGAGTTTTTCCCCGAGAATGCTGTGGAGTATTTTGTAAGCTACTATGACTACTATCAGCCGGAGGCCTATATCCCCAGCACCGACCTGTATATCGAGAAAGAAACCGATATAAATGAAGAGATTGACAAATTGCGGCACGCTGCTACCAGGGCTCTCTTCACACGTCGAGATGTAGTTATTGTTGCTTCGGTCTCCTGCATTTACGGCCTGGGCGCACCTGAAGAATATCACAGTTTTGTCCTTACCGTGGAAAAGAACAAACACTACAAGCGTGACAAGCTGGTACGCCGTTTGGTGGATATGCAATACGAAAGAAATGACCACGACTTCACCAGGGGTAGATTCCGTATTCGAGGTGACACTCTAGAGATTCAGCCAGCTTATGAAGAGACAGCTCTCAGAATCGAATTCTGGGGCGATGAGATTGAGCGTATTGTGGAGGTCGATCCTCTGACTGGCGAGGTACTGGCTGATCGCGACCAGGTAGATATCTATCCCGCGAAGCACTTCGTTACTTCTCGCGACAAATTACTGAGGGCGATCCAGGATATCAAAGCCGAGCTGGAGGCAAGACTGGAGGAGTTAAGAAGCCAGGGAAAACTCCTGGAAGCCCAGCGGCTTGAGGCGCGGACTAATTACGATATTGAAATGCTTCAGGAAATAGGATACTGCACCGGCGTGGAAAACTACTCCCGGCATCTCCAGCGGCGTGCGCCGGGAAGCAGCCCCTGGACTTTGCTGGATTACTTTCCTGGTGACTTCCTGCTCTTCATCGACGAATCGCATATCACCCTGCCGCAAATCAGGGGCATGTATCATGGTGACATTTCTCGAAAGCAGACACTGGTTGATTATGGCTTTCGCCTCCCTTCGGCACTTGATAATCGCCCATTGAATTTCGAGGAGTTTAACAAGCGCATCAACCAGGTTATTTACGTCTCCGCCACGCCCAAGCCTTATGAATGTGGGCGCAGCCAACAGGTAGTGGAGCAATTGGTTCGCCCCACTGGTTTGCTCGAGCCTACCGTGGAGGTCAAGCCAGTTAGGGGGCAAATCGATGACCTTATTCATCAAATAAAGGGCAGAGTAGCTAAGAAAGAACGTTGTCTGGTAACTACGTTGACCAAGCGAATGGCAGAAGAATTGAGCGACTACTTAAGAGAAATGGGGGTAAGAACTCAATACCTGCATGCGGAGGTAGAGACTTTAGAGCGAGTAGCAATTCTCCGTGACCTCCGCCTTGGTGTCTACGACGTGGTGGTGGGTATTAATCTCCTTCGTGAAGGACTGGACTTGCCTGAGGTAAGCCTGGTAGCCATACTCGATGCTGATAAAGAAGGCTACCTGAGGTCGGAAGAAGCGCTTATTCAGACCATGGGACGTGCTGCCAGGCATCTAAATGCGCATGTCATAATGTATGCCGATACCATCACCAGGTCTATGGAGGAAGCTATACAGGAAATCAGCCGCCGCCGACAGGTCCAGGAAGCTTACAACAAGGAGCACGGCATAACTCCCCAGGGAATCAAAAAGGCAATCAAGGATATAACTGAGAGAGTCCAAACAGTAGCCGAGACAAGGACTCCTTATACGGTTAGTCCGGTTTCCAAAGTGGAAATCAGCCGGCTTATCAAGCAACTGGAATCTGAAATGAAAAGAGCGGCCAAGAATCTGGAGTTTGAAAAAGCTGCTATGATCCGCGACCGCATTATTGAACTGAGAAAAGACGAAGAACTAGTTTCGCCCATCACGAAGCGATAATCGGAGCAGTCGTTCACCCGAGGTTGGCGCTACGCAACGCAACGCTGTGCGGCTGTCTTTCCGGTTGCGGAAATCGGCCCATCTCGCCTCTCGCTATAGCCTGAGCATGATAAGTCCGGCGACCTCATTGCGCTGGCCGGCAGTCGGAATAGGAGACTATGGACACAATGCCTGTGCTTCGTATCAGGTATCCGATGTATGGGGTCTGGCGAACGGTCCAGTACTAAGGTGTCAGGACAATCGGTACAAATGGGTGATTGACGCTTCTCCAAACGTGGGGCATAGTATGGTATACCTGAGTAGTTTCAAAGGATAGAGGTATGCCGGTTATTGTTGACGATCAGACTTACTACAGGACAGCCGAGGTTTGCCGGTTGGTAGGCATCAGCAGAAATACTCTCTTCAGGTGGATAAGAGAAGGGATATTCTCCGACGTCGAATACCGGGACTGGCGGGGCTGGCGACTATTCACCGCAGCTCAGGTGGAGACCATTAGAACGAAGACCAGTCGAGTTACTGCGATAAGTCGGAGTATGTAGGAGAGCGCGCACATGGGATTAGCGGTTGCACGAACAGAGATGGAAGTCTTATTTGAGACTCTGGCTGAGAAATCGCCGTTTGGAGTTTACATTGTACAGGATGGGAAGTTCTGCTATGCCAACCCGGCTTTCCGGAGTTGCATCGGCTACCGGGAGAATGAACTGGCAGGCATGGATTCTTTAGAGTTCGTCTTTCCCGAGGACAGGGAGAAGGTGAGGGAAAACGCCATCAAGATGCTGAAGGGCGAAGTTACCTCGGCATACCAGTTCAGGGTGATTGACAAGACGGGCGGTATCAGGTGGGTAATGGAATCAGTTAGCCCCATCCAGTACCGTGGGAGACAGGCAACCCTGGGTAACTATATGGACATTACCGAGCGCAAGGAAGTGGAGGAGGCGCTACAAGTTGAAAAGAATAAGTTGCAATCACTAATAGATGCTATGGAATACTCCCTCACTATACAGGATACACAATACAACATTATTTATCAGAATGAGCGGTCGAGGATAGGTGCTGGTGGTGATCACTTGGGGGAGAAATGCTACCGAACTTATGGCTTCAGAGACAAAGTGTGCCCTGAGTGCCCGGTGGCAATGGCATTCAGGGATGGCGAGTCTCACACTGTTGAAAGGAGGAAGGTAATGCCTTCGGGGCAGGTTGCCTTCTGGGAGAACACGGCCAATCCTATTAGAGATGCCGGGGGGAGAATTGTCGCCTGTCTCGAGCTGGCCAGAGACATCACCGGACGAAAAAAGGCTGAGGAAGAACTGGCAAAGGGTGAAGAGAAGCTACGGAAGATGTTTGAGTCGGTCTCCGATGGGGTATCAGTTATTGATTTGGAAGGTATCATCACCGAGGTAAACCAAAGGACGATGGAGATGCATGGCTTCAATTCCAGGGATGAGCTTCAAGGGAGAAGTGCCTTTGAACTGGTCGCTCCTGGCGACCACGAGAGAATAGCAGCCAACATGAAGAAAGCTATAACACAGGGGGGAATTAGAGGCGTCGAATGCACTCTGCTCAGGGCAGATGGTTCTGAGTTCCCCGGTGAGTTAAGCACCAGTGTGCTAAAGGATGCTTCGGGCAATCCGGTCGGTCACATCACCATTGCCAGAGACATCAGCGAGCGCAAGAAAATGCAGGAGCAGCTCATGCTAACGGACCGCCTGGCTTCCATCGGACAGCTTGTATCCGGGATAGCCCATGAGTTGAATAATCCGCTCACCGGTGTCATTGGTTTCTCTGGCCTGTTACTAAGAAGAGACCTTCCGGCAGATCTCAAAGACGACCTGGAAACCGTCAATGGTGAAGCCATGCGTGCCTCCAATATAGTAAAGGGGCTTCTCGCCTTTGCTTACCAGCAAGGAACCGAAAAGGCGCTGGTGGATATTAACAGCATCATTCAAGATGTACTACGGCTGCGCTCCTATGATCAACGGGTAAACAATATAAAGGTCGTGGCTCGATTGGCCACTGACCTGCCTCAGGTTCTAGGCAACGGAGCTCAACTACAGCAGGTCTTCATAAACATCATCATCAATGCCGAACAGGCTATGCTTGAAGCTCAGAGCAGAGGCAGGCTCACCGTTACTACGGAACGGGTCGGGGATGTAGTCCGGGCCTCTATTGCTGATGACGGCCCCGGAATCAGTCCGGATGACATGAAGAGACTCTTCACTCCGTTCTTCACCACCAAAGAGGTGGGCAAGGGTACCGGCCTTGGTCTGAGTATTTGTCACGGGATAGTTACCGAACATGGTGGCAAGGTATACGCTGAGAGCGAGCCAGGCGAGGGCGCCACGTTTGTCGTTGAATTGCCCATCGGTAAGCAGTCAGGAAAAGGATGCGCATGATAAATACTTCGCAAGAAACCATATTGATTGTTGATGATGAACAGGCAATCAGAGGTCTTCTGAAGCAGGTGCTCACAGACGAGGGGTATCGCTGTGAGGATGCATGTAATGCCGAGGAAGCTGTTGAAAAGCTGAAGGATAATGCGGCCAGTCTGGTGCTTCTCGATATTAAGATGCCAGGTAGATCCGGGGTTGAACTGCTGCCGGAGATAAAAGCTTCCTTTCCCGATACAGCTGTAATTATGGCTACGGCGATAAGTGACACCAATATCGCTGTGCAGTGTATGAAGCATGGTGCCTATGATTATATTGCCAAGCCCTTCAGCCTTGATGATGTTCTTCTCAGTGTGGGCCGGGCCCTCGAGAAGAGGAGACTGGAGCTGGAAAACAGGGCTTACCAGCAACATCTAGAGGAAATGGTTGCAGAGAGAACCGCAGAACTAAGGCAGGCTCTGGGCAAGATAAAGCTGGCTTCGCTTGATACTATTTACCGGCTGGCCCGGGCCGCAGAGTACAGGGACGCGGATACCGGCGCTCATATACAGCGGATAGGCCGGTACAGTGCCGCTATTGCTCGTGAGATGGGCTCAGGAGAGAACGAGGTGGAACACGTGCTGTATGCCGCCCCCATGCATGATGTGGGCAAGATTGCCATCCCGGACCGTATTTTGCTTAAGCCAGGGAGCCTGGATGCCGACGACTGGGAAATTATGAAGAAACATACCATAATCGGGGCAGAGATTCTACAGGGCTCTGATGCCGAATTCATCCGTCTGGCGGAGGTTATTGCCCTGACTCACCATGAGACATGGGATGGCAGTGGATATCCGCGGGGACTGAGGGCCACGGAGATTCCGCTGGCGGGGCGCATTGTCGCCATCGCGGATGTCTTTGATGCCCTGACATCGTTACGGCCTTACAAGGGACCGTTTTCAGTGAAAGAATCTCTTGACATTGTGCGGGAGGGGCGAGGTAATCATTTTGACCCCGATGTCGTGGACGCCTTCTTTGCCATCCAGGATGAGATATTGTCGATTAAAGAGGAATACAAGAATGAACAGGAAAGCCGGCTGAGGCGGATGGTCGCGGAGTTTCAATATGCACATAAATGAGCTTCTGACACTTATGGTAAACAGAGGTGCTTCAGATTTGCACCTCACAGTGCCAAGCCCACCGGTCTTTCGCATTCATGGTGAGCTCGTGTTTCAAGAAGATTTGCCGCCACAAACCGCCAAAGATATCGAACTTGCACTGGAGCAGGTGTCCAGCGAGGAGCAGCGGACAATTTTTGACAGAGAATGGGAACTGGATTTCGCCTATAGTGTTCCCGGCTTAGCCCGGTTTCGGGTCAACGTGTTGCGACAAAGAGGGGTCATGAGCCTTGCCTTTCGGTTCGTGCCATTCTACGTTCCATCCATTGACGAATGGGGGTTGCCCCAGATTTTCAAGGAGCTTATCCTCAAACCGAGAGGGCTTATTCTGGTAACAGGCCCTTCTGGCAGTGGTAAGTCGACGACTCTGGCAGCGATGCTCAGGCATCTTAATGAGAATGCAACGAAGAATGTTGTTACCATTGAGGACCCTATTGAGTTTACCTTTCGCAATAAGAAATGCCTCATCCGGCAGCGAGACCTGGGGGATGACACCAAATCATTCGCCACCGCGGTAATACACGCTCTTCGCCATGACGCAGATGTAATAATCATCGGAGAGATGCGTGACCTGGCTACCATAAGTGCAGCTATCACAGCGGCTGAGACCGGGCATCTGGTACTTGGAACGCTACACACCATTGATGCGCCCCAGTCTATCGACCGCATTATCGACATATTCCCTCATGGCCAGCAACAGCAAATCAGAGTGCAATTGTCACAGGTAATAGAGGCGGTAATATCACAAGCTCTCCTCCCCTGTATTGATGGAGGGCGAATAGCCGCCTTTGAAATAATGCTGGCCAGCCACACGATACGAAAATATATTCGTGACGAGAAGATCTTCGAGATACCTGTTACCATGGAGGTGAGTACACCGGAAGGGATGCAGACTCTCGACCAGGCGTTGACCGATTTGGTAAAGAGGAGGATAGTCAGGTTAGAAGACGCCTTAATGAAAAGCAGGGACCCGGTGAAATTGCAGCGGCTTCTTCAATCCCAGGGTGAAGGAACCACGTCCCAAGACACTGTCGGTAGTATGGCAAAGAACCAGGAAGGCCTTGGATGGACAAGAAAAGAATACTCATAGCTGATGACGAACCAAGTATAAGATTAACAGTCATGAGGATGCTGGACAAAGAGTGTGTCGTCCTCGAGGCAACCGATGGTGAAGAAGCAGTACAAATCGCTAAAGAAGAGAAACCGGACCTCATTTTTATGGACCTTATGATGCCCAAGATGGACGGTTATACTGCTTGCTCCTTGATTAAGGCCGATCAGGCGACCGAGATGATTCCCGTTGTCATACTCACTGCCATCGGACACGAATTCAACAAGAAGTTTGCCGCGGAGATGGGTGCTGATGGGTACATAACCAAGCCATTCACTGTGCAGGAGTTGATGGATGCCATCAGCTCCAGACTGGCCGAAGCACCTTAGAACAGTCTTTTGTTGAGTAACATAAGGTGGAAATGCCACTTCGAGCAACCTGATGTTATTGGCAGCCAGCCGGAATAAATGCCTGGAGACACAGTGCTGCTGCTTCGTATCAGGTATCCGATGTAGGGGGCCTGCCGAACGGCCCAGTACTATGGCGTCAGGACAATCGGTACAAATGGGTGATTGACGCTTCCCCAAACGTGGGGCATAGTATGGTATACCTGAATAGTTTCAGAAGGCGGAGATATGCCGGTTATTGTTGACGACCAGACTTATTACAGGACAGCCGAGGTCTGCCGGTTGGTGGGCATCAGCAGAAATACTCTCTTCAGGTGGATAAAGGAAGGGATATTGTCCGACGTCGAATACCGGGACTGGCGGGGCTGGCGACTATTCACCGCAGCTCAGGTGGAGACCATTAGAACGAAGACCAGTCGAGTTACTGCGATAAGTCGGAGCATGTAGGAGAGCGCGCACATGGGATTAGCGGTTGCACGAACAGAGATGGAAGTCTTATTTGAGACTCTGGCTGAGAAATCGCCGTTTGGAGTCTGCATTGTACAGGATGGGAAGTTCTGCTATGCCAACCCGGCTTTCCGGAGTTGCATCGGCTACCGGGAGAATGAACTGGCAGGCATGGATTCTTTAGAGTTCGTCTTTCCGGAAGACAGGGAGATGGTGCGGGAAAATGCCGCGAAGATGCTGAAGGGCGAACTCACTTCAGCATACCAGTTCAGGGTGATTGACAGGACGGGTGGTATCAGGTGGGTAATGGGATCAGTTAGCTCCATCCAGTACCGTGGGAGACGGGCAACCTTGGGGAACTATATGGACGTCACAGAGCGCAAGCAAGCCGAGGCGGCGCTAAAGTATAGCGAAGAGAGGTACAGGGAGCTTGCCGACAGTATCACCGACATCTTTTTCGCGATGGACGAAAACCTGAGATATACCTATTGGAACAAAGCTTCGGAAATTCTGACGGGAACTCGGGCAAAAGACGCGATCGGAAAATCTATTCTGGAAGTGTTCCCGGACACGCCTGGAACGAGAAGGGCGGAAAAGGTGTACCGTGACGTGCTGAGGACGCGGCAGCCGCAGACTTTTGTGAACGATTTTGATGTTAACGGTAGGCCATACGTCTTCGAGATCAGCGCTTATCCTTCCAGGGGTGGCGTCTCGGTTTTCGTGAGGGACATCACGGAGCGTAAGCAGGCAGAGGAAGCGGTAAGGCGGGCAGCGCAAGAATGGAGGGAGACCTTTGATTCCATAAGCGACGCCATCTCTATTCATGACAAGGATTATAAGATTCAGCGGGCAAACAGGGCATTCGCCGATATGTTTCACATGGAGCCTGGTCAAGTCATCGGTAAGCACTGCTATGAGCTACACAAAGGGGCAAAACCCATAGCAGGCTGTCCTCACCGGCAGACGCTGGCTACCGGGAAACCTGCGGTGGCAGAGTTCTACGAATCCCACTTGGGAAAGCATCTCCTGGAGTCCACATCGCCGATTTTGGATATGCGAGGTGAAGTCGTGGGCACCGTACATGTTACCAGAGACATTACCAAGCAGAAGCAACAAAATGAGCAGTTGATGGTTGCTGACCGGCTGGCTTCCATCGGCGAACTGGCAGCTGGCACTGCCCACGAAATTAACAACCCGCTCACGAGCGTTGTCGGTTTCTCACGGTTGCTCATGGAGAGGGATGTCCCCGATGATATCCGTGAGAGTCTAAAGCTTATCCACGACGAGGCTCAGCGCGCCACTAGCGTGGCAAAAAATCTTCTCACATTTGCCCGGAGGCATGCACCTGCGAAGCAGCTGAATCAGATAAACAACATTATCGAGGACGTGCTGAAATTGCGTGCCTATGAGCAGAGAATAAACAACATCGAGGTGAAGAGGAAACTTGGTTCCGCCATCCCCGAGATTATGGTTGACTATTTCCAGATGCAGCAGGTGTTCTTCAACATAATTATCAACGCCGAGCAATCTATGAGCGAGGCTAATAACAGGGGGACCCTGACTATTTCCACCAGAAGAAGAAATAGCAGCGTGGTGATATCGGTCGCTGATGACGGGCCAGGTATCTCAGAGGAGCACCTGAGCAAGATATTCAACCCTTTCTTCACCACCAAGAAGCCAGGGAGGGGAACAGGGCTTGGCTTGAGCATCTGTCACAGGATAGTGACCGAACACGGCGGGCAGGTATACGCCAGGAGTCAGCCGGGTCAAGGAGCAACTTTTTTTGTGGAACTGCCCGTCAATGGTGCCTGACCATATTTAAGGTATGCCATGAAACAGACTGACATCAACGAGAAAAGCACTTCGCTACCAGAAACACTGCTTACTGTGGATGCGGTGGCGAAGCCGAGTCACCACAGTCTGGCAAGGGTTTCGGATTGGCACGATGGTTGGCACGAATAGGGGGGCTTGAACTCAGATGTATGAACTGAAGAGGAAGACGGTGCTTATTGCTGATGATGAGCCAGCGGTCAGGAAGCTGCTATGTAGAATGCTGGATAGTGACTACAACGTAATCGAAGCACAGAACGGTAGGCAGGCGGTGAATATGGCTTGCAGCCACAGACCTGACATTGTGTTCATGGACATGATGATGCCAGAGGTGGACGGACTCAGTGCCTGTTACGCAATTAAAGCAAACGAGAATACCAGGGAAATCCCTGTGGTCATGCTTACTGCCATAAGCTATGACCTTAACAAGAAGCTCAGCGAAGATGTGGCGGGTGCCAACGGATATTTAACCAAGCCATTTACTCGAGAGTCCCTACTGGAAGAAATGAGACGGCTGATGCTGTTGGCTGGCGGCGATGCTGAGCAGGTGCCTGCCGAGAGATAAGTAATGAAGAAGGCCAAATATACGGAATGGTCAAAGTTATGCTTATCGTTAGGTTCTTCTACGGTCTGTTTTGAAGAACCACTGACAGGCGTCGGTGATTCAGAAATCATGAGTCAAGTGGCGAAAACGGAACGGCGTGGCACTAAGCCGGAAGTAGCGGCTGGTGAGGTCAAGCAATCGAGGGAACTCTTCCGGATACTGTTTTATGGCTCACCGATCGGCACCTACATTATTCAGAACGGCCATTTCCGACTTGTCAATCATCAACTGGCCCATATCTCAGGTTACGAGGAAAGCGAGCTAATAGGGAAACCCTGTCTAGGTTTTGTCCTTGCGGAGGATAGAAACACTGTGCGGGAAAACGCCATAAGGATGCTGAAGGGAGAATGTTCGCAGGGGTACGAATTCAGGATTGTCACCAAGCAGGCAAGAATCAAATGGGTGATGGAGACTGTTGCTCCCGTCTACTATCAGAGGAAACGGGCAACTCTGGGGAGTCTCATAGATGTGACTGAGCGCAAGGATGTAGAGGAGAAGTTGAAGCAGATTACGGCCGAAATGCAGCGTTCTAACACTGAGCTGGAGCAATTTGCTTACGTGATTTCACACGATCTACAAGAGCCACTGCGCATGGTTTCGAGCTATACTCAACTGCTGGCTAAGCGCTACAGCAATAAACTGGACGCCGATGCAGATGAGTTTATCGCTTATGCTGTAGACGGTGCCAAGAGAATGCAAACATTGCTTCACGGCCTTCTCGATTACTCCCGTGTAGGCACTCGTGGGAAACCTTTCAGCCTGGTCAACTGCGAACATGTCGTTGACCAGGCGATGGCGAATTTGAAGATAGCCATCGAAGAAAGTGGGGCTTCGGTGACTTATGATGTCCTGCCCACGGTAATGGGTGATGAGGGGCAGTTGGTGCAGTTGTTTCAGAATCTCATCGCGAATGCCATTAAGTTTCGCCGCCAGGAACCGCCATGTGTCCACGTTTCGGCTAAGAGAAGGAACAGCATAGTGACCTTCTCCGTTAAGGATAATGGCATCGGCATCAATCCTCAGCATAGCCAGAGTATCTTCGAGATTTTCAGACGTTTGCATACCAGAGAGGAGTATCCGGGAACCGGTATGGGCTTAGCCATCTGCAAGAAGATTGTAGAGCGACATGGTGGGAATATCTCGGTGACATCTCAACCTGGACAAGGCTCAACATTCCACTTCAGTGTCGACATGGCTGGAGGTGATTCTGAGTGAAGGGACAAATAGCCGAACGACCTGTGGAAATTCTCGTCGTTGACGATAACCCGGGAGACCTGCGGCTTACAGCGGAAGCTCTCAAAGAGGGCAAGGTGCAGAACAGGCTGCATCTTGCAAGGGATGGTGTGGAGGCTATTGCCTTCCTGCGCAGAAAGGGAAACTATATCGATGCACCCCGTCCCGACCTTATTCTGCTTGACCTCAACATGCCTCGAATGAACGGCCGCGAGCTGCTGGCAGAAATCAAAGACGACTCCGAACTGAAACATATCCCGGTGGTTATCCTTACAGGTTCACGGGAAATGGACGACATTGTTAAGACCTACGACCTGCGGGCGAATTGCTATGTCACCAAGCCAATTGACCTGGAACAGTACATTACGATGGTGAAGTCCATCACCGACTTCTGGTTGACCACCCTGCAACTGCCAATGGAGGAAAGCTAATTGGTCGATAAATCTGTCAGTATCCTGCTGGTCGAGGACAATCCCGGAGATCGACGTCTGATCCGCGAGATGCTAGCTGAGGCTAGCGATTTCACCTTCGATGTACGGTATGCTGATCGGCTACAAGCCGCAATGGAGTATTTAGGTCAGAACGGTGTTGAAGTTGTTCTTCTGGACCTCGGCCTTCCCGATAGCCAGGGGCTGGAAACACTGAGGAAGGTTTATGCGCAAGTACCAGAGATGCCGATAGTGGTGCTGACCGGCCTCAACGACGAAGTGGTCGGAGTTCAAGCGATCAATGAAGGAGCCCAAGATTATCTAATCAAGGGGCAAGTAGAGACACAATTGCTGAGGCGTACCATACGCTATGCCATTGAGCGCAAGCAGGCGGAAGAAAGGGAAAGACGACTTCAGTTACAACTAAGCCTCTCCAATCGACTGGCTTCGCTGGGGTTGATGGTGGAAGGTATTGCTCACGAAATAAACAATCCCCTGGCCAGTGTCATCGGTTTTGCCCAAATGTTGGCATATGGTGATATTCCTGAGAACGTCAGGGAAGATGTTCAGACGATAGAGGAGAATGCCCAGCGAGTAGCTAACATTATGACGAATCTGCTGGCATTTGCCAGGCAGCAGAAACTGGAACGAACGTATGCTGATATTAATGACATAATAAGAGCAACTCTGGAAATGCGAGCCTATCCGCTCCATAGCAGCAACATAACGGTAACCACCCGGCTTGACCCTGCACTGCCTTCGACCATGGCTGATGCTACCCTGCTGCAACAGGCATTTCTTAATTTGATCATCAACGCTGAAACAGAGATGAAACTGGCTCATGGCAAGGGCAACCTCCTGGTCACGACGGAATTGGTAAATGACACCATCCACGTGTCATTTAGCGATGATGGCCCGGGGATCGCCCAGGCGAACCTGACACATGTGTTTGACCCCTTCTTCAGTACCCGTGGGGTTGGCCAGGGGCGAGGCCTTGGCTTAAGTGTCTGTTACGGAATTATTACCGACCATAAAGGTCGGATTAATGTCAAGAGCCAGCCTGGCAAAGGGGCCCTCTTCACCATAGAATTACCTGTGGTTGCTGAAGAGAAGTTTGTCGAAGTAGCCTAACTTATTGCCGGTCGAATCTGAGGACTTTCCACCTGTCTTGCAGCTGTTTGTCTTTCGCTTGCTGCCTCTTCAACCATTGTGTTGGCCGGAACTGTAACTCCGGCACCTTGACACGTAAGCCGACGCACGGTGATAATTTTCATGTCATGGCAGGTAGTCTGGACCAAGATCTTGAAAATTGAACCAAAACTCTTCAATTCTTTACACAAATAAAGTAAAATGAATGTTCTAAAATTTACGGATTTCTGGGGAGACGGATTTTGGAGATCAAAGTTATAACTGGAGACATAGTACAAATCGAAGCTGATGCCATTGTGGTAAATCTTTTTGAAGGTGTGAAACAACCGGGTGGTGCTACTGCTGCTGTGGATAAAGCTTTGGACGGAGCTATTAGCTCGCTAATTAATCGGGGCGAGGTCAAGGGCAAGTTTGGAGAGGTCGCCATTGTCCATACGTTTGGAAAGTTGCCAGCAGGGATAGTAGCTATTGCTGGGCTGGGCAAGCCACAGGATTTTAGCGTGGACAAAATTCGTGGGGTAGCGGGAGAGTTTTGTCGAGCGTTGCGTAAATTGAATTGCCGTAAGATAGCTACAATACTGCATGGTGCTGGCGTGGGCGGTATTGAGCCTGAAGCTTCGGCCGGAGCGCTAGTGGAAGGCGCTCTTCTCGGGCTTTATAGCTTCACGAAATACAAGAAGCCTGAATATGAGGATATCGAAGAAATGCTGGTGGTGGTGAGGGAAGAAAGCAAAGTCGCGCAGCTGGAGCCAGTGATTGGCAAAGGAAAAGTGGTGGCCGAAGCTACCAGCTTAGCGCGGGATCTGGTTAATGAGCCAGCTAATTGCATGACACCTGGCCAGCTGGCTGAAGCAGCCGAAGAAATAGCTGGCAAGTATGATTTGGAGTCCAAGGTCTTCGAGGTGGAGGACATGGAGGCGATGGGCATGGGGGCACTTCTGGGAGTGGCCAAAGGAAGCAGTCAGTCCCCCAAGCTGATAACTCTCAGCTACAAAGGAGATAAAGGGTCGGAGAAAGCGGTTGGTTTTCTGGGCAAGGGCGTAACCTTTGATTCTGGAGGAATTTCTATCAAGCCCTCGGAGGGGATGAGTGAAATGAAGGAGGACATGGCCGGTGCTGCTGCGGTTATGACAGCACTTGGCGCAATCGCTCAGTTGAAACTGCGCATAAATGTCACCGCCGTTATTCCGGCTACTGAGAATCTGCCCAGCGGCACGGCTTTGAAACCAGGGGATGTACTGAAGGCCATGAATGGCAAGACTATAGAAGTAATCAGCACTGATGCTGAAGGCAGGCTTATCCTTGCTGATGCCCTGAGTTACGCTCATAAGATGGGTCTGTCGCCGCTGATAGATTTAGCTACACTGACCGGAGCTTGCCGCGTTGCTTTGGGCACCCTCTATGGCGGCCTCTTCGGGAATGACGGGGACCTGGCAGACAGGGTCCTGGGAGCTGCGGAAAGAACTGGAGAGAAAATGTGGCAAATGCCCATGCCGGCAGAGTATAAGGAGCAGATCAAGAGCGAGGTTGCCGATATTAAGAATGTGGGCAACAGGTATGGCGGAGCTATCACTGCTGCCCTCTTCTTGTCTGAATTTGTCAATAATACCCCCTGGGTTCACATCGATATAGCCGGCCCCGTTTCCTCGACCAAGGAGAGCGGTTATCTAGTAAAAGGAGCCACCGGGTTCGGCGTTAGAACTCTGGTGGAATTCGCTTCGAGCGGAGTAGAAAGACAGGAGGTCCTATGAAGATAAAGTGGTTAGGACATGCTTGTTTTCTCATTACCTCGAAAGACGGTGTGAGAGTGATTACCGACCCTTATGTTGTGGGTGGGGGTATCAGCTATTCTCCCATCAGGGAAACGGCTGATGTTGTTGTGGTAAGCCATGATCATGGTGACCATAGTAACGTTTCTGCAGTACAAGGAAAACCTGAAGTGGTTAGAGGCAGCGGTACAAGGACGGCCAAAGGCATTCAGTTCAAGGGTATCGCCAGTCATCATGATGCCTCTCAGGGCAAGCAAAGGGGACCCAACACCATCTTTTGTTTCACCATAGATGACATAAAGCTTTGTCACCTGGGTGATCTGGGACATGTGCTCGGTCCAGAGCAGGTCAATGAAATTGATGGCGTGGACGTACTATTTGTTCCTGTGGGTGGCTTCTTCACCATCGATGCGTCAGTAGCTAGCCAGGTATGTGGCCAATTAGAGCCAAGACTGGTCATTCCCATGCATTTTAAGACGCCCAAGTGTGCCTATCCTATAGCCGATGTTGAAGATTTCCTCAAAGAGAGAAGAGATGTGCGCAGGGTGGAGGGCAGTGAAGTGGAGTTTGAGCGAGAAACGCTTCCGGCCGCCGCCGAAACCGTGCTGTTACAGCCTGCTCTGTAGTTGTTGATATTGAGCGCTTATGAGTAGTCAATGATCGTGAAAGATTCTGATTTTGTGTTTAGTGCTCCTCCACAACTCACTTGGGCAAGGCGAGTTCTAATCAAACCTTGTGCTGGTTATCCCTTCCCATACCCGGTGACTACAAGTCCTGCACTCCTGAATAACATCATCAAAGGTATCAGGGAAATTAGTAATGCAGATATCCTCATTGCTGATGGGACCCCCAGTGGTGATTCGATTTATCCGATGTACAAAGCTTTGGGATATGACTTCCATCACGTCCTCATGCTGGATATCAGGGATTCCATTTTCATAGAGGTGGAGAATCCGTTGTCGCAATTCTATGCTGTGGAGAGTTTCTGGGTACCCAACGTGGTGTTGCGCAGCGACTTCTTGATCAGCGTTGTCCCCTTTAAGGTTTGTGGTGACTCCGGGCGTTTCAGTGTGGCGAACCTTTTGAGTCTGTTGCCGGTGAGTAAATATGAAAGTGGCAAATCGAGTGGTTGGGGGACTCTGTATGAACTGGGCATCGAGAAAGTCCTTGCTGACCTCTACTTCACCTTGCCTTTTGATTTAGGCATTATCGAGGCCCGTCAGAAGTTCTTCTATAGCGATGATAATGATCCCACAAAAGGAGAAGCAGACGATTACGGCAAAATCTTGGTTGGCGAACCTCATGAAATTGATTCTGAGGCTTCTCAAATAGCCGGCGTTGATTCCGAGCACCTGAGATTGATTGACGAGGGCAGGGTCCAGCTTGGAGACTGAAGTACGCTAATATCTTATGGCGAAGTCGGTGAACTGGCCTGAATAGTCCGACCAGCTTACTTCCACCCGCTCGACCCTGGCTCCCGGCGGGCCTATCTTGAGTTGTTCTAGTAGTTCATTTAACTGCAGCCTCTTCCCTTCAGCTTGGACTTCCACGGCGTCACCGCTGGCGAGGTTGCGGACATAGCCTGTTAGGCCCAGCTTTCTGGCTACATTTTGGACGAAGTAGCGAAAGAAAACGCCCTGCACGCGACCATAAATCGTGGTGGAAAGACATGCTGCGTCAGCTATTTGGTCAGCCTGATGAATCTCTGTCATCGTCGTCCATGCTTGCTGTTCTGTGTCACTTGCCTTGTCAGATGAAATCGGGGCTTAGAAGCCCTATGGGGTGGGCCTTGTCGAGGCGACTCAGCCCTGCTTCCCGGGCTAAGCGTGATGCTTCACGAAGCTCTGTGGATGATATTCGCCGCCCCAGGCTTGGGATTCGAAAAGCGTTATGGGAGGGATGGTATTGGGCCATAATGTTTATATATGTGTTGCGCGAGATTTCTTTGCTGAGAAAATCCACTATCCCTCTTGTTCCTGCCAAACCGTGGGGCAAAACCAGATGACGGACCAAGAGCCCTCGTTGGGCTATCCCCTGTTCGTCTAGCTTCAGGTCGCCCACCTGCCGATGCATTTCCTTGATTGCTGCCTTGTTTATCGCGGGGTAGCTTTCAATGCCCGACAGCTCTCTGGCAGTCTCATCATCGTCATATTTCATGTCAGGCATATAGATATCGACAATACCATCCAGTATTTTCAGGGTCTCCACGGAATCATAGCCACCGCTGTTGTATACCAGGGGGAGATGCAGGTCTGATTCCACCGCTAGCTCCAGTGCCTCCAGGATTTGAGGAACTACGTGGGTCGGTGACACCAGGTTTATGTTGTGGCATCCCTGAGCTTGAAGGGAAAGCATGATATTGGCCAGCTCTTCTTTGCTCACTTCTTGGCCTTCGCCTAGCTGGCTAATGGAGTAATTCTGGCAGAACAGGCATCTCAGGTTACAGTTAGTGAAGAATATGGTACCTGAGCCGTGCCTGCCCACTAACGGGGCCTCCTCGCCGAAGTGAGGCCCATAGCTGGATACCATTGCTTCGCGGCGTGTGCGGCATTTGCCTGCGTCACCAGCCAGGCGATTCACGCCGCAACTGCGAGGGCAAACGGAACAGCCCTCGAGCAGAGCTACAGCCGCTTCAATCCGTTCCCTCAGCTTGCCGCAATGGCAAAGTTCCCAATAAGCCGCCGACCTGTCTATTCCTCTTCCTCCTCAGCCGGCTTCCTCTTTTTCTTGACTACCTCTGTCTCTGTGTGTGACACGAGTTCCGAAATCGGCTTGGTCTTCTGGACCCCTTTCTTAGGTTTCTTCGGCTCTCTATGTCTATAATCGCGTCTACCCATGGCTACACCTCAGTCTTTCCCAGGCTGCTCTTGCTGCCTGGCTCTCAGCAGCTTTCTTGCTTTTCCCCTGTCCTCTAGCCAGTGCTTCTCCGTCCACCAGGATTTCGGTGGTAAATTGTTTGTTGTGGTCGGGACCAGTGGCTTCCACCAAACGGTAAACTGGTGCTGGCCTCTTCTGGCCCTGGATGAGCTCCTGCAACAATGCTTTGTAGTTTGGGGTTATCTTTCCGGCCTTTATTTTTTCCAGTTCCGGCTTCAGCTGCCTGAGAATGAATCTTCTGGTTTTGGATAGTCCTTGTTCCAAATATAAGGCCCCAATCAATGCTTCCATAGCGTTTGCCAAGTTGCTCGGCTTTGACCTGCCTCCGTTTGCTTCCTCACCCTGTCCTAACAAGAGCCAGTGACCAAGATTAAGGGAAAAAGCCAGTTCAGCCAGAGCGTCACGACAAACAAGAGAGGCACGAATCTCCGTCAGAGCCCCCTCGTCTAGGTCGGGAAACTCTTCATACAGCTCTTCTGCCACGATGAGGTTAAGAATGGCATCGCCAAGGAATTCTAAGCGCTCGTTGCTGGGCCGGGCGAAGAGGGGATTCTCGTTCAGATAAGATGGATGCACAAAGGCCTGTTCCAGTAAAGATTCCTGGCGGAAGGATACTCCTAAGTTCTTCTGGCAATCGTTCCAATCAGTCATTTTCCCAATCAAGTATAACAACAAAGCCTAGCTAGCTCAACACGGCGTTTTGGGATGCCCAAGACATGTTATGCAATTTTTGCATTGAGACGCGGGTCTTGTCGCTCTTTGGGGCTTTGTTGCCCCGATGCTATAATTGTTCCTGAATATTCATGGATATACTAGCCACGCTCAATTCCGCCCAGAGAGAAGCTGTGCAAGTCATTGCAGGACCGGTACTTATTCTGGCGGGGCCCGGTAGTGGCAAGACCAGAGTGATTACCCACAGGGTCGCTTATCTGGTAAAGGCATGCGGCGTTAGCCCTCAGCACATGATGGCAGTCACCTTTACCAACAAGGCCGCCCGAGAAATGAGGGAGAGATTGGACCAGCTGCTGGGGCAAGGGGCAGAGGCTTTGACTCTGGGCACCTTTCATGCCATCTGTGCCCGAATTCTGCGTCGTGAAGGTATAGCTATGGGACTCGATTCAGGCTTTGTTATCTACGATGAGGATGACCAGTTGAGCTTGATAAAGCAGACCATGGAAGAATTGAAGCTCGACCCCAAGCAATATGCTCCTCGTGCTTTACGCTCGGCCATCAGTGCTGCTAAGAGCCGCCTCCTCAGCCCTGGAGGCTATGGCGAGTGGGTTAGCAGCTATTTCGAGGAGATAGTTCATAGAGTTTATCAACGCTATCAGGAATTGCTCAGCCAGGGGCGGGCCGTGGATTTCGACGACTTGCTGATGAAGACAGTGCAGTTGTTCCAGGACCACCCTCAAATCCTTAACAGATACCAGTCAAAGTATGTTCACGTTTTGGTTGACGAATTTCAGGATACCAACATCGTCCAGTATATGTTGATGAAGCAACTGGCCGGGAAGTATCGGAATCTTTGCGTGGTCGGCGACCCCGACCAATCCATTTACTCGTGGAGATTTGCTGATTTGCGTAATATACTGAGCTTTGAGAAGGACTATCCCGAAGCCAAAGTGGTACTCTTGGAGCAGAATTATCGCTCGACCAAGACGATTCTAGAGGTAGCCTCCGACGTCATCTCTGCCAATAGACAGCGCAAGCCGAAAGAGCTGTGGACAGAAAACGAAGACGGAGCCTCGGTAACAGTTATCGAAAGCTATAATGCCGAGGAGGAAGCTCAATGCGTGGTCAACGAGATAGAGAAGTTGATCGGCGAGGAGCAAATATCGCTGAAAGATTGCGCTGTCATGTACCGGGTCAATGCCCAGTCACGAGCATTAGAGGAAACTTTCATGAGGTACGGTGTACCGTATAAGCTTGTTGGTGGCACGCGCTTTTACCAGCGGAGAGAAGTCAAGGATATTATTGCTTATCTCAGACTCATTCACAACCGCAATGACAATGTCAGCCTGGTCCGGATAATAAACGTTCCTGCAAGAGGCATAGGGCAGCGCACCATCAGCCACCTTCAATCGTGGGCAAAGGGCCATGATGCCTCCCTGTTAGAGGCTGTGAAGCAGGCGGGGCGCAATGTGATTGGCCGTCCCGATTCTGTCGGGACGAAGCAATCTCTTCAGCCACGAATCGCCCAAGCCGTGGCTGGCTTTGATGCCCTGATGGCCAGACTTATTGCCCAAAGCCGCGAGCTAAGTCTTTCTCGTTTGCTAGATGAGATATTGGTGCACAGCGGGTATAAAGAGTACATTCTGAGCGGAGAGGACGGAGAGGAGAGATGGGAGAACGTAATGGAGCTGAAAAGCGTTGCCGGCGAATATGATGAGCTCGACCCCAAAGAGGCGTTGAGCACGTTCTTGGAGCAAGTGAGCTTGGTGGCAGACATAGATGAACTGGACGAAAAAGCAGATGCCGTGACTTTGATCACCTTGCACCAGGCTAAAGGATTGGAATTCCCGGTGGTTTTCATTGTCGGCCTGGAGGAAGGAATACTCCCGCACAGGAGGTCTTTCGACGACCCGCAGGAAATGGAAGAGGAGCGTCGTCTCTGCTACGTGGGGATAACCAGAGCCAGGAAGCGACTCTATCTTCTGCGCTGTTACCGTCGAAGCTTATTCGGCGGCAGCACGGCCAATCCGCCATCTCGCTTTCTTAAGGACATCTCGCCCCACCTGATAGCCGCAGGAGCGCCTTATGCGGAGAGCGCGACTCCTGTAGCCAGTCCCGGTCTTATCCGGGAATCCCAAACGCCGCTTCGGTACGTCAGCACTCCAACGCTCAAGGTCGGTGACCGCGTCCGCCACAGCAAATTTGGCGCTGGCATAGTGATGAACTGCCATCCGACGAGGGAAGATCAGGAACTGACCGTAGTTTTTGAAGAGGCAGGGGTTAAGAAGCTTCTGGCCAGCCTGGCGCCTCTGGAGAGAATCGAGAAAGATTTCGATTTCTCCACATGACTATTGACAGGATACACGTATCCGTGTAAAATGAATTAGATGCCGATCAAGATTTTAGAGCCGGGTGTAGTCTCCAAGATTGCCGCCGGGGAGGTGATTGAGAGGCCAGCGTCGGTGGTCAAGGAACTAATTGAGAACTCCCTCGATGCTGGAGCCACGCAGATTACCGTAGAAGCCCAGGGTGGCGGAGTGGAGCTAATCAAGGTAAGCGATAACGGGGCTGGCATCCCGACCCCGGAGCTGGAGCTTGCCTTTCACAGGTATGCCACGAGCAAGATTGGCGATTTAGACGATATGGAGAAAATCTCCAGCCTTGGCTTTCGTGGCGAAGCGTTGCCCAGCATTGCCGCTGTTGCCGAAGTGGAAATCCTCTCTCAGGCATCTTCGGAAGGTGTGGGCGGCCATATGTACGTGAGAAAAGGGGAGGTAGTCCGCCAGGGGAGCCGTGCCAGGCCTCAGGGCACCACGGTCATTGTGCGCCGATTGTTTCGTTATTTTCCCGCGCGGCTCAAGTTTCTCAAATCGGTGAGTACCGAAAATGGCCATATCGCCCATCTGCTAAGCCAGTACGCTCTGGCCTTTCCCGAGGTCATGTTCAGTCTGGTTCTTGACGGACGTACCAGTCTGCGTACTACTGGCAATGGCAATCTGCGTGAGGTGGTAAATGAGGTGTACGGGGCACAGCTAGCTCAAAGTATGCTAAAGGTAGAACAGAAGGAGAGCCTGACTCAAGTCAACGGTTTGATAAGCCCGCCTGCGCTGGCTCGTTCTACTCGTAACTATCTCAGTTTTTTCGTCAATCGAAGGTGGGTGCGCAGTCCTTTGTTGACCCGGGCAACGGAAGAGGCCTATCGTGGCTTGCTTATGGATGGCCAGCATCCCATCGCCGTAATCAATATTTTCCTGCCGGCTCAAGAGCTTGATGTCAACATTCATCCGGCCAAGGCCCAGATAAAGTTCTGTCATGAACAAGGTGTCTTCGGCAATGTGCAAAAAGCCGTGGAGCAGGCATTGGCCAGAACCCCTATAGCTAGCCGCAAAGCGGCACCCTTGTCGCCAGGCTCGGGGCAATGGCAGAATCCCCGCATGATAATGGATACCGAGCCAGTCTTCATGGTTGCCCAGTTGCCGACTCTGGAATTACCGCTTCTGAGAGTGCTGGGGCAGCTAGCCAACACCTATATTATCGCTGAGGGACCGGATGGACTCTATCTCATCGACCAGCACGCTGCCCACGAGCGCGTACTGTATGACCGAATTTTGGTGCAGTGGTCACAAAAGGAAGTTGAAGTCCAGGGATTACTTCAACCGATAACCATCGAGCTTAGCCCGAGAGAAGAAGAAACCATGAAGGCCAGCAAAGAGTTTCTGGCTACATTTGGCTTTGATATCGAGTCCTTTGGAAATAGAAGCTATCTGATACGCGCCATACCGGCCCTAATGGCCAGGGCCGACATCATTGAGATTGTGGACGCGCTGCTTAACGACCTTGCCGGCAAAGAAGGTCCCAGCCTCTGGCAGGAGAAGATAGCCCAGTCTTTGGCCTGTCATGCTGCCGTAAGGGCGGGGCAGCAGCTTAACAACGAGGAGATGCGGGAGTTAATAAAGCAGCTGGAGCACACCAAACAACCGCGCACGTGTCCCCACGGCCGGTCAACCATGATTCATTTGAGCTCTCATCAACTGGAGAAGGAGTTTGGCAGGATAAGCTAGTCCCTCCCTTGGCCTTGTCACTGGTGGCGAATTTGGGTCCTCCCTTGGTTGAAGTACCTTCAGAATAGTGACAACCGAGGTATACTGTGAAAGACCTTCCGTTGGACTTCGTGTGATTCAAATCTGCAAGTTAGTGTGCGACCTGAGTATATGCTAAAATAGACACGGCTAGTTACCTTCGCTTTGTCGCATGGATAGGGTTTTCGCTCGGAGTTGACTATGATTTACTGGGCTCAGTTACTGCATTTCTATCAGCCGCCGACCCAGGTGCCTTCGGTGCTGAAAAGGATATGTGACGAATCATATCGCCCCCTGGTCCAGGTCTTTGAAGAGTATCCCAACACCCGGGTAACCATCAACTTCAACGGCGTCCTGACTGATATGCTGATAGACTGTGGTCATAGAGATGTAATCGATGGCTTGAGAAGCCTTGCTGAGAATGGCCAGCTAGAATTCACAGGGACTGGCAAGTATCACCCCATTCTCCCTTTGATACCGCAAGAAGAAGTCAAGAGGCAGATAGACCTGAACACACAGACCAATCGACGCTCCTTCGGCAAGGCGTATACACCCCAGGGATTCTTTCCCCCGGAGATGTGCTACAGCCAGGACATTCTACAGCCTATTATGAAGTCGGGTTATCGCTGGATTATTCTGAGCGGTGTTGCCTGCCCTGCCGACTGGCCCATGGACGTTATATACAGAGTGGAATATGAGGGCCAGGACCTGATGCTTTTCTTCCGCGATGATGTATTGAGCAACAGGATAAGCTTTCAGGACCTGGGAGCGAAGGAATTCATTGCTCACCTGGAGGAGTGGCAGGGCGAAAGAGAGAATATTTATGTGGTCACGGCCATGGATGCCGAAACTTATGGCCATCACATACAAGGATGGGAGAGGACATTCCTGGCCAAGGTTTACGAGGAGCTTGAACCACATGCCGAACCCCTTGAAGAGGTTAAGCAGGCCAAAGCACTGGCGGGACAGCATGCTGCCCTTTTGACCAATAACGAAGCCGCCGGCAAGATTCAGATGGTCACCATCAGCCAGCTTCTCGACCTTTTCCCCCAGGGTCAGGTAATAGAGCCCAGGTCGTCATCGTGGAGCACCACGGTCGAAGATATGGAAGCCGGCAACTGCTATCCCTTGTGGCAGGACAAAAATAGCGAGGTACACCGTCTCCAGTGGGAGCACCTGGGAATATGCATTGAGCTGGTGAACAAAGCGCTCCAGAGTGCCGACAACGAGGAAAGTCGGCACTTCGCCACCATTGCTCGGGGACTCCTGGACCGGGCCGAACATAGCTGTCAGATGTGGTGGGCCAGCAATCGCCCTATGTGGGACATCAACCTCATTCACATGGGCTTGCTCGATCAACTGCGCACAATGGTTAATGCTTACCGGGCTATAAACAAGAGCGGGGCCAGTGAGGAGACCAAACGAGACTATTACTACCGCACGGTTGCCGCCAGGGATATCAGGAACAAACTGGAAGACCGTCTATTTGTGCAGTAGCAGCACGCCAGAGGAGAGCAATGTACTGGAGCAATTTTCTTCATATATATCAACCGCCAACCCAGACCGAGGAAATCATCCGCAAGGTCACTGGAGAGAGCTATGGGACGCTCGTGCGTGTCCTGAAGGAGGCACCTGGCGGCAAAATAACCCTCAACATAAATGCTGTCCTCACAGAACAGCTGGCCAGATACGGGCTGGATGATGTGATTCAAGGTCTTCGTGAATTGGCTGAGCGAGGTCAGATTGAGTTCACCGGGAGCGCCATGTACCATCCCATTCTGCCTCTTATTCCCAAAGACGAGGCTATCAGGCAAATCAGGCTCAATACCGATGTCAATCAGCGCTATTTCGGGGAGGTGTACAAGCCTGCGGGCTTTTTCCCGCCGGAGATGTGCTACAGCTATGAAGTAGCCCAAACTGTGGCTGAGCTTGGTTTCCGCTGGATAGTTGTGGACGAGCTTTCATTCAAGGGGAAGATTGGCGCGGTTAAATACGACCGACTTTATAGGATAGAGGGGTTCGGGGATTTCCTGGTATTCTTCAAAGAACGCCCCTTCAGCGCTGGCATTACCTATGGGGCATACCCCTCAGCGGAACCGTTCCTGGCAGACCTGAAGGGCAGGCTAGAGGGACATAACTATCTTCTCACAGGTACCGATGGCGAAGTCTATGGTCACCATCGCCCGGGACAAGAAAAGCTGCTGTCGGAGGTATTCGCACAGGGGATTCCCGAGACCTGTACCATTTCGCAACTGGTCAAATATTTCGGTCAGGTGGACACCGTCGATCCAGTTCCCTCTTCCTGGAGCACATGGGAAGATGAGATGGCACAGGGCATACCTTATCCTCAGTGGCAGTATCCTGGGCATGAACTGCACGAGCTGCAATGGCGGCTCACCAGGCTGGTGCTGCACGCTGTCAAAAAGGCTCCCGCAACATCACCCGGATTCTCCGAGGCGCGCAGGCTTCTGGACGAGGGACTGCACAGCTGCCAGTACTGGTGGGCCAGTTGTCGGCCCTGGTGGAGTGTGGAGATGATTGAGTGGGGTGCCCGGAAACTATACCAGGCTGTAGAGTCGCTGGGAGATGCCATCGACAGGAAAGAAGGTGAGGAAGCCGGAAGGCTGTTTCAAGCGGTGGTGAGCAAGGCAGGGGAATGGCAGAAGTCAGGCGAAACCCAGCGCCGGAAGCTGAAATACAAAGAAGAGCACCCCGAGGTTTCCACCGAACTTACCTTTGGGGGTTAGAGAGCGAGATATTATGAAGCGTGCTTACGTCATCCTTGCCTTTCACGCCCATGAGCCGCTGTGGGACTTGCCCAACGAGCTCATCGCCTTAGTAGACGACCCCGAAATACGCGATGCCATTCGAGGAGAAAACTATGTTCTAAAAAGAGCAGGGGAAGAGCGTGATATCTATGCCCACTTAGTAAGAATGGCAGAATCACTCGGTGCGGTGGTAGCTCTGGATATCAGCAATGAACTTCTGGTGCAACTAGCCTGGTATATACCGGAGACATTCCAGAACCTGGCGGCGGCTTACAAAAACGGCACTGTATACCCTGTGTACACGCATGCCCATCATACCCATGCCGCCCTGCTTACCTCCGACGAGATAACTGATGAGCTTCGTCTCAATATGGAACTGCTGCACAAGGTGATGGGCATCCCTGAGCCAAGGCATGGTGGCGCGTTTCCCACCGAAGGGTCTGTGGACGCGGCCAAGCTAGCTGCCTATAAAGACAGCGGAATGGAGTACATCATCTTTCCTCACCTGGGTGGCCGCAAGGCACATTTCGCTGTGGATGGCGAAGGTGATATCCAATACCGTGCCTTTGTGGTAGGGCCGGAGATGCTGGCGCTGCCCCGCCACTTTCCGGTTTCTCAATATATCTGGCGACCGATAACTCGCTATGACCCAAAGGGGGTGAAGAATCAAGGCTATATTCTGGGAAGGTACCGGGTCTTTGCCGAAGAATACCGCAATAAATCCTACATATCCTTCCCCATATCGTGGGAACAGGCGGTAGCTGAATATACTGAAGTGCTGGAAAAAGCACTGGCGGAGCTGCCTGACCGGGGCCTGATCCTCTACATTCAGGACCTGGAGCTCATGGACTTCGGCGACATCGCCCTTCAAATAATGGAGCAGGCCTGGAAAAATGTCATCAGCAAGAAGCTGGCCGATGTGCGTTTTGTAACTCCTGATGACTATCTTGAGAGCTTGGGTGATATGGTGAAGCTGCCTCGCATCCGCTTTCATCAGACCTCCTGGGCCCCTGAGATGCGCCTCGTTCTTCGCTACGATGGACACTATCCACCCCGTGACGCCGGGGAGTTCAACGGTGTAGACCTCGAGCAGACGGTGTTTAAACAGCTACCATTCGTCCTCTGGGAACCTGGTCGTTTCCTCATAAAGATCTACGGAGCGGTCCTGGATGCCTTTGGCATGCCCAGGCGACTGGCTGCGGATGCAGCCTCGCTTCATGATACCAGATATGCAATTCCCCGCTTCGATTTCAAAGAACAGGTTGGCTTGCACTACCGGCTGATGAAGCGGGCCTGCAACTGGGGTTGGAGACCTGAGGAAGGGCGACAGAAACGTCCCTTCTTACATGGTTATCGCCTTTCAGAACTTCTTCTCGGCCCCGCCCCCGAGGATATGGCCTTTGCTGCTACCAGGTATGTGCACCCCGGTGATCCCGCTTACAGGGGAGCGGAACGCATTCTGGAATTACTGCTTGATACCCGGTTTGACTACCTGAGGGTTGGAATCGAAGAGGGCGGACTTGCCGGCGAGGACAAAGAGGCAGCCTTGCTGGAACTTGAGCGAGGACAGAGCCACCGTGTGATTGCCACCGAATTTATTCACCGTGCCCTCGAAGCCAGTCGGTCCGTCGAATCAGCAGCTACCACCGACGGAAAGGGCGAAGCGTTAAATCACCTTATTCGGGAGCTGAAAGGATATTGCCGGGAGGTCTTTGTCGCCACCGACCACGTACAACGTGCCTGGGGTTATATCAATGACATAGATTCCATGATTCTGACGATGTACCAGCACCTGTACGAAATCTATCCTCCGAAGTTCCCCACGATATTCAGAGAGCTTCTGCCTGAGGAATGGGAAGCGCGGCAGAACCCCAGATTGCTCTAGACTCGCAGTCCCTTATTTGTTTGACCTTCATGTGTTTTGCCTGTTTGCTTCGCGAGTTCTGCGGGCTTGCTCAAGCGTGCTTCTTAAGCGTGATCTTCATCCAGATGTCTGTCGGCTCCATCTGACAGTTGTCTTTGAATCCTGTTCGCGCCAGCATACTCCTGATTCTGGTCTCGTACTCTTGCCTGCTAAAACCATTCAGTTGAGCCACGCCAGGTCCCATCCGGGGGATCAAGAAGCCGTATTCGCTCTTCAGTCTTTCTCTGTGAGCCCGGTCCCTGAAAACATCGGGACAGCCATCATATATCCAGGCCTCGCTGCCGGTCTTCAGAACACGGTAGCATTCATCAAACACCTCAGCAGGTGTTTTCCAATGGTGCAGGGTGCCGGTACTGATGATTAGGTCAATTGAATCATCCTTGAATGGAAGGCGGGCAGCATTGCCAAACACGAATTGCACATTCCCCGCACCTTTTGCGTGCCGTCTTGCCATCTTGATCATCCGCCTGCTAAGGTCGATGCCGCAAAGCTTCAGGCTCGATGTCTTCCCTGCAATGTCTATCAATAAATAGCCTGGCCCGGAACCTAAATCAAGAATAGCGCCGCTTTTCATTTTGGCAGCCACGTCGTCGGCTATCTTTGCTTCAGGCTTTCGAAGGACTCTGGCCACCGTTGCGTTGTAGAGTATGGCATCAACAGTCGGAATTGCCTCACGCTCCTTTACTACCTTCCTGATCACCCTTGTCAAAAACATGGTTATTGCTCCAGTAAGACTTCGCTGTCCATCTTATTCCTCAGCCCTCTGCGGTCGACTCTGTGAGCCAAGCATGAAACAGATTTGCCTGGCATTGATGACGGCTTTGTCCTCATGGCAATTATTGAACAGGACGTGCATCTCGCGTGTTTGCCTGGCGAGTTCCTGAATCTTGCTCGCCCACGGTCTGAGTTCGTCCTCGGTGTAGAGGTAGTTGAAACGCTCGGCGGGGCCGATACCTTTCTTCTCCCATGTGTCCGTGTTCCTGCCGTGGAAGCGGACCAGTCCTATGTCAGAGGTCGCCTCGGCCACGGGCGGCACACTTGACTTGAATCCCTGTGGCTCATCGACGCAGACAAAGGGCAGGTCGTTGCGCCTGAGAAAATCAAGGGTCATAGTCTTGTTCTTCTCGCTCAGCCACGAATTGTTCCTGAACTCTATTGCGATGCGGTATTGTGGTAATTTCTCCTTGCACATTGTGATGTAGTCGAGTTCCTGCGGGTTGGGGTAGAACCAGGGTGGAAACTGGAAGAGCACAATGCCCAGCTTGCCAGCCGAATCGAGCGGCAGCAGCGAGTTCTCAAATTGTTGCCATAGTTCGTCCGCCAGTTCAGCTGGGAAGTCACGATAGTACAGGTTGCCTCTTTGCTGTGACGGGGGAGTGAGTTGTTCCCTTATGTTCTTGGGCAGGGAGTTGACGGGTGTAGGATGGTTGGTGAATGTCCTGAAAGCCTTGAAGTCGAACAGGAAATCGGCGGGCGTCCGCTCTGCCCAGAGATAGCTATTCCTCTCACTGGGCATTGCGTAATAGCTGCTGTCCACTTCAACGATATTGAACTGGCTGGCGTAATACTGAAGGCGGGCTTGGGCAGAACGTGTTGAATCAGGGTAGAAGCGTCCAGCATTGACCAGGGTGGGATCAGTCCAGGAACAGGTGCCTACTCGAATCGTGCCCATGTCGTGCCTTCTACTCACATTTTACTGGGAGAACGAGTCAGGGGCAAGAGGATGACGGGTAAGTTTTACGACAATCCCCTCTCAGGATAAGAGGGGTCAGGGGAGTTATGAATTAGCGGATCAGCCTGTCAACGGGGGATATTGGGGGGAGAATCGTAGGGGGGCAAGTGTCTCAGCGATGATATTCAGGGTATCTCGTTTCTGAATTGTTCCTTCAATCATAATCAGCGGCTCGAGCTTGAAGATTTGCCGGTACTTGAGGTATACGTGTGGTCTGACTATCACATTCACCATGCCATCCTCATCTTCCAGCGTCAGGAAAGCAAAACCTTTAGCCGTGGCCGGCCTCTGCCTGATGATAACGTAGCCAGCCAACCGTACGCGGGTATCTGGCAAAAGCTGAGCAAGCTCAGAGCTTTTGAGCAAGCCGTCCCCGGATATATCTTTCCTCAGTACCTGTAGGGGATGATATTTCGTGGATAACCCTTGCACCTTGTAGTCCACCTTCATCTCCTCCAGTTCAGTGAAGTCGGGCAGTGAAACCCTGCTATCGCTGAATTCCAAAGACATTGCCCCCGGGCATCTCTTTTCCAGGAGACCAAGCTGCCACAATAGCTGCCTCTTCTGGCAGCCGAAAGCATCAAAGGTACCGGCCAGGATAAGGCTTTCTACGGGCTTTCTCTCCAGCTTGGTCCTGAGATAGAAATCTTCCAGCGAAGAATAAGGAGCCCGTTCCCTTTCAGCCAATATACGGCTAATGGCCTTTTCTCCCACTTCCTTGACGTACATCAGGCCCAGCCTGACCTGGCCTCCTTCGATGGTACACCTGGCACCGCTCTTGTTGATGTCTGCCGGTAAGACGTAAACCCCATGCCTCTTAGCATCCCGCACGATGACCTCCGGGGAGTAGAATCCCATGGGTTGATTATTGAGCAGGGCGCAGTAGAATGCAGGCGGATAGCGTTTCTTAAGCCAGGCGGATTGATAGCACAGAAGAGCGAAGCCGGCGGCATGGCTCTTGCAGAAGCCGTATTCAGCAAAACCCTCCAGGGCTTCGAAGATGCGACCGGCGAGTCTGGTTTCCACGCCGTTCTTCTTTGCACCATAAATGAAGTTCTGTCTCAGCTCATTCATGGCGTCTTTCGACCTTTTCCTGCTCATTGCCCTTCTCAGGGAATCTGCCTCACCAGGCGTAAAATTGGCTATTGCCGTGGCAACCTGTATCACCTGCTCTTGAAACAGGAGAACCCCCAGGGTATCTTCAAGTATTGGCTTCAGCCTGGGATGCAGGTAGGTTATCTTTTGCAGCCCTTTCCGCCTTCGAATATAAGGGTGGACCATGTTTCCCTGCAACGGCCCCGGCCTGATAAGAGCCACCGCGATGGTCAGGTCTTCAATAGAACGCGGTCTTATCTGTGGCAGGGTTTGCATCTGTGCCCGGCTTTCTACCTGGAAGACGCCTATTGTGTCGCCCCGGCAAATCATGTCGTAGACTCCCGCATCATCCAGAGGCAGCTTATTCATGGTAAAACTTATGTTGTGCTGCTCCTCCACAAGCTCGCAAGCTTCGCGAATGAGCGACAGCATTCTCAGGCCGAGCAGGTCCACTTTTATCAAGCCAGCATCGGCAACGCTGTCTTTATCCCACTGGCAGACTATCCTTCCCGGCATGGTAGCTTTCTCCAGGGGCACTATGTCAGTCAAAGGGCAAGAGGATATAAGCATCCCTCCATTATGAATTGACAGGTGCCGGGGGAAATCGTAGAGCTCCCGGCAAATAGATGTGAACTCCTGCCAGGGCACAGACGTGAGATAAGGTCGAAATTCCTCAATGCCGGCCAGGTCCTGCTCCAGGTCTTCGGCCCCGTATACTGAAACCGACTTTGCCATTTTATCGAGCAGGTTGTCGGGCATCCCCATCGCCTTGCCCACTTCTCTTACAGCATTCCTTGCCTGGAAGGTTACATAGGTACAGACCATAGCGGTCTGTGCCTGCCCGTATTTTTCGTAGACGTATTGAATAAGTCTTTCCCGGTGGTTTGTGGACACATCTATATCGATGTCGGGGATAGATGACATTTCCTCGTTCAAAAATCTGCCCAGAAATAGCTTATTCTTCAGCGGGTCGACCCCGGTTATGCCCAGAATATAGGCCACTATGGAATTGGCGGCCGAGCCCCTGCCCTGAGCAGGAATCCCATTTCTTTGAGCATAGTCCATTATGTCCCATACGACGAGGAGATAGCCTGATAGCCCGAGCTTCTCTATTAGATTAAGCTCGTGATTGACCCTGGTCTCTATCTCTGAGTCCATGTTGTCGTACCTCTCGCGCACCTTTTGCCAGCACAGTTCGGCCAGGTATTCCTTTGCCGTCTTCCCCCGGGGCAAGATAAACTCCGGGAAACGATAGCCTGAGAAATCCAGATCGACATTGCATTGCTCAGCGATGGCCAGCGTATTTGCAATCGCCCGGGGATAATCCTGGAAAATCTGAGCCATTTCTGCAAATGGTTTGAGGTGAAATTCGGAGTTCAGCCTCAGGGAGCTGCATTGGTCCAGGGTTGTCCGGTTCTTAATGCACGTGAGCACATCGTGGAGCCTGTGTTTTTCCTTATTGGCATAGTGAACATTATTGGTAGCCACATAGCCCAGTTCGAGACTGCCAGCCACCTCGACTAAGGCGCGGCAAAGGTGCTCATCATCGGGATAGAAATTGTTTTGAAGCTCCACATAGAAGTTCTCCCGGCCGAAAATCTCGATATACCTTCTGGCTACTTCGTAAGCCTGTTCCATCTGTCCGGAAGCGATTGCACTGACCATTTCCCCCTTCCGGCAGCCGGAGAGGCAAATCAAACCGGCTGAGTAGCGGGCGAGAGTTTCCAGATGGAGGGCGGGGCTGCCTTTGGGGGTTTGGGGGCGAAGCCCCCGATGTTCCTGTTCTAGCTGAGCCCCGGTTATCAGCCGGCACAGGTTGGAGTAGCCTGCGTTGTTCTTCGCCAGCAATGTGAGATGATTGCCGTTCTCCAGCGTCATCTCCGCTCCGATGATGGGCTTGATATTGGCTTTGAGGCATGCTTTATAGAAACGGATCGCTCCGTATAACCCGTTATGGTCGGTAAGGGCTAACGCAGGCATGTTGAGCTCCGCTGCCCGGCTAGCCAGGTCCTCTGGATGAGAGGCACCATCTAGAAGAGAGAAATTGGAATGGCAGTGAAGCTCCACGTAACCTTTTCCCGATTGCACTGAGGTTATCAACCTCCTAATCATAGATGCGTTGCAGGTACCAAACTCCGGTGAGCAAATCCCGGTAGAGTTCATAGACAGCGCCGGATTCAGTCTTGACCTGGAAGTACTCTCTTGCGACCGGTCTCTTCCACCATCCCTGAGCTATCCGCCATCGTTTCAGCGTCTCTGTCACCCGTTCTCTTTTCCCCTTATAGAAAAGGACGATCGGCGTGTGCTGGAGACCTTCCTCAACTTCCAGTCTTATGGCTGCCCTGAATAACTTGCTCATCTCTCAAAGCTCAAATTCGGTGATGGAAAAGGAGTCCTCCGGCAATGCGCTGTTCGGTTTGACGAGCACTCCGCCCACTACCTCTTTGCCGTATCTTTGCCGGAGCCAGCTTATGGCTGAGGCCAGCCTTTCCCTGTGTCTCAGGCGCTGGTCCGAGAATCCCGGCGAAATGGGGGCCTGTCTCCCGTTCTCAGGGCAGAAGTCGGTCAGAGTCAGCCTCATTTCGCTTACAGGGGTGGTGAATCTTGCCGACTCCAGGTACCGCCTTAAGTGGCGTAACATCGTTTCCCTGGAGGAGGTTGCTTCCTTGAAGTGAAACACCCGTTGAGCAATATGGTCGTTGCTGAAATGCATGGATATTGTTAGCCGGAGACAGCATTGCCAGCGCTCCTTCAATTGCTGGCTTAACCTGGACAGGAGTTCATCACCACCGGCTAAAACCTGGCTGATAGTCTCTGCCGCAGGCTCGAAATGAATCTGCTCTTTTAGCATCGGCACCTCAGTCCAGGGAATCAACCTCGACCCATCGATGCCATTGGACAGTTCCCATAACCGTTTGCCCTCGTTGCCAAATTCCAGGCTGACTGCCGCTGATGACAGGCTCGCCAGTTGTCCTATTCGGTAGATGCCGAGTAATTCAAGACGCTCCAGGGTTCTGGGAGAGGCAGGTAGCAGGCAGACGGGCAGGTCTTTCAGGAAATCCCTTTCCTCTCCACCGGCAATAATCATAACCTGCCCTGCCCTGGCAATCCGGCTGGCTGCCCATGCCACAAATCTATCGGAGGCAACGGATGCGAAGGGATAAAGCTGGAGACGTTTTTCAATTATCTGCCTGACCTCCTCGACAAACTGGAGTATACCGGTGTAATCGGGGCATTCATAGCTTAAGTCAATGAAGGCGGAGCGTTCGGCGTGGCTTGCACCGAAGCCCAGAGCCCCTTGGGGGGTCTGGGGGTGCAGTCCCCAGTGTCCTGCTTCTACCACCGGACTGCAACCGGCGAGTAGAGTCAAGATAGCGGTGAAAGCATTGGCGCATTTCCCCTCGTCCAGCGGCAAGAATACCCCTTGTGGGCATAGAGCATATGCCTCTCTCAGGGGCATGCCCTGCCTGACGCCGCATGCCAATGCCTCCTGTGAGGCGTCATAGACGGTTTTCCGTTCATAAGGCCGACCTCCAATAATGATTGCCCTTCCCCTCAATGACTCATTATCTATTGTTTCGACGTGAACAGCGAAATGAGGAAAGAAGAAACACCCGACTCTCATCTCTACCTCCCCAATTACTGGTCCAGCCTTCTCAGAACGGCAACCACTTTCCCCTGCACTTCAACGTTCTCAGGCCTGGTATATAGGGGTTTCATCTCGCTATTCGCCGGCTGGAGGCGAATGCGCCCTGGTTCGCGGTAAACCTTTTTCAGCGTTACCTCTTGTTCATTCTTGAGCCACACAGCTGCCATTTCACCATCTTCAGCAGTTCGCGCTACCTCCATAATCACGATGTCGCCGTCATTGATCAGGGCGTCGAGCATGGATGTTCCTTTTACCTGCAAGGCATAGATATCGCTCTTTTTTCCTACCACATCCATTGTGAGCCTGAGCGTTTCCTCAGCCCGGTTACTCCAGGTGCCCGAATCTACGACGGGAATCGGTTCTCCGGCAGCAATAGTCCCCAGCAGCGGCACCAGGAAACTGTCCTTCCCTTTGTCTTCCTCTTTTCCCACGAGCTGGATGCTTCTGAAAACCTCGGGGTCGCGACGAATCTGGCCTTCTTTCTCCAGGACATTCAAATGATACTGGACCAGCGAGGTTGAACTAATGTTGCAACCTCTCAGGATGTCCCTGATGGTCGGCGCATAGCCTCTTTCACCAAAGAAACGCCTTATGTATTCAAGAATCCTTTCTCTAATGTCGGGCTTTCTCATCATAGCCTCCTGTCACAATCTATATTTAACGAATGTTCTATAGAACGAGTGTATCAATTAGAGGGATGGATTGTCAAGACCCTGTGCTGGCAGTCTTAGTAATTTTTGAAAACTGGACACTTAATCCTTGAAAGCTGGACAGTTAACGATTCAAAACTGGACTGGGATATTACATCCTTTCACAAAAAGAGGAGGGATGTATGGACCAGATCCACAAGAGGGCCACCGCCGAAGAAGTAAAGATTCTGCTGAAA
This sequence comes from Dehalococcoidia bacterium, assembly GCA_046497565.1. GTDB lineage: Bacteria > Chloroflexota > Dehalococcoidia > GIF9 > AB-539-J10 > RBG-13-51-36. The sequence goes on from JAWOFK010000072.1 coordinate 44,901, forward strand.
GGGTATTGCCATGGTTTGTTGGACAGGCCCGCGATTGAGCAGACTTTGGGAATCAGCAAATCCACGTTCTTTGTGCTTCTGCGCGAATATCGCCGCAATCCGGATGGATTCTCTCTTACTTATCAGAGGGTCACCCCAACCAGGCTTCCTGCTTCCACTCCAAAAAGATTGCGAAGGAGCTAATGTTAGACAAGAGTCTAATCGACGATCCCAGCCTGCCGATCACCACCTACAACTACTCAGCCATTAGGGATCGCTTAGCCAAGCACGATATCAAAGTAGCCTTATCAACAATAATCGACCGAGCGAAGGGACTTGGTTGTTATCAGTCTCACCCAAGAAAGAAGGCACAT
>JAWOFK010000074.1:0-11329 GCA_046497565.1 Dehalococcoidia bacterium
CGGCAAATCAGCAAGCCAGAACCGAAAGCAGGGACTGCAGAAGAAGTCTGGCTGGAGGCTGGTCTGCCATCTCTATCTGGACCACACCAGAATCGTCCCTGGGTGCAAGTCCTCCGGGCATTGATCCACGGAACCGGAGGCATAAGTTGATGGCCATCCCGGATTCTCACCGACCAAAAGTTGACAGTTACCCCGATTTGATTCCAGCCACGTTGGAGTATTCTGTTGTGGTATAATTGGCTACAAAAATTAGAGCAAAGGAGTGCAATGCCTGAAGCGAAAGTCGGCATCATCGGCGGAAGTGGGCTTTATAAAATGGAAGGGATGATGGAGGTGGAGCGGGTGAATGTGAAAACGCCTTTTGGTGAGCCCAGCGATACTATTATCCTGGGCAATGTTGAGGGGGTAAGAGTTGCCTTTCTGCCCAGACATGGCGAGGGACATCGAATAGGACCTGGTGAGCTACCGGCCAAAGCCAATATCTATGCTTTGAAATCTCTGGGGGTGGAAAGGATTATCTCTGTGTGTGCTGTGGGAAGCCTTAACGAAGAGATGCAGCCGCTGGATGTGGTCATTCCTGACCAGCTAATAGACTGTACCAGGGGAAGAGCCAGTACCTTTTTTGCAGACGGAATAGTGGGGCATGTCTCTCTGGCAGAACCTTTCTGTCCCATTTTGAGTGAAATCTCGTTTGAGGTAGGCACGAGGGTGGGGGTCAGGGTGCACAAGGGTGGTACCTATGTGGTGATGGAGGGGCCACAGCTTTCGACAAAGGCCGAGTCACAGCTTTACCGCTCCTGGGGTGCCGATATTATCGGGATGACTGCTTCTCCTGAAGCTAAATTGGCCAGAGAGGCGGAAATGTGCTATGCCACACTTGCTCTTGTCACCGATTATGATTGCTGGCATCCGATTCACGAATCGGTGACCACGCAAATGATCTTAAGCAACCTCCAGAAGGCTGTTGATGCTGTCAAGAGAATCCTTAAGGTACTGCTACCTTCCATACCGCAGAAACGAGACTGTGCTTGTGCTAGCGCCCTCAGGTTTGCCATAGCCACTGAGAAGAAATACATACCAGAGAAGAAGAAGAAAGAACTGGAGCTGCTCATTGGTAAGTATTTGCGCAGGGAGGAAGATGTCAGCCAGGCTTGAGTTTGGATGTTTGGCCACCGCTATCGGCAGCATGCCTCATATGGATCCTGATGAGGCTTGCTCCGTCATTATGAGATACCTTGCTGACATTCCGGCCTGGCCACAATTACCAAGGCGCTCTCCCGCCGAGAACATGGTTATTCAATTCAGCGAGGGTTTCCCCGGGATAGTCGTAAACGGGGACAAAATTCACATCCGGCCATCGGCCGATTTTGAAAGGGACCTGGAGCAAATCCACATTGACTGTGAACAGGATGATGCCCATAAATATGGCATTTCCGCTGAATATGCTGCCGGACTCCCTGCTTTTCTCTCCAAAGCACCAGGTAGTAAGATGGTCAAGGGTCAGGTAAGCGGTCCGGTCACCTGGGGCCTGACGGTTACCGGTCAGGATGGTCTGGGCATTCTCTATGATGACACCCTGGCTGAAACTGCGGCTAAGTTTTTACGGCTAAAAGCTTCGTGGCAGGAAAACGTCTTGAGGAAGATAGCAGCTAACACTATTATCTTTGTTGACGAGCCTCAACTGGTTTCCTTGGGCTCGGTTTTTACTCCTATTCCCGAAGAGAAAGTGCCCGTTCTGCTGGAAGAAGTGTTCCAGGGAATCAAAGGGGCGAAGGGATTACATTGCTGTGGAAATAGTAACTGGTCGCAGCTGCTGGACACGGAAATCGATATTCTCAGCTTCGATGCTTATAACTATGCCTCTTCCCTGAGCGCCCACTCGGACAAAGTGAAGTCCTTTCTTGAGCGTGGCGGCAACATCGCGTGGGGGATCGTCCCCAGCGACGAAGAGGCCCTGGCCAACGAATCTTTGTCCGGTCTACGTGACCGCCTCGAAGATTCTATGGCTATGTTTACCAGGGATGGCGTCAGGTTCAGACAGATTATAGCTCAGGGGCTGATAACTCCTTCCTGTGGCCTGGCAAGCATGTCGCCCGAGGCGGCGGCTCGGGCTCTGGAACTAACAGTGAAGTTGTCCGGTGACTTGAGAAGTCGATATTTGGGGTGACCCCACATATTTCTAGTTGCCCCGATTTCATCGGGCCAATTCTCATTCTTGTAGATCTCCTTCCAAGGCGTTTATTTTGTTCACCCTTTGTGTGTGTCTGCCGCCTTCGAAATCGGTGGTGAGAAAAGCCTTGACGATTTCTAAAGCCAAATCGGTATCTATGTTCTCTCCCCTGAGGCACAGGACGTTGGCGTCGTTGTGCCGGCGAGCCCGCTGTGCTTCGAATGCGTTGTGGCATAAAGCTGCTCTCACGCCCCTTATCTTGTTAGCAGCTATGCACATACCTATGCCCGTGCTGCATATCAGAACACCCTGGTCGCAGCTGCCTGAAGCGACTGCCGCCCCGACTTTTCGGGCGATGTCAGGATAGTCCACGGGTTCCGTGTTGTAGGAGCCAAAATCCTCGTAGCTATGCCCCTGGTCTTGCAGAAAAGGCATAATCAACTGCTTCAAGGCGAAGCCGCGATGGTCACACCCTATAGCAATGCGCCTCACTACTTAACTCCAGGTATTCCTTGTAAGCCGTGTCAATCTCGTGTGAAGGTATGATGCCCTGCCTCAGAATTACAGGCGCCTGGTCAGTGATGTCTACTATCGTGGATTCTTTGCCGCCGGGGCATCTGCCTCCATTGATAACAAAGTCGACTTTGCCTGCTAGCTGTTGTCTGACTTCGTCGGCAGTTAAGGCAGCCGGTTCGCCACTGGCATTAGCGCTGGTTCCGATTATGGGGTTGCCCAGGCGTTGAATGAGAGCCAGAGGGACAGGATGGGCAGGAACACGTACTGCTATGCCAGGTCCACGGGCCAGGTAGGGGGGTATTGCATCTGCTTTGGGCAAAACGAGAGTTAGCCCGCCGGGCCAAAAACGCTTGGCCAAGAACCGGGCAATTCCCGGTATCGGGTCGGCCAGGGCAGCCAATTGCTCTACATCAGCGATAAGCAAGGGGAGTTGTAGATGTCTGGGTCGGCCCTTTATCTCATAAATCCTTTCCACGGCCATGGGATTGAAAGCGTCACTGCCCAGGCCGTAGACCGTATCAGTAGGGAAGGCAATGACCCCGGCATCCCTCAGGATTTTGCCCCCCTTTTCAATTGCTGGTTGCGAAACACCCATCTTTTCTGACGCTAGTATAGCACGCCATGTGTTCGAGTCAGAAATTCCTGCCGTCTGGCTCGAGGAGGTGGCGGGGTTTTGGTCACTAGCGGCGGCATTCGATGACTGAAAGAGAGTAAAGGCGGGTTGATAATAGTTCAGGACGGTGATAAGCTAAATGCATGCCCCGCCGTAAGTCTGCAATGGCGAAGAAAGCAGAAACCTATAGAATTGCTGCCAGCGACGATATCGAAGTCTCCACTTATCTGGAGCTGGCCAAGGAGTTGCACGGCGAGCAACCTGTGGTTGAGCCTAAGCCGCCGCCAAGCGAGCGTGAAACCATAGTGGTGCTCGACTTTGGCTCTCAAACCAGCATGCTTATTGCCAGGCGGGTGCGAGAATGCCAGGTCTACTGTGAGCTTGTGCCCCATGATACGCCCTGGGAGAAGATAGCTCCTCTTAACCCGCGGGGATTTATCCTTTCGGGGGGTCCGGGTAGTGTTTATGATGCCGGTGCTCCTCTGCCTCTACCGTATGTTTATGAGAGTCATCTGCCTGTAATGGGCATTTGCTACGGGATGCTAGCCGTCGCTCACCATCTGGGCGGTCAGGTAGTTCGCGGAGGTAAGCACGAATACGGGCATACAATCTTGCACATAAGTGCTGACGACTGCCCTCTTTTTGCCGGCCTTCCTTCTTCTCTCCCGGTCTGGATGAGTCACGGCGATCAGATAACGGAGTTGCCTCCAGGTTTCAGGGCTCTGGCTTATAGCGAGAATTCGCCGTTCGCTGTCATAGGTAGTGACAGCACGATATTCGGGCTGCAGTTTCACCCTGAGGTAGTGCACACAGCTCACGGGAAAACCATATTCCAGAATTTTGTGCTTCAGATATGCGGCTGCAAGGGTAACTGGACACCGGCCAATTTCATATCTGAAAGCGTGGATAGAATCAGAGAGCAGGTGGGCGGTGGGAGAGCGGTCTGTGCTCTTTCCGGGGGCGTCGATTCGGCAGTAACTGCTACCCTTATTGACCGTGCCATTGGCAACAAGCTGACTTGCATCTTCATCAACAATGGGTTATTGCGCCGTGAGGAACCTGAAAGGGTGCTCAGTACCTTCAAGCGTAACCTCAAAATGGATGTGGTCTTCGTAGATGCCACTGATAGATTCTTGGGACGGCTTGAAGGGGTTAGCGATCCGGAAAAGAAGCGACACTTAATAGGAAACGAGTTCATCCGGATTTTCGAGGAAGAAGCGACCAAACTGGGCAAGATTGATTTTCTGGCCCAGGGGACTCTTTATCCTGATGTAATTGAAAGCACTGCGGTGGAGACCAAAGCGGCTGCCAAGATCAAGAGCCACCACAATGTCGGTGGATTACCGGCCAAGATGAATTTCGCTCTTATTGAGCCCCTGAGGTACCTGTTTAAGGACGAAGTCAGGCATGTAGGCTTGGCGCTAGGTCTGCCTGAGGATATGCTCTGGCGGCAACCATTTCCTGGACCGGGACTATCCATTCGCATCATCGGTGAAGTGACCAGGGAGAAACTGGAGATACTCCGGGCTGCGGACTGGATTCTTATGAATGAGATCAAGAAGGCCAAGCTTTACCGTCAACTGTGGCAAAGCTTCGCTATACTTACCGACGTCAAGAGTGTTGGCGTCATGGGCGACTACAGGACTTATGGCTACTTGATGGCGGTCAGAGCGATAACCAGTGAAGACGCCATGACTGCTGATTGGGCGCGCCTGCCCCACGACCTTCTGGCCAGGATATCCGACCGCATAGTTAACGAAGTGCCCAATATCAACCGGGTGGTCTATGATATCACCAGTAAACCGCCGGCCACCATAGAGTGGGAGTAATTGCTCAGCGTGGTGTCATTCTGAGGGACTCCCGATGAAATCGGGACGACCGAAGAATCCTTGAGACCGTTCGCTTCGCTCAGGGTGACGCAAGGTGGTCGAATACCTGCCATTGAGCGTGAAATGAGATTAAGAAGGAGGTAAAGTGATGAGTGATTCTTATGAAGAAATGAGCGACGAGCAACTGGACATTCAGGACGATCTGGAGATGCTGCGCGATGTTCTGGCGTACGAGTTGCAGGCCATCAACCAGTATCAGGAGCATCTGTTATATCTGGAGAACGAGGAGGCTGCCACTACACTGGAGCATATTATTGAACAGGAAAAGGAGCATGTCGCAGAGCTGCTGAGAATGATTCAGACTCTCGATCCTGTTCAGGCCGAAAAACTCAAGAGGATTTTGTAATGCCATGGCACACCGACCCAAGCTAAAGGGCGTCAAGAAAAACCGGAAGAAGCAAAAGAAGAAGCCATAATGGCGTTTCCTGTTATGACCGCGGCGGTCGCGGATGATAAGAGGAAGGCGGTATTAGCTCCCTTTAGCAAAGACTGACGTGCGAGAGCGAGCTTTGAAGATACTGGTCATCGGTGGTGGGGGCAGGGAACACACTCTGGCCTGGAAGATTGTCCACAGTCCCAGGGTGGAAAAGGTCTTTGTTGCGCCGGGAAATGCCGGCACAGCGGCCATCGCTGAGAATCTGGATTTGTCCCCGACAGACATGGAAGGACTCGGCAAGGCGGCTGAAGAAAAGGGCGTTGAGCTTGTGGTGGTTGGTCCCGAGGCTCCGCTAACTTCGGGCATAGTGGACTATTTCGATGGTCTGGCTATTCCTATTTTCGGCCCCACCAGAGCAGCCGCTCGGATAGAAGCAAGCAAGGGTTTTGCCCGAAATTTGATGGAGAAATATGGCATTCCCTGTCCCAAAGGTGCCGCCTTCAGTTCTTATGACGAGGCTCGTGAATACCTTCGAGAACAGCGCCTGCCCGTTGTCATCAAGGCCGATGGCCTAGCCGCTGGCAAAGGAGTAATCATCGCTGGTTCGCTGGCGGAAGCTGACACAGCCCTGGGCGATATGATGAAAGCGCAGGTCTTTGGGTCTGCCGGAGAGAAGGTAGTAATCGATGAATATATTGACGGTGGCGAGGTAAGCCTCATAGCTTTCACCGATGGTAAAACGGTTTCAGCCATGGTGCCGGCCTGCGATTATAAGAAAATCGGGGATAATGACCGGGGCCCCAACACGGGAGGCATGGGGAGTTACAGCCCGCCGGGCTTTTTCTCAGCTGGAATGACAGAAAAGGTGACCGAGGATATCCTCTTACGCGCCGTGAGGGCCATGGCCAGGGAAGGCATACCTTATAAAGGGGTGCTCTACGCCGGGCTAATGATTACTGACGGAGAGCCAGTGGTGCTGGAATTCAATGCACGCTTTGGCGACCCGGAGACTCAGGTCATCTTGCCCCTTCTCAAAACTGACCTGGTGGACATACTTATGGCGGTGGTGGAGGGCAACCTTGATCGGCTGACAATAGACTGGAGTCCCCGGGCTTGCGTTGGAGTAGTTATGGCATCCGGTGGTTATCCTGGCAGCTACAGAACCGGCTTTCCCATACGAGGGTTAGATAGTGTATGCGAGGATGTGCTGGTTTTCCATGCTGGAACCAAGTCGGGGGATGATGGCATAATTTATACCGACGGTGGTCGGGTGCTCACCGTTGCAACTGTGGGCAAAGACATAGCTGAAGCCAGGCAAAAAGCTTATGATAACGTTTCGCGCATCTCATTTGAAGGCTGCTATTATCGTAAGGACATTGCCTTGAGGGAGATAGATAGTATAAACTCTACACCTTGAGCAGCAAGCCCTAGACTTTGGGGAATTAGGATTTTGAATTTGGAATTTATTTAGAGTTTAGATATTAGAATTTAGGACTTAAACGGCGATGGCATTAGTGGGCGTAGTCATAGGCAGCAAGACGGACACCGAGCTGATACAGCCGGCGCTGGATATGCTGAAGCAACTGGGCATTGAGTATGATTTTTCCGTTATCTCAGCCCATAGAAACCCGGAAAAAGCAAGAGAGTACGGTCTGGAGGCAGAGAAGAGAGGGCTCAGAGTCATCATTGCTGCCGCTGGTTACGCCGCTCACCTTCCTGGTGTCCTGGCCAGCTGGACGACCTTGCCTGTGATCGGCGTGCCCTTACCTACCAGCGACCTTAAAGGAGTGGATGCTTTGTTCTCTATAAGCCAGATGCCTGGTGGAGTGCCAGTAGCTTGCGTTGGCATTGGAGCGAGCGGGGCAAAAAATGCCGCCTTGCTCGCTGCCCAAATTCTCGGCACAGAGCATCAAGAGATAAGAGAAGCCTATCGCAAATACAAACAAGAGTTGGCAAAGGGATGATATGATCGAGCGTTATTCCAGACCTCAGATGAAGAAGATATGGTCTGAGGAAAACAAGTTTGACCAGTGGCTGAAGGTGGAGATAGCTGTTTGTGAAGCCCGGGCTGAGCTGGGTGAAATTCCCCAGGAAGATATAGTTAAGATAAGGAAAGCCAGCCACAACTTGAATCGTATTGCCGAGTTTCTGAAGGTGACACATCACGACATGACCGCTTTTCTTAACTCGGTGGCCGAAAGCCTCGGTGAAGAGTCGCGTTTTGTACATCTCGGTCTCACCTCTTCCGATGTTATGGATACCGCCCTTGGTTTGCAGTTGACCCAGGCAGCGGATATCCTGGCGCAAGATGTAGCCGATCTTCTATCCGTTCTGAATAACAAAGCTGTCGAGCACAAAAATACCATTATGATGGGACGAACACACGGTGTTCACGCTGAACCGACCACCTTCGGTTTCAAGATGGCCCTGTGGACAGAAGAAATGAGGCGTAATGCTCAAAGGTTGGTCGAGGCTAAGAGGGCCATCTCAGTAGGCAAAATATCCGGAGCGGTAGGCACTTATGCTACCGTGCCTCCTCAGGTTGAGAAAACAGCTTGCGCCAGGTTAGGGCTTGCTCCGGCGCCCATATCAAGCCAGATAGTCCAGCGCGACCGGCATGCTCAGTTCTTGACTACTCTGGCTATTATCGCCGGCTCCCTGGAGAAATTTGCCACGGAGATCAGAGGTCTTCAAAGAACCGAGGTCGGGGAGGTGCAAGAGCCTTTTGAAGCGGGGCAAACGGGCTCTTCAGCCATGCCCCATAAGAAAAATCCCGAGCTCTGTGAGCGTATCTGCGGAATGGCCAGATTGATAAGAGGCTATGCTTTGACCTCCCTGGAGAACATTGCCCTGTGGCACGAACGAGATATCAGCCACTCTTCGACAGAGCGAATTATCTTGCCTGATTCCTGTCTGGCACTGGACTATATGTTGTCCGTATTCAGCTCAGTCATGAAGGGACTCAGGGTCTATCCGGAAAACATGCGCCGCAACATTGAGCTTACCCGGGGGGTCATCTTTTCCCAAAGAGCACTCCTCGCTCTAATAAACAAAGGGCTAACACGGGACGAGGCTTATAAAATAGTGCAAGACAATGCCATGAAGGCCTGGGAGGCAAAGAAAGACTTCCGGAATTTGCTTGAAGCAGACAGGCGGATAACAATTCATTTGAGCAAAGAGGAGCTGGATTCTCTCTTTGATTACGGTTATTACCTCAAGTATGTTGATGAGGTCTTTGGACGCCTAGGCTTAACTGAGCTAAAGGTGGAACGAACCGAGGTAGAAAGCTTGGCCCCACGTGCTAGATGAGGCAGGGGACGTGAATATGTCTGTCTTATTAGAACTCAATTTGGCTCTTCCTTTGTTTCGGCGTGGCAAGGTAAGAGATGTTTATGATTTAGGTGATAAACTGCTCATCGTGTCCAGCGACCGCATATCTGCCTTCGATGTGGTTCTACCCTGCGGCATCCCTGACAAGGGCAGGGTTCTTAACCAGCTGTCTGCCTTCTGGTTCCAGAAGACAGCCCATATCCTGCCCAACCATCTTGTCAAGGTAATTGATAGTGCGGATACACTTCGGGATGTCATTGCGAGTCCCGATTGCATCGGGATGAAGCAATCTCAATGGAAGAGAGACTCCTCGCTTACACCTGAAACAAGCCTTGTCGGCCGGTCCATGCTCGTGGCCAAGGCTGAGCGCGTACCCGTGGAATGCGTTGTTCGCGGTTATCTGTCTGGCTCAGCCTGGGAAGAGTATAAAGATACTGGAAAAGTTGGCGATATTGGTTTGCCTTCGGGTATGAAAGAAAGCCAGGAATTGTCCCAACCCATCTTTACCCCCACTACTAAGAGCGACACGGAGCATGACCGCCTTTTGACCAGTCAAGACATAAAGGACCTGGGCATTGAAAGCCTTTTCGAGGAATTGGAACAAAAAAGCCTGCTCGTCTACCGTTATGCCCGAGATTATGCCAGAAGCAGGGGCATAATAATTGCCGATACCAAGTTTGAATTCGGCTTCATCAATGGTGAATTAGCTCTTATCGACGAGCTACTAACGCCAGACTCAAGTCGCTTCTGGGACGCCAGCCAGTATAGGGTCGGATGTTCCCAACCCAGCTTTGATAAGCAACCTGTCCGTGATTGGCTTGCAGCCTCAGGATGGGATAGACAATCGCCGGCGCCTATGTTGCCGCCAGAGGTGATAGAAGGAACTTCAAAAAGATATCGTGAGGTGTACGGCAAGCTAACGGAAAGCGTTCTCGGAGAAGAACAGGACAAAGACCGATAGAAGCAAGACCAATCGGTAGTCTCAATGCCCGGCTTTCTAGCCTCCTTGAACATTATAGCTGTCTCGGTAGTACACCAACAGGTATAGCTCTCTAAGCAGGTCCGACTCGTTGTGCCTTATGATTTGCTGCAAATAGCCATCGTCCCCTGTGTAAAGGAATCTTTGCCATAGCAAAGGGACATCTCTGCCGCTTATCACTGGCTCGTTGAAATACTGCTCCGCGTGAGAAAACAACTCGTCCAACTTGGGCCACTTAAGGCAAAGTGCCTCGGCCTTTTCCTTCCAGGGCTGAAACAGGTCTACCCCTTCTATGCTAATCCCCTTGGCCTGAAGAAATCCCTTCTCGAAAGGGAGATTGTAGGCGTAGAATGGCCTGGGCAGCATCGGGACGAGTTCAGCAAGCCGGGCGATGAACGGCGCTTCATCTTTCGAACTGCGGCAAATTATCTCAAGGTGACTCCCTTGAATGTAGCCGAAAAGCACTATCTCATCGTGGCCCACATCAAGACCGGTGGTCTCCAGGTCAATGAGAGTTCCTTGCGGGATACCTAACGTCAACTCTCGGCTGTACGAGGTAATCATGACTGCGTCTTCCTGTTTTTTGCCAGTATTATACAAGTCAGATTACACCAAAGATAGCATAATGAGTTAAAATTGGTACTGAGGGGCTTGGCATGGATTTTCAAGGTGCAGGCAAGATTCTAATACTGGGCGGGGTTTTTCTCGCTTTCCTTGGCCTGCTACTGGTCTTCTGGCAGCGAATTCCTTTCCTGGGGAAGCTCCCGGGCGATATATTCCTGCAAAAAGGGAGCTTTCAGTTCTTCTTCCCCATAGTCACCTGCATTATAATTAGTCTTGTGCTGACCATTGTCCTGAACTTTGCCTTCCGTCTATTCAGGTAAATTCCGATGCGGCATTGCAGGTAGAATAAGAGCGAGCCTCACATTATGAAGCTCGCTCCTGAATATCGCTATTCAGTTGTCAATCACCCCTACTCTTCCACTTCAGCTTCCGGCTGAACTACCGCTGCCCCCATTTCTCGGGAGCCTTGCCTTACAGACGAAGAGCTCAGGGCTTCCATATGCTCTCTGGCAACGCACCCCATCTGTCTAAGTTGACTCCTGGCTACCTTGCCGGAGAGCCTCGCTCAGGAAACATCCATCGGCACAACCAAGCTTCTCTTCGTGTCATGCCTACCACCTCCTTGCCAGGCATTGCCCTTCTTTGCCCAGCATCCTCATTTTAGCACAATGCCCAGGATTGTGTCAATAATTCTTGCTGTGCGGTAGCGTATCATATTTTGTGTAAATTCAATTTTAAAGATAAAGGGCGTATCCTTTCATAAACAACAACAAAATATGAAAGGAGGAATACGCCCCATGGTCATGGTAAAAGACCTGACCCAGCTCACATTAAACGATTTATGGAAGGAGGTCAAGGACGAAGAGGACTGGTGGGGAGATATCAATGAGAG
>JAWOFK010000033.1:0-18934 GCA_046497565.1 Dehalococcoidia bacterium
TCAACTCGCCCCCTGAATACTTGCTCCATGTTCCATTCAGTGTTGCCGTGCCTTATCAGCATAATCGTGGTCATCTGTTCGATATCCTGGTCCGCAGTGTATGCTCATTATACCAAGGGGAGACCCTCGCGGATGAACAGCCTCAGATCGCGGGGCTTGGCACAAGTGCCTGTGGGCTGAACAATCCTCGGGAAAGTGCAATCTTCTTAAACCCAAAGCCGTTAGATTCTCATGGAGAATAGTTGCGACATAACCTTCCGTTGCCAAGAGATACCTCCTCTCCAACCGGAACTGGTGAGAGATTCAAGAGATAGGGCAGAGCTGATCAACTGAGGGAGTGAGCAATCGGCTCTTTGACAAAATACGGACGTTGCGCTACAACAAGAGCCACTGTGATGCGTTGTGGTCAAGGCAAGCAAGCCGAGTGCTGAATCCCGCCCAACAAACCAACACAATCAGTCCTGGCAACCATTTCACATTGCCTCAATGACTCCCATATTTTCTACCTCAGATGCTCTCCAGTTGTCGGGTTTGTAATGGAAGCTGAAGAAAGTTCTGCACGCCGTCGCCGTTTCCTGCCACTCTTTTAGTGTGTCGTCATCTTGACCTGTCGCCTCAAGATGTTCTTTCGGCCAATACTAATCTTAACCACCATAAATTTTTTGAAGAAATTTTTCCACAAAATCTATTATAGAGCCAACAGACTATTGACAGAAACAGGAGAAATTTGATAGTATTGTGTAAAGTATAATAATCATATTTTATGATTATTATGCCATATGGAATAAATGGACCACGACACAACATTATTTGCTTCAATTATCACCAAGAGAAATTTTGAACAGGTTGCCGCCGAGATTAAAAGGCTTATCTACGATGGCACTTTAACCCCCGGGGACAGGCTTCCTTCAGAAGCACGATTGGCTGAACAGTTCAATGTTGGCCGACAAACCGTACGTGAGGCTATTCGTATCCTTGAGCTTTCTGGTCTTGTCGTTGTTAAAAGGGGAAGTAACGGAGGCGCGTTCATATCGGAGATGATCTCTGATAAGCTTCACGACTTATTTATGGATGCATTGAGGTTTAACCACGTTTCACTTGAGGAAGTGACCATAGCTAGGCTTGAATTAGAAAGAATTGTAGCAACTCATGCTATTAACAGTGCCACTGAAGAAGATATGAAAAAACTGCTCGACAATGTCAATCAAGCCAGAAGCAGAATCGCTAACAATCAAGTCGCCACTTCACTGAACGTAGAATTTCATAACATCCTAGCTGCAGCCAGCAAGAATCATGTATTCATCTTGGTCATTAGGACTTTGATGGATGTCGTAGAAGACTTACTCCTCAGGCTCAAACCAGATATCGCAGCATCAGAGGCAGTGGTTGAAGAACATCAGGAAATAGTTGATGCGCTGGCGGACAAAAATCTAACCAAATCTATACTGTTGCTTGAAAAACACCTGCTCGGCGTTAAAGCAAGACTGGATTATACTTACAAAAAATGAACCAAGAAAGGGCGAATATTTGGTTCAATAAGTTAACTAGGCATTTATCAATTGTGCAAAAATCAACAGGGAGGAACCTTTCGTTGATTAAAAGGACTATTGACGTACATAATCATCTTTATCCTCAAATGTGGCTGGACCATCTTGCACAGGGAAAGGGTTCACTAAGGTTGGAAAGGAAGGGTAATGGCAAATTTGTCTTCTACTATAATAATCAGCTTCTAGCTACTATCAACAGGGCTGGACATTATGATCCGGAAGCGAGAATTGCTGATATGGACCAATTTGGCATGGATGTCCAGGTAATGAGCCTTACTACACCGAGCGTGGAACTTGTGTCGCGTGAGGAAGGCATACTTTGGGCCAAGAAAATCAACGATTACTATGCGACAGTGTGTCAGAAATATCCTGGTCGTTTATACGCCTGCGCTACTTTGCCCTACCAAGATGTCGATGAATCACTGAAAGAACTGGAGCGCTGTTATAAGGACCTTGGGGTGAAAGGCATTATCATGTTTTCCAATATAAACGGTAAACCTATAGCTTCCGCCGAATTTCATCCTTTCTATCAGATGGCTGCGGATTACGAGTTACCAATTCTTATTCATCCTGCTCCTCCACTGACCCTTGAAGCTATGATCAAGAACAAAATCCCTGTACCGCTTTACGGTTTTACACTAGACACGACAATGGCCGTTGTATCGCTAATATTTCAGGGAATACTGGAAAAATATCCCAGATTGAAACTAGTGCATCCACATCTAGGGGGGATAGTACCTTATCTTGTTGGCAGAATGGAAGACTGTTATAGAAGCTATGCAGAGGAATTTGGATTTGAGCTTGGAAATACCGCGTCATATTATTATAAGAGGCAGGTATATCCTGATTCAATATCGTTTCATCTGCCAGCTATGAAATGTTGCTTGGAGTATGTAGGCCCGGATCACATTTTGCTTGGTACTGATTATGCGCATCCGATAGGTAATATTGAGGACGCTATTGATTATGTAAAAAGAATGGACCTATCAGAAGAAGATACGCAAAAAATATTGAGCGATAATGCAAATAGGCTTTTTAAGTTATCGTAGGTGTTAATCAAAAATTGTGCGCGATCTATATTGCTAGCATTATCCGAATTAGGCTTATTCATCATGATTGTAATGGGGGTGATTATGCAAGAATGAACGAGACGACATATATATACTAGAAAAAATCAAAGGAGGTTCTAAATGGAAATGTGATCAGAGGTGCGGTACAGTTTTTAAAACCATGGAAAGGAGGAGAATACAATGAAGAGAGTATTTCTAATCTCATTAGCAGTGATTCTGGCCATCAGCATGGTGGTTGTCGGGTGTCCTGAACCCATCGACGACGACGAGGAGCCTGATATAGAACTACCTGAAGTTCTATCCTGGGGGTCAAGAGGAACCGGACCCTATAACATACTGAGTGTAGGTTTCCTAACACTGGTAGATACAAATACCCCTATCACCGTAGCATTTCGTGAAGCAGCTAGCCTAGCGGCGGCTATCTCTATGATGCGAGACGGAGAGTTGGAGATATTCGCTTTTTCCCTACGAGACCTGGGCCATGCCTACCGTGGGACAGCAGAATTGGAGGAAATGGGGAAGAGTGATATTAGGTTAATCCTAGCTGGGTACCAGTCAGACATCGGCTTTTTTACGGCACCTCGTACTGGCGCAACGACGATAGAAGATATGGCGGGATTAAGGGTTAGCTATAGCTCGGTAAGAGCACCCATATTTACTGATATTGGGGCGGCTATACTGGAATATTATGGAATCCTAGGCGAGATCATAGATGTTCCCAATGTTCCCAAAGCTGAAAAACTGTCCGGGATATTGGAAGGCACTCTAGATGTTTCCCTTGAGGGATTTGACAGCGGTAACCCGCAGGAGTTGATGGCCAATATTGGAGTCGTGTATCTTCCAATATCAGAGGAGTGCGCTGCGTATGTGCACGAGCAGTTAGGATATACGACCACAGGAACCGTGAAAGCAGGGGCCTATGGGGGAATAATCGACCATGACACAATAGCTATATCGGGTGTGGGTGGAGTCGCCTGCGATGCTACCTTGACCGATGACACCGTATATGAAATAGTCAAGGCTATATACGATAACTACGCTGAGGTGTTACCCATTCACGAGTTGTTCGAAATGATGGTACTAGAAAAAGCCGCTCACCTGTCAGCAACGGTACCTTATCACGAAGGGGCAATTAGATACTATAAAGAACAGGGTGTTTGGAGTGCAGAGATGGAGGCGCTTCAACAGAAGCTGTTAGCTCAGCAATAGTCAGGCTGATGGCATGTGCAATTATGTAACTGGGGGAAAATGCAGCACAAAGTGCACCTGATAGGGTAGGCTGCTTCTACGTATCAGGTGCACTAATATATCTGACATGCGTCGCTTCGGCTTGATTTGCAGCAGCTTTGGCCGCTGGTGGCCGCTCTCCACTTTGGCAATTCCGTTCACCAGCAACTGAGTCTGTACCCGTGCTAGTTTTCGGTAATGCACAGAGTTATAACAAAATGGTAGAAAAGGAACAACAGACCAAGAGTGGTGTTGTACAGTATGGGGGTCTAGTGCGCAAACTCCTATATATATTTATCTTCGGCTTCCTATTGTATCATATTGCTCATGCAATGGGTCTTTTTACGACAGGTGTTTTCTACCTCGCTGAGCTGAGATACGTTGTGCTGAGTGTGACTATGACCTTAGTGCTGGTGTTCCTGCTCGCTCCAGCAAAGAAGACAAGTGCACCCCGGGATAAGCTACCATGGTATGACATCCTATGCATAATTGGTAGCTTAGCTGGGGGTCTATATCTGTTCCAGAACATTTATGAGTTGGTGGTCGTGTGGGGCAAAATCACTCCAGTCGGGGTAGTATTGGGCACCATTACAATGCTGATCGTTCTTGAAGCTATGAGACGCACAGTAGGCATAGCCTTAGTAGTGCTGGCGATTTTTTTCTTCCTTTATGCAATGCTCTCCGACCATTTTCCAGGATTGCTATGGAGTAGGGGTTTTTCCTACACAGCGATGATCAGCGAGGTTTACCTATGGGATGTCGGCATGTTCGGCAAGGTGGCGTCTCTTTGGGCCAAGATCGTAGTGGTATTCCTTCTGTTTGCTGCCATGATACATGTGTCGGGTATTGGCAGGTTTATGATGGGTCTTTCCATGGCTATAGCCGGACACTTAAAGGGGGGGCCAGCCAAAGTTGCCGTGATATCTAGTGGCTTATTTGGCTCAATTTCACCGATTGGTGCTGGCAATGTGGCTACTACAGGGTCAGTTACCATACCTATGATGAAAAAGACCGGTCAGACACCCGAGTTCGCAGCGGCGGTAGAAGCTGTGGCCTCAAGTGGTGGGCAGATTATGCCGCCCGTTATGGGCTCATTGGCATTCGTGATAGCCAATTTTCTAGGAATGCCCTACTACGTACTGGTGATTTCTGCGGTGATACCCGCCATACTTTTCTATGGCGGTCTGTTTCTGATGGTGCACTTTCAGTCAAAGAAAAGACAGCTACCTGTAGTACCGCGCAGCCAGTTGCCATCGATGAGATCAGTAATGAAGGAAGGCTGGCAATACATGCTACCGGTCATTGTACTGCTAATCTTTCTGGTGGGGCTCCACTACACACCGCAGCGTTCGGTTTTGTATGCATTAGCAACACTATTAGTCGTTGGTCAATTCGGAGGAGATCTACGGTTGACTCCAGACCGCTTGTTGGATGGAGTGCAAAAAGCGGCTGGGCTGGTGGTGCAGGTGGGACCAATTTTCATTGGTATAGGAATTATTGTGGGCTCCATTCTAATAACTGGCATACCGGTCCGATTTTCAGCCCAGCTCGTTGAAGTGGCCGGAGGAAGTTCTGTCCTCTTGGCAGTAGTGGCAGCACTTGCATGCTTCATAATGGGTGCAGGATTGCCAATCATGGCCACTTACTTCATGCTAGCAATCTTGGTAGCCCCAGCCCTTGTTACACTGGGAGCAGTTCCCTTGGCTGTTCACCTATTCATACTTTATACTGCGCTAACTCATCAGCTTACCCCGCCAGTTATGCCCCACGTTTATATGGCCGCCAAGATCGCGGAGGCAAACGTGTGGAAGACAGCCCTTGTTTCGATGCGATTAGCTGTAGTCCTATTTATTGTGCCGTTTATGTTTCTTTTTGATCCAGCTTTACTGCTGATTGGTAGTACCCTGGAAATAGCTGAGACGGTGGGGACTGCTATATTTGGTCTTGTAATGCTGTCTGCTGGACTGGAAGGTTGGCTCCTTGGTCGAGCCAATTGGTTACAGCGGGTCTTACTGATTGTTGCAGGCGTGGCACTGATGTTTAACATCAGTACTATGGTCCATATCACTGGAATTGTTGTCCTGGCGCTAGTGTTGCTTTGGCAAAGGATTGCTCCGAGCCGGGTAGTGAGAAAGATAGGGGAATAGGAGAATTGCGGAATCGAGAAGTGTATGACAGCAGGTAAGTCGCTATAGATTGATTTGCCAGAGGAGAAGCCGAAAACAATAATAGGCGAGTCTTTCCGGAAAGGCTTTGACAGCTAAGGGGGGTGCCATACTATGGACCAGAATTCTTGGTGAACTAAACTCCTACTGAAACTGATAAGATGCAAAAGGAGGTGAATTCGATGTGCGCAAGAAGTAATATAGTTCCATCGGAACAGCCAGCCCTCACTAGAGGACAAGAAATTTGGCAAAGAATGCGAGCCTTACGAGGTGTAGGAAAACTCTCTCTGGAACGTGCGAGACTCTTGACATGCTCGTACAAAGAAACCGAGGGCTTACCTACGCCTATAAGGCGGGCAAAGGCATTCGAAAGGATTTTGACCGAGATTCCTATACGCGTAGACGACGAGCAATTGCTCGTAGGGGACTTTGCTTCCGAACCGATGGGCGCAGAGTGGTACCCTGAGCTTTCGGCTGGTTGGGTAGCTAAAGAACTGGAATCCTCGCGACAGCCAATCGCGTTGTTAAGAGACGATTTTGCTGAAATGAAAGAGATATGTGATTACTGGCAGAACAGGTCTGTCGAGGGTGTTTTTCTGTCTTGCTTGAATGCGAATGAGCAAGAAAGATTCTTTGAGACTTGTGAGGACGGTGCCAATGTCTATCGCGCCATTGGTCTGCTGGATAGACCTGGGGGCTACCATACGTTAGGCTACGAGAAACCCATAGTGAAGGGATTCCTAGGGATCATTGAAGAGGCAAAAGACGAACTACAGAAGACACGTATAAGGGACGATGAATCATTCCAGAAGACAAATTTTCTGAAAGGTTTGATTACAGTCTATGAAGCTGGCATTCAGTATGCAAAGAGGTACGCCGTGCTAGCGCGCGAAGAAGCCAAGGTAGCTACAGGCAGAAGGAAGGCAGAACTGGAAAAGATAGCTGAAATTTGTGAGTGGGTGCCCGGGCAACCAGCACGGACTTTCTGGGAAGCCCTACAGACGATGTGGTTCACCCATGCTCTGATATACCTGGAGGAGAGGCCAGGGGGGGAGGCGCCGGGCAGAGCCGACCAGTACCTCTATCCTTATTACAAGAATGATATGGAGACGGGGAGGATTACGCAGGAGGAGGCTATTGAGCTATTGGAGTGTCTCAGAATCAAGATGAGTATGCTACGACACTTCAATATATACTACGTTCAAGAAACCATGGCGGCAGAGGCACAATGGCACAATATTACTCTGGGCGGGCAGACTCCTGACGGGAAGGACGCTACCAATGAATTATCTTACCTCTTCTTGGAAGCCGCTTTTAGGACGAGATCCCCGCATCATACGCTCTCCATCAGGTGGCACGAAGAATTGCCACACGATTTTGCCGTAAAGGCGGCTGAACTTTGTAGTCTTGGCCTCGGATACCCAGCGTTTTTCAATGATGATAGTTGCATACCAGCTGTCATGGCCACTTGGGGGGCATCGTTGGAAGAGGCGAGAGGTTATGCCATTGGTGGTTGTGTCGTTCCTATGATTCCTGGAAAGACAGGCTCAATCCAGCCCATAAGTTTCACCATGGCTAAGCCAATAGAGTTAGCTATTCGTGACGGTTTCGACCTTGGTACACGCAAACAACTCGGCCCCAAGACCGGCAGCTTGGAGGATTTCGAAACCTTTGATGAGTTCTTTGAGGCCTACAAGAAACAGGTGAAGTACTTCTCGCTTGAAGCCGCGGCCATAATGAATTTACAGCGGGCAGTCAAGGAGGCTGCAATTCCGCCTCTGTTTCAATCGGGATTGGTCGAAGGGTGTGTAGAGAGTGGTAAGAGTGCTATAGGAAACGGTCCGCGATACCAAATTCAGGAGCACTGCCCCCGCAGCATGATTGACACCGTTGATTCACTGGCTGCGCTGAAAAAGTGTGTGTTTGATGACAAATCAGTGAGCCCGCGACTGGTCATAGAGGCTCTGGATGCCAACTTTGAAGGGAAGGAGGATGTTCGGCGCGTGCTCTTATCGGCACCCAAGTTTGGCAACGACGACGACTATGTTGATAACCTTGCGATTACCTTATTTGACTGGTGGCAGAGAATGGTTACTGAGGAGTTGGATGCTCTATATGGGCACAAATACCGAGCCTGTGCTTATTCTGCTACAGGACACCATTCTGCTGGCAAGAAAGTAGGCGCGCTTCCCAGCGGTCGTCCAGCTGGCGTCAGCTTAGCTGATGGCTCAGTTTCTCCTTGCCAAGGCGTTGACGTTAATGGTCCCACTGCGTTGATTAACTCCGCGGGCAAGATAGACCAGTATCCCATACTGGCGACTCTTTTGAACGTGAAATTTACACCGGCCTCACTGAGAACAAAAGCTGACCTCGAGAAGCTTCTGGCATTAATCAAAACCTACTTTCACTATGGTGGAAAGCATATCCAGTTTAACTTTGTGGATAACGAGACGTTGCTGGACGCCCAGAACCATCCGGAGCGTCATCGCAATCTACTGGTTAGGGTAGCAGGCTATAGTGCATTCTTCATTGAACTGGAACGCGGGGTGCAAGACGAGATTATACAGCGGACTGAGCATAGGTTTTAACTGGGCTATCATACATCGAGATATCCGATGAGACAGATAATGAGCACTGAGCCATTCATAGATAGCAGTATGAAGGGGGTTGTCTTCAATATTCAGAGGTATTCCATCCACGATGGTCCGGGTATCCGTACCACTGTGTTTCTGAAAGATTGCCCACTGCGATGCTTTTGGTGTCAGAATCCAGAATCTCAGAAGAGAAAACCCGAAGTTTTCCTAAACAAGGGTAGATGCACTCTATGCGGTCAGTGTGTGGCTGTTTGTCCAATTGGAGCCAACAGCCTATCGGAAATGAGCTCAGTGATAGACCGAGAGGCGTGCGTCGGATGCGGCAAGTGTGTTGAGGTTTGCCCCAATGAGGCTAGACGCCTTGTGGGGAAATACATGAGTGTTGACGAGGTCATGCAACAAGTTCTCAAGGACAAAGAGTTTTACGAGAATTCAGGGGGTGGTGTCACCTTGTCCGGTGGTGAGCCGACAGCGCAACCAGGGTTCACATGTGCAATCCTTAAGATCTGCAAAGAGGTTGGACTTCATACCGTTCTTGATACTTGTGGACATGTCCCATGGGAGATCATGGAAAATCTACTGAGACATGTTGACCTTGTGCTTTACGATATTAAGTGCATCCAGGAAAGGACCCATCGTGAGGCAACGGGAGAGGACAATCGGATTATTCTCGAGAATGCCAAGCGAGTTGCCCAGTGTAAGCCGACAAAGATACGTGTACCCATAATACCGGGCTTCAATGATTCCGCTGAGCAAATTGGCGCGATATCCCATTTTGTAAAGGCGGAACTGGGTTCAGTAGAGATTGAGCTGCTTCCCTACAACAAGATGGGGGAAATCAAGTATGAGCGGTTGGATAGAGCCTGTGTCCGTCTGCAAGAGATAAGCGAAAGAATCTTGGAAGGTCTCGCTGCAGTTGCCAAGCTATAAGTGTGGGAATCTAAGGATCTGGTTGATAAAGGGGGTGAGCATATGCCATTAGGTTAGCGCGATTCAGGTTGGTACACAAGCTGATTCTATTACAATCTGTAGGAGGTGAAACTAGCATGGACTTTGAACTTAGTGAAGAACAAAAAGCTCTCAGAACTCTTACAAGGGACTTCTGTGAAAAGGAGGTAGACTGGAAGTATCTTGCCGAGCTTGCGGACAAACCAGTGGCGCCGGCAAATGCGAGAGATCGTATGCCTTGGGACTTGATCAAGCAAGCACATGACATAGGGTTAAGAACGCTTTCCGTTCCGGAGGAATATGGTGGTGGTGGTGCCAGCCGGTTAACACAATTCGTGGTTGCTGAAGAATTGGGATACTCAGGTGGGCCGTTCGGTACCATTATGACAGGGAATTGGAAACACGCCCGAGACTTAGCTCTTTGGGGAACTGAAGAGCAAAGAGAGCAATTTCTGACGAAATTCATGAATGATTACCGTTACACTATCGCTGCTTCATGGCACGAAGCAGGACCGAATATTGGCGCGGGGTATCCATATGATGCGCCGCCAGGGGAAGGTCTGCGAACTTTCGCACGCAAAGACGGGGATGAATGGGTTATAGATGGCGAGAAAGATTACTGTTCTGGCGGAGCAGTAGCTGACTTAATCTTCGTCACCACTAAAATACGTAAAGACCGGCCGATGTCTCAATCAGGGGCCGTCTTCTTAGTACCTACGGATACACCAGGGTTTTCCATTGCAAGGATTAACAACTTCATGTCAAACCCTCACCGAGTCAATGCGGCTCTTCATTTTGAGGATTGCAGGATTCCTGCACGTTACCTATTTGGTGAAGAGAATAGGGGAAGTGTCCAGATGCATGACCGGCTTGCAGGTAAGCTTGTCCATCACGGCTGTTTGATAGGCTGGGCCCAAAAGATTTATGAATTGGCCAAGGGATATACAAAGACGCGGGTTCAGGGAGGCCAACCAATCTTTGAACACAAGAATGTTGGAACCAAAGTGGTAGAATTAGGTCTTCTTATAGAATCAGCAAGACTCCTTGCTTATAGGGGTTGTTGGGAAGAAGACAGAGCAGACAAGGACCGCGGTTTGACAAGCATGGGTGCATTCTGGTATTTCCTATGCGCTGCATATTGGAAGGGGGTTCTCCCGCGCATTTGTGAAATACTGCCGGATATTTTGGGTGGCATCTCGATGGAGAAGGAGCTACCTTACGAGGGTTTTGTCCGCGAGATGTTCATGTGGCTTCATGGCGGTGGAACATTGAGCGGGTGTCAAATAGAGGTCATGGGGCAGATTGATAAGTGGATGCCAGCAGGAAGAATGTAGTATTACTGGTTAGTTATTGAAAGAGGTCGAAGCCGGAATTTGGAATCTGGAAGGTGAGTAGTAATGGATGGATGGATGGGTAGGATTTTGAGGGTCGACTTGACCCGAGGCAGCTGTTTAACTGAAGACTTGGATCCGGATATGGCCAGGGCCTTTGTTGGAGGACGAGGTCTGAGTTCAAAGCTTCTTTTTGATGAGGTAGACCCTATGGTTGAACCTTTGAGCCCTGAGAATAAGCTTATCCTGGCCACCGGTCCATTGACCGGTACTGGAGCTATAACCGGGTGCAGGTACATGGTGGTAACCAAATCACCGTTGACTGGTGTCATGGCCTGTTCCAATGCAGGTGGTTATTTTGGCCCTGAACTCAAATTTGCTGGCTATGACCTGATAATCTTGGAGGGTAGGTCGCATGAGCCTGTTTATTTGTCAATCGTGAACGACAATGTGAACGTTAGGCCAGCACACCATCTATGGGGCAAGAGCACGGTGGAGACCGAAAGTTTAATTAGATCAGATATCGGTAATGCCCAAGAAGCGCCGAGGACTCAGATTGCCTCCATCGGTCCCGCTGGCGAAAATCTGGTCAGGATGGCGTGTGTCATCAATGCCCATAGAGCAGCAGCCCGCTCCGGGGTGGGAGCAGTGATGGGCTCCAAAAATTTGAAGGCAGTGGCAGTTAGAGGCACGGGGAGGCCTGTCTTGGCCGATAAGGAGGGCTTCAGAAAAGCAAGCTTATCCTTCATGGATAGGATTAGAAAGGAAAAGCCATTTGCGCTGGAGGCCAGGATTAAGTATGGCACCTGGCGGATAATCGAGATGATGCTCCTTTTGGGCATGTTACCCACCAGAAACTTTACCGCCGGTTCCCTGGACGGAGTAATCGCCATCGACGATATTCGAAAGGAGATTCTGGTAAAGGAAAAATCCTGCTTTGGTTGCCCCTTTCGTTGTGGCAGGGTTACCAGGGTAAGCGACCCAGAGTTTCAGGGCGAGGGCGAGGGTCCGGAGCACGAAAGCTTCACGCAGCTTGGGCCTTGTTGTGGGATTATTGACCTTGCGGCTATTACTAAAGCTAATTACCTGTGTAACGAGCTGGGGATGGATACAATATCGACGGGAGTAACGATTGCCTGCGCTATGGAACTATATGAGCGGGGATATATGCCAAGCAAAGACGTACCCTTTCCGATAAATTTCGGGGATAAGCATGCCATGGTTAAACTGGTGGAAATGATAGCGGCTAGGGAAGGAATTGGTGACTTGCTTGCCGAAGGTTCATACAGGCTCGCCCGGCACTATGGCCACCCGGAGATCTCCATGAGCGTAAAGGGACAGGAGATGCCTGCTCTTCATCCGCAGGGCTATCAAGGGCTTGGGCTGGCCTATGCCACCAGTAATAGCGGCGCCTGCCATACTCGAAGCAATCTGAATTTCGAGCGCAGATCGGAAACAAAGGGTCAGGCTTCATTGATCAAAGAGGGGCAAGACTTCGTTGCTGTGGTTGATTCTAGTGGCTTGTGCTGGAGTATTTTTGGTGGCCTGTTGATGTTAAAAGATGAATTGGTAACCCAGCTGAAACTGGCTACTGGCGTAGACTACAATGAGAGAAGCATGATGCTAGCTGGTGAGAGAATCTTTAACTTGGAGCGGCTATTCAGTCTGAAGGCAGGAATCACGGGAAGCGATGATACCTTGCCCAGCAGGATGCTTGAGGAACCTATGCTTAAAGGCCAGGCTGAAGGACAAGTAGTTAGGCTCGCTGAGATGTTGCCTGAGTATTACAGGCTCAGAGAATGGGATAGAGATGGCGTTCCTACTTCGGAGAAGTTAGCCCAGCTGAAACTAAGCTAGAAAAGGAGATACGAATGACAAAGACAATAGAAGTGCATAATGATTTATACCCTAAGCAATCGATAAGTTATCTCGAATTATGCTCACCCAGTCGGTCATATTGAAGACGCGGTACGCTATGTTAGAGACATGGGTTTATGTGAAGAAGACACCGAGAAGATTCTTGGCGTAAATGCCGCTACAATTTTTGGGTTAGAATGACTCGCTGTTTACCGGCGGGCCCTGCCAGGGCAAACTGAGGTGACAACGCTTTCTTCGTTTTCCTAATTGCTTTAAGTGTTTTCTCCTCCCCCTCCCGTGTGGGTAGCCTCAGTTGCAATCGGGCAAGTGGCATCCCGCCTTTCATTTTGCCATTGAACGAAAACTTGTTTTGTTCAGTGATCAGCGGCCCATCTCGGAGGACGGCACAGCGAATAAGCACCTGAGGTGGCCTCGTTCATACTATTATTGCGCTTAATGGTTTCTATCTAACCCCAATCAAGCCGGGTAAATACCGTAATTACGACTATGATTTTCTACTATGATTCACTATGACCGGCACTATGATTGACTGCTATGATTACGTAGGGCTGCTACTATGATTTTCCGCTATGATTAATACTATGATTTTTTTACCATGATAGTACTACAACTAAGTTCAATTCTGAGTCCTTTTCCATTCTTGGTAATAGCGATATGCCGTGCTTGGCCTGATGCCCAGTCCTTTCACCGCGGGGTGGCTAGGTCTTCTACCTTCGTCAAATAACTGAAAAGCCCTTTCCTTCCAGCTATCTCTTCTCGTGCCCTTCTCTCGAGACGGTGGCGCCTTGCGTTCTATTTCCGGTTCGCTAAGTGCAGCCTTGACGATATTTCCGACCTTTTCACTCATAATACCCGTGCCGATCATCTCGTCAATGCTGCCGATGCTCTTCAGATACTCGACAAACTCATCGGGCACCTCAACCTCTGCCTTAAGTCCTTGAATTCTATACGCAGTGACATTGTCCGAGGCTGCCGAAAGCGTGCATCCATCGGGCCTTGTCTCACCGTTGAGCAACCCTCTCAGAAGAATTAAAGGGATACTCCTCCACAATACATAGCCGCCTAGATCCTCAGGTTTAAGAATCAGGTGATGATAGGCAAGAAACCTAGCCTTTTCTAAGCGGATCAGGCAATTCCTTTCTTCCATCCACGGTAGATCGAACTCGTAGCCGTTAAACTCTTTTGTTCCGGGCTCCACGCAGACCTTCGCATAGGCAGCAGCAAAGACCTCGAAGCCTATGTCGATACATGGCACTCTCTCCAATCTGTAAGTCGCTATAGGCAAAGGGAAATAGAGCCTGTAGTATCTGGACGGAAGACTAATAAAGTGCCGCAAATCATTTGATAAGAGTTGCTCTAATCTCTTGTTGGCCACTCTGACGAGAGTAGCGTCAAGATTCATTTCATTCTCTTCAGAGAGGACATAATCAAAGCTGTAATTCCTGTATCGCTTGTCCTGAATGTTTGCCCGGAAATAATCCGCGAGGTCTCTCCGCTCATAGTCAAGGCGTGAGGCCAATTTCCGTATTTCCTGATTAAGGCGATGGTTGTATTTACTGGCTTCATCTATAGCCTGTAGTTTCTGTGCCTCTTCGTTCTTACGCTCTTGAATCCTCTTTAACCACCCCATATAGTCCATGGCCCTTATGTCGTTCAGGTACGCTGGGCCCTTTTCCAGATATGCCCCTATGGCCCTGTCCACAGCCAGTACAAACTCATCCTGCTCTGTATCATTCAGATACTTCTCGACATCATCGGTGGGCGGCTTCATGGCTACGAAGGCAGTGCGCCATTTCTTGTCGTACTCCTTCAGCCGTTGTTCCGCTTCCGCTCTCCGATATGCTCCTACCATCAAGGATTCGACGCGGGACATTGGATGAATAACCCATGTGGCATAGGCATTCGGGAGGTAAGTATCTCCAGTATCCATGCAGTCGGATAGCCATCTTCTTACGTCGTCTAGGCATTTGTTGAACTCAGTCAACTCGTTGTCACACAGATACGTCTTCAGAAGTGCTCTGAGATGCTCTGTCTTAAGTTGAGCTAACTGCGGTATCTTCCGGAGAATGTCATCATGCCAGGTCTCGAACCGCTCCCGTGCGTGGGGATTAAGCCTTTCCTTATCTTCGGGTTTCAGGCTGAGTATTTCAATCACTTTGACCTTCACGCAGTCTCTGGCTATATCTGCTATAGAGTTAGGGCAAAGGTAAGCGTGAAAGTTCTGTCTATTGTCCCCTTAGCTCCACCAACCGCTTGCAAAAATATATCAAAATTTAGCGGTCTACTTGCAGAAATGACGAATAGTCGGCAGTTCTCCGCGACCCCACATCAGCCACAAAACGAGCGAGTGTCGAACGGCTTTTTGGGGGCTGCAGGGGATGCGCAAAAGACTTTTGCCCTAATTAATATCCAAGTGTTCCTTGATAGCCCTCTGCACTTCATCCCGAAGTCGAGCGTCCTCTAGGTAGCCAAACAGACCTCCCAGCCTCTGTTTTGAGATAGTCCTTATCTGGTGGGCCATAACAATTGAGTCCATCGGCTGCCCCGCTTTTCCCTGGGGAAGGAAGACCTCAGAAGGATATAAACGACGCTTGGCTGAAGTGAGAGGTAGAACTGTGACGTTCGGCATCGCCTGGTTAAATTCTTCGTTGCTCACTATAAGGACCGGTCGGATTCCTTTTTGTTCCGACCCAGCGACAGGGTCCAGGTTAGCTTCCATAACCGCCCACTGTAAGGCCGGTATCAGTCTATCCTCCCAGCAGTTTCGGCATCGGCGGTTTGAAAGGCAACCTCGACCTCGCTGATGTCTTTAAGCAGGGCAGGGTCTCTGGCACCTTCTTCCCACCGAGCTTTTCGCGCCCGCCTTCGCAATTCATTTAACTCTTTGACTAATGCGCGCTCGACCAGAGCGTTCTTGCTCGGTGCTACTCCCTCAGACATGGCTTTATCAAGACCAGCAAGGACATCCGGGGGTAAATTGAAGGTAGCTTTCTTCGTCTTTCTGCTCATATTCACTTAACCTCCTCTTCCATCCACACCGTATCTATACCATAATAGCACTGGCTTCCCTATTAAGCAAGTCTTCCGAGGAAGTCTAGATGTCTTGTACATTGTGTCGCCGTATCATGCTTAAGCCGATGAACACATGATAATTGAACTTATTTAGGCTTCTGTGTATGATGTTTCTTGGAGCATGATGTGAAGAACCGATGACTGTGACACACCCTATCATTGATAAGGGGTGAAAGACTACATAAATACATGGATACAACGGCTGATGATAAGATAGAGTTGGAGCGGCTGCGCCGACAATTGCATGAGGTGACCGCCGAACGGGATATGCTGCTGGCGGAGAATCGTCGTCTCCGCCGTAATCATACGACAGTCTCACAGATAGAAGGGAAGGTGAGCCCGCCTCCGACCAGTATAAAACCTGACTCTTTGCCAGTTACCGGGAAAGAAACTACAAGCACGGTAGCAATCAACGGTGAGTCGCCTTTGTCCGAGAAGGTGAAACTATTTCATTCGCTGTTCCGGGGACGGGAAGATGTGTTTGCCAGGCAGTGGTGGAGCCGGAAGAGTCAGCGGGTAGGCTACAGCCCGGTTTGCCGTCACGAATGGAACCCGGCTTATTGTGGCAAGCCAAGAGTTAAATGCGGCGACTGTTCCAATCAGGATTATGTACCGCTAACCGATGAGGTACTCCAGGACCATCTGGAAGGGAGACACACTGTCGGAATCTATCCACTGTTGCCAGATGAGACCTGCCATTTTCTGGCTGCCGATTTTGACAAGCAGTCTTGGATGGAGGATGCATCTGCGTTCCTGGAAACGTGCCGTCAAATGGAGATTCCAGCCGCTGTTGAACGCTCCCGAAGCGGGAACGGCGCTCACGTCTGGATATTCTTCTCGCAGGCGGTGTCAGCTTCGGCGGCGCGCAAATTCGGGTGTTACCTTCTGACACAGACCATGACGCGCCGCCATCAACTTGGCATGGATTCCTATGACCGACTATTCCCCAACCAGGACACCCTTCCTAAAGGAGGCTTCGGCAATCTCATTGCTTTGCCGCTGCAGAAAGTACCCGCGGAAAAAGAAAACACCCTTTTCCTGGACAGCACCTTGAAACCTCACCAAGACCAGTGGGCTTTTTTATCCTCCATTACCCGCGTGGAATTGTCACGTCTCAATGATGTGGTAAAGGAAGCAACTCGGACCGGACAAATAATAGGGGTGCGCACCAGTTCAACCGATGAAGAAGAACGTCCGTGGGCAATGCCGCCGTCAAGACGCCTCTGGGAGTCTCTACCGGCCGGTCCTCTCCCCGATAAGGTCAAGATGGTGATGGGCAACCTCCTCTATGTTGAGAAGCAGGGGTTGCCTTCACCATTGCTGAACAGGATCAAGCGTTTGGCAACTTTCCAGAATCCGGAATTCTACAAGAAACAGAACCTACGTCTATCAACATCTCTGACACCCAGAGTTATTTGCTGCGCCGAGGATTTCTCAAAGCACATCGCCATTCCCCGCGGCTGCTTTAGCGAATTACAGGAATTGCTGGAAAGCGCTGGTATTAAACTCAATGTGGTGGATGAACGTTTCCATGGCACGGAGATAGATGTCGGCTTTCATGGCCAACTTACACCTGCACAGGTGGTAGCAGCGACTGAACTAGCACGTCATGACGATGGGGTGCTAGTGGCACCTGCCGGCTCAGGGAAAACGGTGATGGGTATCTACATGATTGCCGCCAGACGGAGAAACACGCTGGTTCTGGTGCACCGCCGCCCCCTTTTAGAGCAATGGCGGGCTCAGCTGGCCAGCTTTCTGGAACTGGACCCCGCAATGATAGGCCAAATCGGCGGTGGCAAAGAGAAGCAGACCGGCTTAATCGATGTGGCCATGATCCAGAGCCTTATCAGGAAGAACGAGGTGGACGACATCGTCGCCGGATACGGTCAAGTAATTGTGGACGAATGTCACCACCTTCCTGCGGTTACCTTCGAGCAGGTGCTGCGTCAGGTTAAGGCTCACTATGTTATTGGCCTAACCGCCACACCGTACCGGCGCGACGGGCAGCAACTAATCATCCTTATGCAATGCGGCCCGGTGCGGCACACCATCAGTCAGAAAGACCGGCAACCCCAGGAGTTGCTGCGGCATCGCCTCATCTGTCGGGACACCAGCTTTACGCCACCGACCCAAAAAGGGGAACCGTCTATTCACGATATCTACGCGGCACTGATAGCCGATGAGGCAAGGAACAAGCTGATCCTTAATGACCTGCTCCAGACTATGGAAGAAGGTCATTCACCCATCTTGTTGACAGAGCGGAGGGAACATCTGGAGTTCTTTATCAGCAGATTGGAGAAATCCGGGTGTCATGTGGTTGTGCTGCGTGGCGGCATGGGAGCCAAGCAGCGTCGCGCCGTGGCGGAGCAGATATCTTCAATACCGGATAATGAGAAGCGCGTTCTGCTGGCTACCGGACGCTACATCGGCGAGGGCTTCGATGATGCCCGCCTCGATACCCTCTTTCTGGCTATGCCGGTCTCCTGGAAGGGCACCCTGGTACAATATGCCGGTCGACTGCACCGTATTCATACCGGGAAAGCCGAGGTGCGCATCTATGACTATATTGACTGCAACAGTCCAACATTAATGCGGATGTTTCATAAACGTCTCCGCGGCTACCGGACGATGGGGTACGAACCGCAGGATACCGGCTGAATCAGCGAAAATGCTGTTTGGGCTATCTCAATAGTAATGTGCGACCATCCGGTACAGCCATTCACTGACAAATGACCAATCTTAATGGGACAGTATCACCTGTTGTAGCGCGGGAATTAATCCCTTCTTCTCAAACAGGAGTTCGTAAACTGTCCCCAGTGGCCCACCACTTGCAAAAGTTTAGCAAAAGTTAGCTGACTGTCTAAACGCAGCAGTTGTTCACCTGCCCTCTATCTCTTTGCTTATTAGTTTGCACAGAAGGTTAATCATCTGCCATAATGATTTGCAGAGTACTATAGCTGTGGGGAGGAGATTTATGAAGTTTGCCATTACCTTTGAGCAAGACGAGGACGGATACATCGTAGTCAGTTGCCCGGCTTTGCCCGGATGCCACTCGCAGGGGAGAACTAAGGAAGAGGCTATTGCCAATATCAGGGAGGCTAT
>JAWOFK010000075.1:0-8174 GCA_046497565.1 Dehalococcoidia bacterium
CACCCTCTGGCGAGGCCCCCGTTCTGTCCTGTAAGACTCTACCAGTTCCCAATAGATCCCATCCCTCTTAGCCCTGCTCTGTCCGCAACGCCTCACGTACATGACCAGATTATAGCCACTTTTCAACGGCCCGTTTTTGGTACTACATGGCACTTCCGACAGATGCTACGTTCCCAGCCTGCCTCAACCACCCCAGGTCTGAACGTGGAAAAATTTCCTAAGAAATATCTCTTACCTCAAACTGCGGAAGTTGGGCTAAATGAGAACTGGTTTCTCAGCCTGAAAGGTGCGAGGGATACTATCGAAAACTGGCGGATGGACCATAATGATGGCCGATAACACAGCTCACTGCGAGGCTTCAGCCCCAGTGGATACGTTGTAAACACAGGGAGCACTGTAATAGCGGTTGGCCTCTGATATGAGGGAAGGGCAATTCACTCGAGGTAGTCCTTTAATTTACGACTCCGGCTGGGGTGGCGCAGCTTGGCCAGCGCCTTGTGCTCAATTTGGCGTATGCGCTCTCTGGTTAGTCCCAGTTGCCTGCCCAGCTCTTCCAGCGTTCGGCTGCGTCCGTCCCGCAGTCCGAACCTTAGCTTGATGACGTCCCGCTCTCGCTTGGGTAAGGAGTCCAAGACTCCTTTCAGTTGCTCTCTAAGCAAGTCGTGAGTAGCCTGTTCCTCAGGTGATGGCGCTTCTTGGTCAGCGATGAAATGCCTGATCTGAGTCTCCTCTTCACCTACGGGGGTTTCGAGGGAAATAGGCTCTGTTGAGCCCGCCTCGGCTAGCTCATCTATTTTCTCGCTGGATACACTGAGGTCGTCGGCCAATTCTTCCGTTGTTGGCAGGCGCCCGTACTCTTGAGACAATCGTTCTCGGGCTTTGTGCAGCCTAGTCAAGGTCTCTACCATATGCATGGGTAAGCGAACAGTTCGCGCTTGATCAGTCACAGCCCTCAAAACGGCCTGGCGGATCCACCAGCTGGCGTAGGTACTAAATCTATATCCTTTACGATAATCAAACCTTTCTACCGCGCGAATCAAGCCGATATTGCCTTCCTGGATGAGATCCAGCAAGGGCATGCCCTTTCCCAGGTTCTTCTTAGCCAGGAATACTACCAGGCGCAGGTTTCCCTGAATTAGGCGGTCTGTGGCCTCTTGGGACTCCTCCCTTATTCGCTCGAAATGCGCAGATAAATCACCATACCGATTACTCAACCGCTCACGGGATTGAGGCGAAGCCAGGATTTTTTCGAATTCGGTTATGGTATTCTCACGCCCCGCTTCCGTAATTAGGTCCCATGGTATCAGTCGGCTTTTGACTGATAGGTGGACCAGCTGCTGCTCGACCTCGGTTGCACTCGAGCCGGTAGCCATGGTCATAGCGTCCATCAGCCCTGAGTCAATCTGCCAGTCGATGGCCTCACGAAGAGCTGGGTGCTCAAACCGTTTTCGTATAGAGGATGTGGTCTCAAGTCCCAAATAGTGACACACCGCCTTGAAGAGCCGTTCCATCTGGACCAAGTCCTTCGTCAAAGTAAATAGCAGGTCGGTCGGCGAAGGCGC
The DNA here is from genome assembly GCA_046497565.1 of Dehalococcoidia bacterium. Taxonomy (GTDB): domain Bacteria; phylum Chloroflexota; class Dehalococcoidia; order GIF9; family AB-539-J10; genus RBG-13-51-36. The sequence continues at coordinate 1,563 of JAWOFK010000075.1, forward strand.
TTCACCCTGCCTGTTTACCCATCGCTGCTCAACCTGGGAAAGGAATTTCCCTTCTTCTATCTTGCTGCCGAGCAGTGCCTCTTCTCTAGCACTGAGCAAGGGGGTCCCCCTGGATCGCAACATGTACAAGTGCAGAGCATCTTCGCCCGGCTCAACTTCTGTGGGCAGAGAAGCGGCTGGGGCCTCGGGTATTAGCTCATCAGCCGCGCCGTCGTCAGCGACCTCTTCATGCCTGACCATATTTGGTTCTATTTCTGGGGACACATCCTCAATCTCATCTCTCTCTTGCGACAGCATAATTATTTACCTCCTGGCTTGTCTGGCAGCTTCTTTACCCTGATGTCCTCTCTTTTTTTTCGGTAGCAACTGAGTTTTCTGCCCAATAGCTTGATGTGCCCTACCCCAACCTCAAAACGGACAACTGCTATAAGGGCAACCACCGGAATACTCTGATTCGACCGTTACGTAATGCGGGGCTTCTCTTGCCTCCTCCGGAGTATGCCCCGCCAGATAGAGCACCTGTTCCTTCTTACTGCCATATCGATAAACGGTAATCCCTTTACAACCTAGTTCATGGGCCAGCAAATAAGCCTGCCGGACATCCTCAATGTTGGCTTCGGCTGGCAGGTTCACCGTCTTGGAAACGGAATTGTCGACATGTTTCTGGAAGGTAGCCTGCATCCTGACATGCCAGCGTGGGTCTATATCCCAATCAGTAACAAAAACTCTCTGGACTTCCTCCGGGATTCCGTCAATACCCTTCAGGGTTCCCTGTTTAGCCACCTTTTCCATCAGTTCCTGAGAAAAAATGCCATGCTCATGGGCAATTTGCTCAAACAGCGGATTTATCTCCAAAAGCTGCGTTCCCTCCATGACATTACGCACAAATGACAAAGCGAATATAGGCTCGATGCCGCTGGAACAACCAGCCAGGATACTGATGCTTCCCGTGGGCGCAATGGAGAGCACAGTCGCATTTCTCACTTCTTGCTTGCCTTGCTGGTCATGAATGCTTCCGGAGAAATTGGGAAAGGCGCCACGCTTAGAGGCGAGCTTCTCAGAGGCTTTGTGTGCCTCCCTGTAAATGAAGCCTATTATGTGCTCGGCCATTTCCAGCGCCTCTTCCGAATCGTAGGGAATACCCAGCCCGGTCAACGCATCGGCGAAACCCATGACACCGAGCCCAATTTTGCGGTTGCCTTTGGTCGTCCTCTCAATCTCAGCGATGGGAAATTCGTTAGCCTCAATAACATTGTCAAGAAAATGGACTGCCAGGTTGACCACGCGGCCCAATTTTGCCCAATCAATCCGGTCCCCGGAGACAATTCTGGAGAGATTAATAGACCCCAGGTTACAGCTCTCATAAGGAAGCAAGGGCAATTCCCCGCATGGGTTGGTGGCTTCTATAGGTCCTAACTGTGGAGTTGGGTTATCACGGTTTATCCGGTCAAGAAAGATCATGCCGGGATCACCAGTTCTCCAAGCCTGATCTGTTATCGCGTCAAAAAGCTTGTCTGCCCGAATAGAGCCTGACTTCTTGCCCGTACGCGGATTTATAAGGGGTTGTGTCTCACCGTTGGAGGCTGCTTGCATAAATTCATCGGTGACGCCAACCGAGATATTAAAGTTTTGTAGCGAAGTTTTGTCATCCTTGGACAGGATGAACTCCATGATGTCGGGATGGTCAGCACGCAAAATGCCCATGTTGGCACCACGTCGTCTTCCACCCTGCTTGATGACCTCGGTGGCGGTATCAAAGATTCTCATGAAAGATACAGGCCCGGAAGCTATGCCCTTAGTGGAGCGTACAACGTCTCCCTTTGGCCTGAGGTGGCTGAAGGAGAAACCCGTGCCGCCACCGGACTGATGGATTATTGCCATATTCCTCAGAGCTTCAAAAATATCGATAATTGAGTCTTCGACTGGAATCACGAAGCAGGCCGAGAGTTGCCCCAGAGGTGTTCCAGCATTCATTAATGTCGGTGAGTTGGGCAGGAACTCGAGGTTACTCATTAGGGCGTAGAACTCCTCCTCCAGGCTTTTTACATCCGCTGCCTGGTCGAAGTTCTTTTCAACGTCAGCTATAGTATGGGCCACTCTTCTGAATAGCTCGCCTGGGGTTTCCAGAATCTGGCCTGACTCGTCCTTGAGCAAGTATCGCTGCTCGAGCACTCTTGCGGCATTGACACTGAGCTTCAGGTCATCCCGTATGCCGATGCGTTTCTTGAACTCCCGCACATCGGTCCGCTGTTTGCGATAGAGGATATAAGCTTTAGCCACAGCGGGATAGTCCCAGGCCATGAGGATTTCTTCCACAATATCCTGCACATTCTCAACGGCGGGTGTTTTGCCGGCAAATCTTGCCTCAACTGCTTCAACGACCTGTTCGGTAAGCTGTGCTGCCACTTCCTCACCATCGGTACTGGTGGCAATCAAAGCCTTGTGGATGGCATCTTTGATTTTCTTGGGCTCAAACTTTACGACAGAGCCATCCCGCTTCCGTATTTGAGTGACTCCTGCGCTGCTCATGGCGTTTCTCGCAAATGCACCCTCCATGGCTTACACACAACGCAAGTATACTACCAGACCCATTTGTGCTGACATCCGTAAACCTACTGAATAAATGAACACCTCACTCGTATTTCATTGCACACCTGGGCCTTGTTGCACGCGTCTCCATGTCAATAGTGTTGCTGACGTGGCAGGGGACAGGATTAGCCTTTCCATTGCTGTGTCACACTAATATGTGCTCAAGAGCAGTAGCCATGGTGTATCCCATGCTGCCGGAGGGGTTGGACTAAGCAAAGCTTGAGCTGCCTGATTTTCAGGACTGTCACAATCGCCCGGATACATACGAAGAACGTATTTCCCCTGCTCCATCTTTTTGTCGAGGCCATTTGGCAGCGGGTCTTTTGCAGAATGGGGGCGTTTCCGCCAGATATTACGGTGGTTTACGGATATAAAACTTGGTTATGAATGGATAGAATGTGCTCGTAAATACACTGGGTATCGAACTACTGCAGCGTTTTTGACAGACTGCTGGGCACTCGTCTGGCTGTATCCGCAATTGAGCATCTCGGGTGAGGCAGATATGGGATAGTGGTAGGCTTGATTAGAGATGAAGTGCAAGTCACTCCATTATCTGAAGTCGTGGTCAACAAGAAAGAGCTGGAAATGGACCTGTTGAAGCTGGCAAAGGTACTTGCGGAATAAGGATCGGAGGTGCAAACCTGATGAAGAGAACAATAAAAACCATAAAGGATATAAAAGTGAAAGGAAAAAGGGTACTGGTGAGGGTAGATTTCAACGTGCCCCTGGATGAACAGGGGCGAATAACCAGTGATACTCGCATTCGAGCCACGCTTCCCACCATCGAGTACCTGCTGGAGCGAGGAGCATGCATCATACTCTGTTCCCATCTGGGACGTCCAAAAGGCAAACCGGTCGAGGGGCTGAGCCTTCGTGTTGCTGCCGAATGTTTGTCAAAGCTGCTAGACCAGCCGGTAGAGACAGCGGAAGGCTGCATTGGGCCGCAGGTAGAACAGATGGCGCAGCAACTGGGAAGTGGTGAGGCGCTAATGCTGGAGAATGTCCGTTTTACCTCCGAAGAACTGGATAATGATGACGCATTTGCTCAGGGGCTAGCACGTTTGGCTGAAATTTATATAAACGATGCTTTTGGTGCCTGTCACCGGGCACATGCCTCGATTGTGGGTGTTCCCAAGCACTTGCCCGCGGGGGCCGGCCTCTTATTGGAAAAGGAACTCAAGACGCTGGGGGGTCTCCTGGAGAATCCTGAACATCCTTTCGGTGGGCTTTTCGGTGGTGCCAAGGTAAGTGATAAGGTAGCCACTCTTGAGAACATCATGGACAAGTTAGATTTCTTATTGATCGGTGGTGCTATGGCGGCGCTATTCCTGAAGGCGAAGGGCTATGAGATAGGGCAGTCCGAAATGGAACTGGACGAACTCGACACTGCCAGTACATTGATAGAGACAGTTATGGGAAATGAGACAAAGTTACTTCTTCCTGTTGATCTGGTCGTGGCTGAAAGTATTGATGGCAATGCGACTATGGAGACAGTATCAGTCGAGAACATACCGTCAAATATGATGATTGTGGATATCGGCCCCCAAACTGTGCAGAATTTTCAGGAAAAACTCCGCGACTGCCATACCATTTTCTGGAACGGACCGATGGGTATTTATGAGATAGCCCCCTATGCTACCGGTACCAAGAGCGTGGCCAATCATCTTGCTGCCCTGGAGGCGACCACCGTTGTTGCGGGTGGCTCCACCGCTGAAATAGTGGACGATTTGAGACTGACGGATAGAATGGGTTTTGTCTCTACAGGCGGTGGCGCCGCGCTCAAATACCTGGCAGGAGATAGTCTGCCCGGAGTGGAGGCCCTGCCGGAAGCTGAGGCTTGATATGAGAGGTACAAAGCATGGTGGATTTTGAACTCATAAAACAGACAGCGATTCCTTCTTCCAGCAAGACCGTTTTGCTCGTTGTTGATGGTCGTTGTATCTCAAAACGAGATTGACGGCGCTCTGGTAGTCGGGGCTAGCCTCCAGGTTAACGAGTTCGTCGACATGGTGAAGCAGATGTCTGAGACCAAAGGTAAAAATTAGGGGGTAACTATGTGAGTACCCAATCAGGAAGCGATAAAAACACACAAAGTAAAGTAAAAGGAGGCGGAAATGACAACCAAGATTGGTATTAACGGCTTCGGTCGAATAGGGAGGTTAACTCTCAGAGCCGTAAATCAGTACCTTGAAGGAGAATTAGAGGTCGTTGCAATCAACGATCTCACTGATAGCAAGACAAACGCTCACCTACTGAAATGGGATAGCATTTACGGCAAATACCCCGGCAAAGTGGAGGCAAAGGAGGACTCCATTCTCCTTGACGAAGGAGAAGTCAAGGTTTTTTCTGAACGTGAGCCGGGAAAGATTCCCTGGCGCGACTATGGAGTAGATATAGTGGTGGAATCAACAGGGGTATTCCGGGATGCCAAGCAGGCTGCAGCTCACCGTGAAGCGGGAGCCAAAAAAGTGCTGATATCCGCGCCAGGCAAGAACGAAGATATCACCATAGTATTGGGCGTGAATGAAGAGCAGTATCGGCCAGAAGAGCATCACATAATATCGAATGCCTCCTGTACGACCAACTGCATTGCTCCGGTAGTCAAGGTACTACATCAGAACTTCGGCGTGACCAGCGGTCTTATGACAACTGTACATGCTTATACCAATGACCAGAGGTTGCTAGATATGTACCATAAGGATCTGCGTCGAGCCAGGGCAGCAGCAACGAATATGGTACCCACAACCACCGGTGCTGCTAAACTTGTGGGACAGCTGATCGCCGGGTTGGAAGGCAAGGTCGATGGAATAGCCATCCGTGTACCAGTGGCTGTCGGTTCCATAGTTGACTTCGTGGCCAATTTAGAGCGACCAGTCTCCGTTGAGCAAGTCAACGAGGCGTTCCGTGAAGCAGGTGCGGGAGCATTAAAAGGCATCCTGGAATACGGCGAAGAGGAACTTGTCAGTGCCGACTGCGTGGGCAGCACAGCCAGCGCTATTTTCGATGCGCCCAGCACTATGACGCTGAATGATAAAATGGTCAAAGTCCTTGCCTGGTATGACAATGAATGGGGCTACAGCTGCCGCCTGGTAGACCTAGCCAAATATATTGCAGGCAAGGGAATATAGCATATGCCTTATATCAGACCTGGATGGGCAACACCGGTCAGAGGAGGTTAGCAATGTTTGAAAAGATTCTGGTTTGTCTGGACGGCTCCGAGCTTGCTGAGCAAATCATGCCCTATGCCGCGGAGGAAGCGATACGATTCCAAAGCAAGCTTATGCTTTTTCAGGCTGTTCCCGAGCCGGTTGCATACAGCCCGGGTATACCTGGTGCTGAACCTGGAGCCATACAGACTGATACCGTGCTTGAGGAGGCAAAGGAGGCACAGAATGAGGCTCGAGACTACCTGGAAGAACTGGCTGCACCATTGCGTGAAAAAGGCGTGCAGGTCGAAACCGTGACCACCCCAGGGAGAGCTGGCGAAGCCATCCTGGACTACTGCGACAGGCACGATGTAAACCTGATTGCAATAGCCACCCATGGGCGGAGCGGGCTGCGGCGGGCGGTGTTTGGCAGCGTGGCCGACCACGTGCTACGGGAGTCACACCTGCCGGTCTTGGTGATCAAGCCGCAATAAGGTAAAGACAAAGGCCAGGATTTATGACAAGGGCAAATGAAGGAATGATATAGCATGAAAAGCTCTTTGCGCCTGATGAGGATCGCCGGTATTGATATCGGTATTCATTATAGCTGGATACTCATATTTGTCCTGCTCAGCGTGTCTTTAGCAGTGGCTTTCTTTCCACAGCTATATCCGGGGTGGGATACGACAACATACTGGATAACGGGAGTCGCGGCAGCGCTCTTGCTTTTCGGATCAGTGCTGATACATGAGCTCGCCCACTCCCTCGTAGCCAAGGCTCGAGGCATGACTGTGACAAGCATCACATTGTTTCTATTGGGTGGTGTTAGTAATCTGGAAGAAGAGCCGGAGAAGCCCAGGGCGGAGTTGGCCATGGC
>JAWOFK010000080.1:0-6364 GCA_046497565.1 Dehalococcoidia bacterium
TTAGCCCTGCTCTGTCCGCAACGCCTCACGTACATGAGCAGATTATAGCCACTCTTCAACGGCCCGTTTTTGGTACTACATGGCATTTCCGACAGATGCTACGTTCCCAGCTTGCCTCAACCACCCCAGGTCTGAACGTGGAAAAATTTCCTAAGAAATATCTCTTACCTCAAACTGCGGAAGTTGGGCTAGTGCCTCCTTTCCATCCTCTATTGTACGCATTCTCCTATCCGCCAATCAACCGAATCATTTGCATGGGTCTACAATCACCCACACCAATCCGCCTGGCTATCTTGTCGCCAAAGAGCATATTGAAAGGCAATCTGGTAGAATAGTCTCTCCAGTGTCAACTATGTGACCAGCCGGCACATGCGCTTGACAGTAGGAGGGGGCTGATATACTATAGAACAGAGGCCAGAGTATTTCCAGAGAGGAAAATGTTGCAGAAGGAGGTGGCATATGAGTAAACGGATGAGGGTCACGCTGGCAGTTTTGTTCATCGTGACCGGGGTTTTGCTCTTTTTGCCCTCCGGCTACATAAGTGCCGCAGGACTGGTGGTAAACCCGGGATTCGAGTATGGAGAGGATGCAGACCCGGTTGGGTGGGTGCTGAGCGGAAACGCTATGCGCGTAAGGTCCGGACCCATCCACGAAGGTACATGGGTCGCCCGGGTAACCGGCCAGGGTGACGTGCTCACGCAATGGACCGGAGATATCACCGCCATGGCGGCATATGAGGCCTGGGGATGGATATATGTTTCCGGCAATGTTACCGGCGTCATCGCTTTCGACTTCTGGGCGGGCAGAGATGGGACTCAACTGAGCCCAACGATAATGCTGTCCGCCACCGACACGAACAACGCCTATGTACAAACGACCAGCACAATAGAGACGCCGCCCGGGACGACCCATCTAAGAATCCGTCTCCTGGGAACCGACTGGAGCGACGGGGGAGAAGTGAGGTTCGACGGGATTGGTGTCTGGCCAGCACCGCAAAGCTGGTTTGGGGATTGGTGCTTCATCGCCACCGCAGCCTACGGCAGCCCAATGGCCGAGGAAATACAAATTCTGCGCGAGTTCAGAGATGGATACCTCTTGACCAACCCGGCGGGGAAAGCCATGGTAGACGTCTATTACGGGGTCAGCCCCCCACTAGCTGAGTTCATAACTGAGCATCCAGCCCTGAAGCCAATAGTCAGGGCCGGGCTAGCGCCGGCTATAGCCTTGAGCGCCGTAGCCGTTAACAGTACTCCGACCGAGAAGACGGTCATGGTGGGTTTGCTGGCGCTGGTTCTAGTGATACTGGTTGTACGGACAACTACATATCATACGTACGATCGGGCAAGCTTGAAATAGCTCCGGGCAACGGTCAACGCCTTTGCCTTTTCCTGTCCAGGAATATGGGGGTCGTCGAGCTTGAAGCTTTCCACCTTCCCTCTGACGTAGGCCCGGTAGCCCTTGTAAAAATGGAGCAGTTTCAGGAGGTCTTGGTCATGACTCAGTCCCACGTAGGTATCTACCAGATGTCGCGAAAGACCAGCTTGCCCATAGCGGTCTAAGTCCATAGCCAGGAAGGCCATCTCCGAGGCGACATCGGAATATCGGAATCTGTCATTAAATTCAATGCAGTCGTAAATACAGATGTCGTCAGTGAAGCAAACATGGGCGGCATGGAGGTCGCCATGGCAATCCCTTATTTTGTCCTCCTTCACCCGCTTATGGAACAGGCTTGCGTTACTGTTGATGAAGTCATCACTGTAACTCCTGATATGTTGATATTCCGCAGCGGTGATGGAGGTTCCGATATATTTCTCGGTTTGAGCGAAGTTCTCATCACAATTGTGGCGTATAACATCCAGGCTACCGAAGGCAGCGATTTCCGGATTTGTTTCAGCTTTCCCGTGAAAGATCAGTAGCTTCTCAGCCACCCTTGTTACCATTTCCTCAGTAACCTGACCCCGGGACAACAACACGTCCATCATACGGTCCCGGGGCAGCTGCTTCATCTTGACAGCGTACTCTATCGCCTGGCCTTGCCCTCCGACGTGGAGTAGATTGCTTCTCCGTCCCGACTCCATCGAGGCTCCTGGCAATGACATTGTTATCGGCACCACGGCTAAATAGGCGGCAGGACAAAGGCGTCTGTTTAATTCGAGCTCTTGCTGGCAAAAGAAACGGCGCTTTTCTAATGTTGTGTAATCCAGATACCCCAGGTTGACCGGTTTCTTTACCTTGTATACGTAGTCACCCGTCAGGAAAAGAAGAGACATCTGGGTCTGGACCAGCTCTATCTTCTGAGGCCTGTGTGGATAGGCTCGCGATTCAAGGAGGGACGCAATCGCAAACCCTGATGCTGACACCGGAATCCTCGCCAGACTTCAGGGCCTTTCCCATACCGCTGCCATCCCCTGCCCACCACCAATACACATAGTTTCCAGACCTCGACGCAGACTTCTATGGGCTATATCATAGATGATGGTGACTGCTATTCTGGCTCCGGTGCAGCCAATAGGATGACCCAGAGATATGCCGCCCCCGTGGGGGTTGATGAGGTCAAAGTCCCAATCAAGCTCTTTCATGCACCCCAGTACTTGCGCAGCAAAGGCTTCATTAAGCTCAATGACATCGAAATCCTTATTGCCAAGCCCTGTCTTTTTGAGTACCTTTCTTACTGCGGGAATAGGACCCAATCCCATGTATTTGGGGTCTGTCGCGCCCGAAGACCAGGCTCTAAGGATTGCCATGGGTTCGAGCCCTAACTCTTGGGCTTTGTCTCTGGACATGAGCACTACGGCAGCCGCGGCATCGTTAATCCCCGAAGAGTTACCTGCCGTGACTGTTCCGTCTTTCCGGAATGCCGGAGGGATCTTGGCCATTTTCTCCATGGAAGTGTCCATGGGCCGCTCATCAGTATCAAAAACAATAGGCTCTCCTCGCTTCTGCGGGATATGGAAAGGCACTATCTCGTCCTTGAATATGCCCTCCACTATGGCTTTGCGCGCCCGCACGTGGCTGAGATAGCCTATCTCATCTTGCTGTTCGCGAGTGAATCCATATCTGCCGGCGATTTCCTCCGCGGTATTTCCCATATGATAGCCGTAGAATATTTCCCACAGTCCATCATAGACCATGAGGTCCAGAAGCTCCGCCCTGGCTCCAACGTCCATGCGGTAGCCCCAGCGGGCCTTGGGCAGAACATAGGGAGCGTAACTCATACACTCCATGCCTCCAGCAACCACAACATCTGCTTCGCCCGCCATTATGGCTTCTGCCCCCAAGGTAATAGCTTTCAAACCCGAGGCACAGATCTTATTCACTGTAAACGCCGGAGTTTCTTTGGGAATGCCAGCGTAGATACAGGCCTGGCGAGCTGTGTTCTGTCCTTGCCCTCCTTGAAGGACATTGCCCATAATCACTTCGTCAACCTGAACAGGACGCAAAGATGAATCGTAAGCATAGTGCTTTTTCTCCAGTTCTATCATGCCCTCAGACTTAAGTGCATCAGCGCCGTAACTGAGTAATTCTTCACCGGACTTCGGCCTTATGCCCGCTCGCTCAAGCGCTTCCCGGATGACCGCGGCACCCAGGTCAACAACACGTATACCCTTTAGAGAACCACCGAAGGCACCAATTGCTGTCCTGGCCCCACTAACGGCAACTACTTCTCTTTGCATGTTCTAACCTCCTGTTATCAGAATTTGCTTCTCAGAATTGAGAGGGGCATTGTCGTACCTTCTGTGTCAAAATCCTTTCCTGCAATGCCTCGCGCCTGGCTGTGGGACAGTCTACCTGTGAACTTGCCAAGTATATCAAATTGTGTGTCGAAGTCAAAAGATTATCTTGGGACGGCACTCACTACAGAAACCTGCCTCCTTCAAGTCGGTATCGGCCAGGCTGTTGGAAAAATGCATAACACATTTGTTATTGCGACAATGTCCCAGGCCGAAGGTATGCCCCAGTTCGTGAACTATTTCCTTGGTGGCTCTTTCCAGAAACAAAGCTTCGTCTGGTGCTAAGCCATAATGTTCTTGCCTTAATCGACACAATGACACAATTGCTGTTCCGGAGAGTACGTCGGCTTCGCCGAATACGAAGTTAAGCCTGGGAACATAAAGGTCAACTTCAGTTACCCCTACAACCCTTTCCTCTGCTTCCGGCTTTTCCAGGGAGGCCAGCAATTTCGAGGAAAGATATTGCTTCCTCTGGGGATTGTAAGCGTGAGCGAGATCGCTAAGACCTGGTCCCATTTCCGCAGGACAATTGAAAATACCGCCAACCCTATCCTCGAGCCTCTCCATTATTTCGTCAGCTATGTTGCCTAATAGTTTAAACGTGATCTTCACTCAATTCTCTGCTTGTGGTTTTCTTGCACGAAGCCCCCTGAGATTTTACCACAGGCTGAGCATGGTGTGATGCTTAAGTAGTATAATTGTTCGGTATCAGGGTGAGGATTTGAATTACAGCCAGGCAGAAGACTACCTCAATAGTTTCATAAACTATGAGCAGGTTCCGGGCATATCCTATATTCAGCCTGGTTATAGCTTAGAGCACGTAGAGGAATTGCTACATCGTATGGGTGATCCTCAGCTGGCCGCGAGGACTCTTCACATCGCAGGCACCAAAGGAAAAGGGAGTGTAGCGGCTATGATTGCCCAGGTCTTGAGCCGTTCCGGGTATAATACAGGGCTATATACCTCCCCTCATTTTCACACTCTAAGAGAACGGATCAGCGTAGATGGCAGTTTGATTTCTGAGGCTGAGTTTGCTGCTGCTATGGCAGCAATCAGGCCCTGCATTGAATCGATGAAACAGGACGCCAGCTTCAGGCAACTGACCTATTTCGAAGCATTGACTGTGCTGGCATTTGCCTATTTTGAGAAGGAGCAAATTGACTTCCAGGTACTGGAGGTGGGTCTGGGTGGCAGGCTGGACGCTACCAATGTGGCCAGGCCCGAGGTCTGTATTATCACCCCTGTCAGCCTTGACCACACGCAGATTCTGGGCAACAGCCTGGAGGAAATAGCTCGAGAAAAAGGAGGCATTATCAAGCCGGGTTGCTGGGTGGTGCTTTCTCCACAGCAGGAAGAGACGGATTTGGTGATCCGCGACATTTGTCATGAAAAACAAGCCAGGGTGGTTCAGGTGGGCAAGGATATCACGTGGCATAAAACAGGCGGTGACCTCTCTCAACAATCGCTGGTAATTGAGAGTAGAAAGCACAACTACCACGTTAGCATTCCTCTTCTGGGTGATTACCAGCTTGAGAATGCTACCGCTGCCGTTGCCGCCCTGGAGATATTAGCCTCCGCGGGCTTCGCCATCTCAGCCGCCGACATTGCTCAAGGGTTTGCCCGGGTGAAATGGCCGGGCCGTTTTCACATTCTACAGCAGAATCCCGCGGTGCTGGTCGATGGCGCACATAATGTAGCCTCAACGAAAAGGCTGGCGAGCAATATTAAAGCATATTTCGGTGATAAGCGGATTCTTCTTGTTTTCGGTACATCCAGCGACAAAGATATACCGGGGATAGTAAGTGAGTTAGTTGCTCTTTCCCCTCAAGTGATAGTCACGCAGGCACCACAGTCGCGAGCTGCTTCCCCTTCCGCTCTGGCCGGTGAGTTCAGCAAACGGGGCATCGAGGCTGAAATCAGCGGAACCATACCCCAGGCTCTATCACAGGCCCTGTCCAAGGCAGACAGAAGGGACCTTATCTGCGTTACCGGCTCTCTGTTTGTCGTGGCAGAAGCGTTAGACTATTTCTCCGCGAGCTGAGCTTCTATGGGAGAGACAAGCGCTTCCCTGGGTAACATGTTACCTAGAATTTGCTGGAGCGCCATGGTATGGCTGCATATCTCCCATTGGGAAAAGAACTGACAGGTGCAATGCCATTTCCCGTTGGCATAGCTTAGCTCGTGGTCGTCGTTCTTACCACGAAAAACAGCGGTTAAACCTGAGAAGGTAACGCGATCTGGTTCTTGGGCATACCTTTTGGCTTTTTCAATCTTCCCGATAAGGCTCGACCGCATCTTAACGTCTTACTGTAAGTATACAACAAGGCATAGAAAAAGTCCATCATCCGGGCGTTCTCATCCGGGGTTCTCACCGACCAATAGTTCACATTTACGTTGACAGTGGGGGTAATATGGTTTATCGTACAAGCTAGAATTTTGAAAAGAGTGAATAACCCCCCAGCAAGCTGGGGGGCATCTTAAGAACTATTGTCGAACATGGTTAATTGAATGGAGTCATCTTCATGAGCTTGATATTCGATATACTTCCGAATTATGTCTGCTGTAACGTTATCCCCAACACTGCGGACAAAATAGCCATCGTTCCACAGTTCACCAGCCCAAAGCAGCTTTCT
>JAWOFK010000081.1:0-30578 GCA_046497565.1 Dehalococcoidia bacterium
TTTGCCCCTGCCCATTTCTTGGCCAGGGCTACTCCGGCCATCGCATCCAGCCCATAGGCATCAGCGCCGGTGTACTTCCTTACCTCCTCGCTGATTTGCCCGCCGCCGATCATGACTTTTACCTTGTCTCGTAAGCCGGCAGCTTTCATGGCTTCCACCGTTTCCTTCATGGAGTCAAAAGCCAGCGTCAAGAACCCACTTAAGCCAACAATGGGGGCACCGGTCTCCTTTATCTTATCCACAAACGTCTGCACCGGGACATCCACTCCCAGGTCATAGACCTCGAAGCCGTTGACATCGAGCATAAAGACCACGATGTCCTTGCCGATATCGTGGATATCCCCGGCAACAGTGCCGAAAACAATCTTGTCCAGCTTCTTGCTCTCCGTCGCCTTGCTCAGCTTGGGCTTAACCATCTCGGTTACCTCTTTCAGTATCTCGCCGGAATACACCAGGTCAGGTATAAAGTACTCGCTGCTGGCAAACCGCTGTCCCACGATCTCCATGGCTTTCCTGGCGTCGTCCAGAATCTTGAGCGGGTCCTCCCTGGCGTTCAACCTGTCCTGAACAATTTTGAGAGTCTCTTCTTCCTTCAAATCAGCTAACGTGTTAACCAGATCTTTAGCCATCTTTCTTTACCTCCTTGACCTGTAGTGGACTGTCAAGTCCACTAACCTTGACTTGGTTAGCGACCACAGAATTATAACAAGGGCAGACAAATGTCGCTACCCATCAGCGAAGCGACACAAGTTGACCACAAGCCGTTTACTCATGATACAATGCGTGCTAATCAAAGCAGAAACGGAGGTACGTCGACTATGGCCAAGCTCACAAAGACGAAGAATGAGATCATCAACAAAGCAGAGGAGTTGGGCATAGAATATGAAGCAAAATACAAGGGCTGCGGCCAGTGCACGTTTCTGGCCATAATCGATGCCCTGAGATGGGGGGGCCTGGAAATTATCCCCAGGGATATGGAAGACAGGCTTTTTTCAGGGATATGCCTTCTGACCGGAGGTGTTGGCTTGAGTGGAGATGGTTCCTGTGGTGCTGTAGCCAGCGGCGCTCTGGCCATTGGTCTGGCTCTGGGAACTCAGCGGGAGAATCAGGACGAAAGCCTTTTTCGCCAGAACTGCGCTATCGTTCGCAACGCTCTCCTGAACAAGTATTACCAGAAATATAATTCCCTGCTGTGCAAGGATATCCAGAGGAAGTTTTTCGGAAAGGCGTGGGACCTGACACGCGCGGACATGGGTGCTGAATTCCTCGGAATCACAGAAGGTTGCGTTATCATGGAAGGAGCCAAATGGGCGACGGAAATTATCCTGGACGAATTTGAAAAAGGGAATGTAAAAGGTTATGTGGGTAGCCCGGAAGGCAAAGCTTGAGTGTCCGGCCCAATGACATGGAGTACGTAAAACGTGACCAGCCTCCCGAGGCGTGAAGCCCCGACTGAGGCGTGAAGGAATTCTTTCCTTCACGAGTTCAAAACAAAATCAAAGGAGAGAAAGGAGGAAGATATGTCACAAGTACTAAAGGACAAGGTAGCCATCATAACCGGAGCCAGTCGCGGTATGGGCCGGCAATTCGCTTTGCGGTTCGCCGAAGAAGGAGCCAAACTGCTATTGACTACTACCAGTCAGGAAAGGTCTCAGGGCACGGTTAACGAGTTAAAGGCCAGAGGCGGCGAAGTAGCGATCGTAGAGGTTGATATCTCGCGCGAAGAAGATACCAAGAAGATAGCGGACAAGGTTATGCAGCAGTATGGCCGGGTCGATATCCTGGTCAATAACGCCGCTATCTGGTATGGAGTCGATATTACGCCGTGGGACGCCTGGACGGTGGAGGACTGGGACCGGATATTCGCCGTCAACGTGAGAGGGACCTGGCTGGTCTGTAAGGCAATAGCCCCGCTGATGGCAAAGCAGTCCAGGGGCAAGATTATCAATATCGCTTCCAATGTGGCCAGGGTGCCCGCCGCGCAATTATTCCTGCCATACTCATGTAGTAAAGGAGCGGTCTACATATTGACTCATGCCCTGGCCAGGGCCCTCGGGCCTTCGGGTATCAACGTTAACGCTATTGCACCGGGATATGTGGCTACCGAAGCCAGTCTAGCCCAGAAAGACAGCGAAAAGGTATTCGAGATTGCCACCGGAGAGCAGTCTATTCAGAAGCGCCTACAGCCGACCGACATGGTCGGTGCGGTCGTGTTCCTGGCGTCAGCAGACTCCGACCTCATCTCAGGACAGGTTCTCTACATTGATGGCGGGACTGTGATGCTGTAGTCGCTGTTCTTCAAGACCGGTATCAACAACGAAGACTCTGGGGCTGCTCCCATCGGAGCAGCCCCAGTCTTGAGAGCACAAATCTCTGCCAGAATGGGGCCGGACTAAGGCCAGAGTTCCTGAGCCACGTCGGCCAGCCCCAGCTCCAGCAATTTCTTTTTGCTGGGCCTGGCTGTCTTGAGGTCCCAGTCCATGGCCGTCAGGTACTCTTTAATCATAGTGTCCTCGTCGATGGTCACTCCGGCCAGGGGCCCCTCTTTCAGTGGCGGTCTGCCCACTACCCTGCCGGGGACTTTGAACTCCAGCGGGTTCAACCCTTCCCGGATGTTGAAGGCATGCCGTATGTTAGAGATCCTCTCTCCCGTCTTGAGCAATTCGTCATCGGACATTTCCCAGCCGGTGACCGCACTCATGAACTCACCGACAGGCTCGACATTGGGAAAGGCCCAGTACACAAACAGGCACATCCCGGTGCAAACCACGACCTGGTGAAAATTGCTGCCTATCTTGCGCGCTTCTCCCCGGCCAGAAAAGGACTTGTGATCAAATCTGGGCAGCAGGCCCGAAGGATGCGCCGGCGCATCCGACAATTCCGAGCCCACAAAATGACGACCCGGAGTGGGGTCCAGCCTGTAGCTGGCAGCATAGTGGAACGCGTGCTTGGGGTCATGGGCGGGAAGCTCCTGCCCGCCTATATGTATGGCGTACTGGTCGGAGCCCCTGCCAATCTTCTCCGCCGCCACCTTCACTCCATCGGCCAGCACGTCACCGAAACCTTCCCTCCTGGCCAGCTTCTCGGTCATGGCCACGATGGCTCTATGGTTGCCCCAGGTCATTTCCAATCCATCGGTGTCGGCCTTGCTGACCAGCCCCTTCTCATAGCACTCAATGGCGAAGGCAATGGCGGCTCCGGCGGAGATGGTGTCCAGGCCCGCGCGGTCGCAAATGTCGTTGGCCTTGATTATCGATTCCAGGTTGTTATTGAGACAATTGGTGCCAAACATGGCAATCGTCTCATATTCAGGCTTGCGGGAACCGGCGGCATATTTATGCTCTCCGGTCCCTGCCTTCATGTACCCTCCACATCCAATGGGGCACTGGTAACAGGCAAACATCTTCGAGCGGCGTTCAATCACAGCCTCTTTTGCCAAAGGTTGAAAATCTGGAAAGTCAGTAACGCCCACACCTGCCCAGTTCTTAACCGGTGAATCACCAGTCTGAACGCCGATATCAACGAGGAAAGGCGTGCCGAACGGCTTCAGCCACACAATATGCCCCCCCAGTTCAGCCAGGTATTTCTTTCTCAGTGCTCTGGTCTTCTTTTCGTCGGCCAGGGGCACCTTCATGTTGCCCTTCACCGCCACTGCCTTGAGCTTCTTTGAGCCCATCACGGCACCCAGACCAGAACGGGCCGCCGTTCTGCTCTTGCTTATCACCCCCGAGATGAGAGAGACCTTCTCACCCGCCGGGCCAATGCAGGCTACCTCCACGTCCTTGCCCAGTTCAGATTGGAGCATCTCCTCGGTCTGGCGGGTGTCCTTGCCCCACAGGTGGACAGCATCCCTAAGTTCAGCCTTGCCGTTATCGATAAAGAGGTAGGCCGGCTTGGCTGATATGCCGTTGAAGAACACGGCATCGTAGCCGGAAAACTTCAGGAAAGCGCCGAAGTAACCCCCGGAATTGGCGTCACCCCAGCCCCCGGTCAACGGTGATTTTCCCACCACAGTGAATCTCGTCCCCGCCAGTGCCGGGGTACCGGTAAACGGTCCGCTGAGGATACCCAGGGAGTTGTCCGGCCCCAGCGGGTCCACACCGGCCTGCTGCCGGCTGAACAGGACTCTGGCACCGATGCCATACCCTCCGATGAACTGGCGGCCAAGCTGTTCGTCCAGCGCCTCCTCCTTTAGCTGATTTTTGGACAGGTCCACAAACAGGACCTTCCCCATGTAACCTCGTGCCATGTTCTTCCTCCTTTCCTTTTCAGTCAGCCTACAGTCCCAAATAAGCTTTCTTGACCTCTTCGTTTTGCAGAAGGTCCTGGCTCTTCCCCTCCAGGACAATCCGTCCGTTCTCTATCACATATGCCCGGTCGGCTGTGTCAAGGGTCTGCCGCACATTTTGCTCGATCAGAAAAATCGTCATTCCCTGCTCCCGCAGGTGCTTTATGGTGTGGAGGACTTCTGACAGTACTCTCGGCGCCAGGCCGTACGACGGCTCATCGAAAATGCACAGTTTGGGACTGGACATCAAGCCACGGGCGATGGCTACCATTTGCCGCTCACCACCGCTCAGTTTACTAGCCAAGTTTCCGCGCCTTTCTTTCAGCACCGGGAAAAGCTGATAGACCTGCTCCAGTGTTTCCTTCCTCCGCTTCCAGGCTTGAGAGGTATAGGCACCCATATCCAGGTTTTCCCGCACCGTCATGTCCGCAAAAAGCCTTCTCCCTTCCGGTATATGAGAAATACCCAGTTGCACAATCTTATGAGGCGCCAGCCTGTCTATTCTATGGCCCAGAAATTCCACCCTGCCTGAAGCCGGACGCAGCAGACCGGATATGGTCTTAAGCAGCGTCGACTTACCGGCCCCGTTGGCACCCACCAGCGCGACTATCTCCCCTTCATCGACTCTTAAAGACACGTCCCACAAGGCTTGAATCTTTCCATAGAAAACATCCAGGTTGCTAACTTGCAGCATGAGGCTCCTCTCCCAGGTACACTTCAATGACTTTCCTGTCAGCGGCAATCTCCTGGCATGTTCCATCCGCAATCTTCTCGCCGTGGTCGAGCACCATAATCCGCCCGCATATGCCCATGATGGCCTTCATGACATGCTCGACCATGAAAATGGTAATACCTTTGTCTCGAAGCCTGGTCACCAGCTCCATAGCCTCGCTTACCTCCGCCTGGGTTAGACCGGCCATCAGTTCATCGAGCAGCAGCATTTCCGGGCCGGTGGCCAGCGCCCTGGCCACTTCGACGCGCTTCTGGTTGACCAGGGTCAGGTCTTTGACCGGGATCGCCCCCATCGCCGACAACCCGACGAACTCCAGTGCTTGGCTGACTTCCCCGGCGGCATCGACTCTTGATATGTGGGTCGGCGTCCCGAAGAACGCCCCCAACAGCACGTTCTGGAAGACCGGCATATCAACGCAAAGCTTAATCTCCTGAAACGTCCTGGCTACTCCCAGCCGGCAGATTTGATACGGCTTCAAACCGTTAATCCTCCGGCCTTTAAACCTTATTTCCCCTGAGCTGAGAGGCAAAGCCGCCGATACCAAATTAAACAGCGTTGTCTTGCCAGCCCCATTGGGACCAATGAGCCCCAGGATTTCGCCCTGCTCCACGTGGAAGTCAACACTGGATACCGCGGCTAACCCGCCAAAATATTTGGTTACGCCTTTGCCCTCAAGTATTGGCATGTTGCTCCCCTTCCTCTCTTTTCCACAGCTTTGGCATCACTCCCCTCAACCTGTGTCGCCCCCTTTCTATCAAGCTTGCCAGCCCACCGGGCAGGAATAAGATAACGACGATTAGTATAACGCCGAAACCGAGCATAAAGTAACCGGGCCACTCAAGCCTAAGCGTTCGTTCCAAATAGGCAAAAAGGACTCCGCCTATTACCGGACCATAAAGCTGTCCCATCCCGCCAAACACAGCCATCAGGACCGGCATGAAAGAATAGAGCGGATTGAAAGCAATGCCGGGGTCGATATATATCAGTCTGGGTCCCATGGCCGCCCCGGCCGCCCCCATGAAAAACGCGCTGATGGCAAAGGTGAGGACCTTCAGCATAGTCGTATTGACGCCCATGTGAGCGGCCGCCGCCTCGTTGCCGCCGATGCTCTGCATGGCCAGGCCGTACCTGGAGCGCCTGATAAAATAGACGGCCAGCAGCGTGGCCACCAAAACGCCCAGCAGTATGTAATAAACGGTCTGCTCACTAGCGAAGGCTATATATTGACCGCGTTTGCCGATTATATTGTGCTCCCAGTACTGGACAAGCTCCCTCGCGAACAGAACCAGTCCGAAGGTGAAGATTGTGAAATAAATGCCCTTCAACCGCAGGGTTACCAGGCCGACCACAAAAGCGAGCACGAAGGTGATGACACCTCCAGCCACGACGGCGGCCGGCAGGGGCAACAGCTCACGCCCTCTGCCAAACAGAAGGGCCGAAGCATATATGCCGACGCCGAAGAACGCTGCCGGCGCCAGCGACATGTAACCGGTGGCACCGGAGAACATAGCCCAGCTCACGGCCAGGATGGTGAACATGAAGATGGTGCCCACCAGTACGGTGTAGTAACCGGGCAAACCGTAGATGGGGAAGGTAGCCAAAACGACCAGGATTAGAAGGAGCAAGCCTGCCGGCACTAGTTTTCTGGGTGTCAATAATGTGGTGATATCCATTTCGTTACTCCTTCCCCAAAATGCCCGTTGGCCTCACCAGGAGCAAGAGCAAGAAGATGCCGTAGAAAACAAACTGGGCTTCAGCAGGCTGGTAGGTAGTGAATATACTGCCGATAATACCGAGTATCAACCCTCCGATAAGACTGCCCGGGATGCTGCCCAGCCCGCCCAGAACGACCACAATGATGGCGATGACAGTATATCTCAGCCCCATAGCTACCGTAATCGGGAAGACCATGCTTACCAGCAAGCCGCCCACAGCAGCCATGAAGGCGCCAAACCCAAAACACAAAGCCAGCACCAGGTTGATGTTCACCCCCATCAACCCAGCCGTGGCCGGGTCCTGGGCCGCCGCCCTGATGGCCTTGCCCAGGCGACTGCGGGTGAGAAAGAAATAAAAGGCCAGACATACTACGATGGCCACCGCCAGGGCTACCAGGCGATTGGCCAGAAATGTCATTCCTCCCAATGTGACCCCGAAGTTCAGATACGAATATCCCCTCGTTGCAGCCCCCCATCTTATCAAGGCTATGTTCTGGACGACGAAGAGCAGACCGAAAGCGGCCAGCAAGGAGTTGCCCTCATAAGCAGCCGGTGACGGCGCCCTGGTCCTGAGGCTGGTGAACAGGGTCCTGTGAATTCCAAAACCGATTACGAACAAGAGAGGGCCGCTGACAGCCAGGGACAGCAGCGGATTGAGCCCGAAGACTGTATACAGCATCCAGGTCAGGAAGGCCCCCAGCATGATGAACTCGCCGTGAGCGATGTTTATGACCCGGGCGACACCATACTGCAAATTGAAGCCCATGGCAATCACGGCATAGAGGCCACCCGTCATCAAACCAAAAATGATTGTCCTTAGAAGTGTCTCCATCACAGTGCCGACTGCTAGTCCCTGGCAATCGCAGAAGCAGGCTGCCTGGAGAGCCACCTCTCGAGGGTAACTCCCTCCCGCCAATCGGTCCCTCCAGACAGCCTGCCTACTATTTCCTGGACTCCCTAATCCTAATATTGTCCGCTATTCAGGGTATTACCAGGCTGGCTTGGGATATACGAAGTCTGCGGTGGTAATGTCGCCGCCTACGATTTCAACTATCCCGCCCTGCCACTGGCCGATCTGCCCGGTGTGGCATTCGTGGGCCAGTATTCCACCGCCAGGTGGGAACATCGTGTACCAGGTCGGTCCCAGAACCGTAGTAAACGGATCGCCGGGACCCCTGCCGGCAAGTTCATCCCTTAACAGCTCCTGGTCAACGTATCCCACCGCCTCCACAGCTTCCTTCCATATGTCTGCCATGGCCCAGTAGAGAGGGTGTCCCCACCAATCCAGGAACCACGCTCCAGGCAAACCCGCCGGCTCCATCACCACATTCATCGTCGCCTCGATTGCGTCAAACATGCTTGACATGGCCGGAGATGTTTTGCGATTGCCAACGGCAAAGCACAGCACGCCCTCCACATCGGCCGGAGTAAGCTCGGCAAAGAACGGGTAAAAACCGAAGTTGGCACCGGGCCCGAATATCATGGCGTTGGGATTGTAATCCAGCGCCCTTGCCACCCCGGTAAGCGGCACGACCTGGTCGGGGTAGGCGAAACCGCAAAAGACATCGGCGCCCGACGCCTCGGCAGCCGCTATCACACTGGGGAATTCCGTGAAGTCATATCCCATGGGGAACGGTGTTCCTACGATTTCAATTCCCGCGGGAGGGAAAAAGTCCTGGGCTTCCTCTAGATACTCCAGGCCATGCTCATCGTCGATATAGGCGATAAACGCAGTCTCGGCACCCGCATCCGCCAGTATATCAGCCAAAACCGGTATCTGGTACCAGTCGGAAAAACTGAGGGTGACAAACAGGTAGCGCAGCCCGGGAAGCTCCTCATCTTTGATGTGGGTGGCGCCGCCCTCCATGGTCATCAATACCATCTCGTACGCATTGGCGACGGGCGCTTGAGCAGAAATCATAGCCGTGCCGGTAGCGCCCCACAGAAAGTCAACTTCGTCCACTGTTATCAGTTTGGTCGTGTTCTCAATCATCGTGCCCACATCACTACCATCGTCATAGATGAGCTGCTCTACGGGCACGGTCTTGTCATATTCGCTGAGATACACCCCACCCCCCTGCGCCACAGGCTTGAATACGGGGTGTGTCAACAGAATCGGCAAGGCTGCCCCCGCGTGAATATCAGCCAATGGGCCTGTCTCAGACTTTGACATACCGATAACGATTTTCTCTGGCTCGGGCGGTATTTCGTCGTCGTCAATCGGCTCGGGACAGCCAACGGCAACCATGCTGATAGCCAGCACCATCGCTAACAAGATTAAAAATACTCTTTTCACTTACTTCTCCTCCTTTAAAAAGTTTTTCAAACTCTATCACACCTTTTTTCCCGTCCTCAAATCATACACAGCCCTCCTTCCATTATTCCATCCCACTGTCTCAAATAAGTTTCTACTGAAATTGCTAACCCACCTCCTTTCATTTGTTATGATTTTCGTGAATACTATTCACTGAGGGGAACACTTTCAGACAGGGCCACTTCACCCATTCATCTCATGATAATTATAATATATAAATGTTAAGATCCTGTTAAGATTCCCTCGCTGATAACCCAGAAACTCGCGGAAGGATGCACCATCCACACCATGGCACTGAATCGTCGTTACGGTCACTTACCAGTCCGCAACCAGTAGATCCCCTGTATCGAGAGCATAATATCTTGGACCAGGCAATCACAACATCATCTCTCTATATATATGCTAACAGACAAATCTGTGAAATCAATACCCCAGACAGGGTATTTTTGACAACAAAGACGAATGGTGGTATAGATAGTATATGGTGGGGCTGACGGATAGGGATTATCGCGATGTCTTGAATCTGGTCTATCTTGCCAACCGATGTGAAGACATAGACAGCTTTATTAATACGTTGTTTCCCCCTCTGGTACAAGTATTCCGTGTTGATTCTGCCACCTTTCAGCTTATCAAAGGATATCCGCAACACACTGAGATAGTCGAATCACGGTCTTTCAAGGCAGATGGCCGTAATCTTTACGAAGATAAGTTCTACCCAATCTTGTACAAAGACTCTTTCTATCAGTATTCTCCACTGTTAAAGCAAGCCATTTCTTCACCAAAAGCTATCTTGAAAGTTGGAGACTCTATTTCCTTGCGAGACTGGGAGAGGTCAGATTTCTATAATGATTTTATGCTGCCACAGCACTTGTACTGGGAGCTATTCCTGACTCTGCGCTGGAAAAACAAATTAGAGGGCATGGTTACATTGTGGCGTTCCAAGAAAGACCTTGATTATGAGGATAAGGAA
The DNA here is from genome assembly GCA_046497565.1 of Dehalococcoidia bacterium. Classification (GTDB taxonomy): domain Bacteria; phylum Chloroflexota; class Dehalococcoidia; order GIF9; family AB-539-J10; genus RBG-13-51-36. The sequence continues at coordinate 10,021 of JAWOFK010000081.1, forward strand.
GTGACAAAAGCAATGATGCTTGCCCCCCATTTTGGAGTTGCTGTGCACAATATTGGTCTAATCTCACAGATTACTACGCGGCAGAATCATTCCTTATCTGCCGATGAGGCTAATAGTGAGGGGCTCCTTTGGTTAGACCATAGGTTTGCTCCTTCCTTCTTCAACGCTGAGGCAAGAGATATCTGCCTGCAGTTATCGAGCAGTATGCCACGTAATACCTCTGATCTTGAGAAAGGTGATTTCCCCATACCACCCTGTATTATTGAAGATTGTTCCGCCCTTCTGGATTTGTTTCAAGCACAACAGCATCTCATTCTATCGCCGAAAGAGAGGATAGTATCTACAGTAAGTGGCAAGGAATTCCGAACTGAATGTTCACTGATATTGAACGCCGATCAAATAAATCCCAGGCCTAGCTTCATGGTTACTTTATGTGATCTCAGCGACGAAAAGAGACTGGAGACTACCTTACAAGCTAGATTCCAGTTAAGCAGAAGAGAGCTAGATGTTATTTATTATCTAACTAGAGGGCTGTCTGAGGATGAAATTGGAGGAAAGCTTTATATTAGCAAGCAGACGGTACATACACATATCAAGAACATCTATAAAAAACTAGGCGTTAAAAGCAGAATTGAGTTATACCGGAGAGTTGTACGGAGTAGTTATCCAGGAATATTCGATGACTCTCCTCTTTGTTGATTGACCATGGTGTATCACACCACCCTCTGCATCCGTGCGTCCAGTTCAAGGTGCTAAACCCAACCCCGGAGCTTAATTGCCAGGGACACTTTGTGGAAATCACGGCACAAAAAGCATTGCGAGGCTAACGAAGTGCAGTGGCGGAGGTAGAGGGGGAAAGGCTCAATTCAGCGCCTTTCTTTTCGGGCAGATTTCTTTCTTCTCTTCGTGCGGGCAGCTCTCCTCCTGTGCAGGAAGAAAACCGCCAGTCCGGCTGCCACCACCCCCACCACAATCCCCACAATCAACGGCCATCCGGCTGGAATTTCCTCGAAGTTGACGGCGATTGTGCAGTCGCGCTGCATGGTGATGATGGTCGTGGCAGCCTTCACATTGGCGATGGTGTCCACATCACCGCTCCAGTTGACGAAGCGGTAGCCCTTATCGGGCTCGGCCACCAGCCGGGCCACCCACCCGGCATTACGGGTGAACGGGCCCTCACCAGGGGTGGTTACAGAACCGCCTGCGGTGCTGGAGATGGCAAGGTCATACTCTACAACTCCCAGATTCCATTCGGCAAGCTCAATATCGGGACCCGCAGCAACCACGGTGTCGTCGTTTTTCAGCCCCACCGTGTGATAGCCGCCGGCGGCGACCTGGCTGATGTCCATCCAGCTGCCCACATTGCACTGCCCGTAGGAGTTGTCTCCCGCAGCCACCACCGTGCCGTCGGACTTAAGCCCCACTGTTTGATTGAAGTCTGCGGCGACCTGGATGATGTCCGTCCAGTCGCCAACATCGGACTGCTCCCTGGTGTTGTCTCCCACAGCGACCACCATCCCGTCGGACTGAAGCCCCACTGTGTGCCTGAAGCCGGCGGCGACCTGGACGATATCCATCCAGCCGCCAACATTGCGCTGCCCGTAGGTATTATCTCCAGCAGCAACCACGGTGCTGTCGTTTTTCAGCCCCACCGTGTGCTGCCAGCCTGCGGCGACCTGCCTGATGTCCGTCCAGCCGCCGAGGTTCAACTGCCTGTACTCGTTATCGCCCACGGCGACCACGGTGCCGTCATTTTTCAGGCCCACCGTGTGCCAGATGCCCCCCGCTATCTGCCCGATGTCAGTCCAGTTGCCGATATTCAACTGGCTGTACTCGTTGTCCCCCACGCCGACCACGGTGCCGTCGGCCCTGAGCCCCACTGTGTGTCCCCAGCCCGCACCGACCTGCCTGATACCCATCCAGTCACCGACATCGCACTGCCCCTGGGCGTTGTATCCCACGGCCACCACGCTGCCATCAGCCCTGAGCCCCACCGTATGACCCCAACCTGCGGCCGCCTCGATGATGTCCACCCAGCCTGCAACATCGTTCTGCCCGTAATAGTTATATCCCACAGCAACCACGGTGCCGTCGTTTCTTAAGCCCACCGTGTGATACCTGCCTGCGGCGACCTGCACGATGTCCATCCAGCCCCCGACATTGCTCTGCCCATAGTGGTTCCTTCCCGCGGCGAGCACGGTGCCGTCACCCTTAAGCCCCACCGTGTGGTCAGAGCCGGCGCCCAGTTGAACGATGTCAGACCAGCCATCGACATCACACTGCCCGAAGGCGTTGATTCCCACAGCCATCACGGTGCCGTCGGCCTTAAGTCCTACCGTGTGATAGCTGCCGGCGGCGACCCTGACCATGTCCCTCCAGTCCCCAACGTCGCTCTGCCCGCTGCCGCTGTATCCCGCAGCGACCACAGTGCCGTCAGCCTTGAGGCCTACCGTGTGACCATAGCCGGCGGCGACCTGGACGATGTCTGTCCAGTCGCCGACGTCGCACTGACCGCCGTCGTTGTACCCCACAGCCACCACGGTACGATCGAACTTCAGCCCTAATGTGTGACCATAACCTGCGGCCACCTGGATGATGTCCGTCCAGTTGCCGACATCGCGCTGCCCGTAGACATTGCTCCCCACAGCGACCACGGTGCCGTCGGCCTTGACTCCTACCGTGTGCTGCCTTCCGGCGGCGACCTGGATGATATCCGTCCAGTCACCAACATCGCACTGACCGAATCTGTTATCTCCCGCGGCAGCCACGGTGCCGTCGGCCTTGAGCCCCACCGTGTGGTCATGCCCGGCAGCGACCATGGGCGTTGCTTGCCCCTGCCCCGTGGCAGAATACACATCCGGTGCCGTTGCCGGAGCAGCGTCGGGGCTGTCCACCGCTGGATAAATGATAGGCAGGTCATCTGGCAGATGCCCGGTTGCTGAAGCTTGTGCTGCCGCAGTAGGAAGAACCAGGCTCAAGACCAGAACCATGGGCAGCAGGGCTGCCAGAAGCATCCTCCTGTTTTTCACCGTTACCTCCTGTTATTCCAAGGGGTTGTTCTAACCTTCCATTTGTCATCCAAGGTGTTTCGCCTCGGACTTGCGAAGGCTCTTATCATTGCGAGCCCCTGCCTTCCTGTCATCGCGGGCCGCTGACTTCTTGTCATTGCGAGCGGAGCGTGGCAATCTCCACACTGAACAGCCCCGCACAGATTGCTTCGTCCCGCCAAACCGGGGCTCGCAATGAGGAACAGGGCGGCACGAGGCTAAAGCCTCGCACTACATTGTCCAAACAACGTCTTTACAAGATGCTTTTCAACCCCGATGTTCTCTGCCCGACAGTACATCACGCACCCGCCGCCATTGTCAAGTCTTCTCGACGTCCCAAACCTTCACCCACATCCGCCGACATTCCCTTTCTGCCACTGCCAGGCGCCCAGATGAACGAGGGCTGACAACGACACGAAATATTTCCGGTTGTTGAAAGCGAACCGCTAAAGTCTTATACTATGTCAAGTACGAATGAACGGAAAACGGATGAGCGGTACGGTAGTCATGGGCATTGGCAACCGCCTGAAAGGCGACGACGCCGCCGGCACCTGTGTGGTGGACACACTCAACCGCAGACAGCAGGGAGGCAAGGCCTCATCCGCAGATGACATGGTGGCCATAGACGCCGGGCCCGCTCCGGAAAGCTATACCTCGGTCATCCGGCAGCGCCGGCCCGACTCGCTTATACTGGTAGACGCTGCCGACATGGGATTACATCCCGGTGCCCTGCGCATAATCGCACCGGAGAGAATCAGCATCCTGTCCTTTTCCACACATAACATGCCCTTATCCGCATTCATATCTTATGTACAGGAATTCTGCGGAGAAGTCCTGCTCGTCGGGGTGCAGCCCGGGCAAGCGGAAACGGGCGGCCGTCTTTCAGAAGCGGTGCGCAGAGGCGTGGAGGAACTGACGGAGGCTATTCTGACAGGGCGGATAACGGAAATCCCGCTGCTGGAATAAAGGAACTAGCTCTGCTGAGCTGGCTATTCTGCGGCTTCGGCCTCTGTCTTCTTTCTTTTCTTGGAGCCCGGCAGCTCGCCGCTGTCGACTATCACCAGCTCGTCGGCGTACTTGTCATAGCTGGCCAGCAGAAACTCCTCCGTCATGGCCAGCGTGTTCACCGGACAAACATCAACGCACTGGGCACAGAAGCAGCAGCGTGAGATAAACACCTTGATCTTCTTTTCTTCGGGCAGCAACTCGATAGCCCCGGTGGGGCATATCTTGTAACACTGCTGACAGCCGGTGCAGTTCTCCCGGTCGTAGGCAATCTTGCCGCGGAACCCGGGCGGTACCGCAACCGGCGGATGCAGTTCCACTTCCTGTCTGGCCACACTGTCCAGAAAGGCCAGCGTGGACTCAGGAGCATACTTGGCCGGGAAGATATTCGTCGCCGGCTTTCGGAAGAGCTGTCTAAGTATGGTTATGGCTGCTTCCCACATATTACACCCAGATTCTGGCATCAACCCAGACCAGGAACATGCCGACCAGAGCCAGCGCGGTCATCGCTACCACATACACGGCGCTGGCCTGGCTGATTTTGAATCTAGCCATGCCCGCCCGTATCAGGCTGATGCTGAAGAACATTACTATCAGGATCTTGACCAGGAAGAAGAGCACGTCGACGATACCCGCCGCAAACACGCTTTGAATGCCCAGCGCCGGAGACAGATTGTAGGGTATAAACAGCGCCACCAGCAATGCGGCCATGGCAAAGGCCTTGATGACGTCGGACAGGTAGAACAGGGACAGGTTTCTGCCCGAGTACTCCACCAGCAGTCCGCCGGCGATCTCGGTCTCTGCCTCGGCGATGTCAAAGGGCACCTTGGCTGCCTCACCTACGGTGACCACCACCAGGGTGAGCAGCATGAGCAGCGCCCCGATAACACCCACCGGCCCCAGCAGACTCCAGATGGGATACTGAGCGATAGTAGACATCAAGAAGGGGTTGGCGGCGTCGGCAACCTGGTTGATTCGCCAGGCGATGCCCAGTACCACCACCGCCAGGGGCGCTTCGTAGCTCATCATGATTATCATCTCCCGCTGCGCTCCCACTGTGGCATAAGGAGAACTGGAGGCAAACCCGCCCACCACAAAAGCCAGCGAGGGGATAATGAGCAGATAGAGCACCAGAATCACATCTCCGTATCTCCCGAGCAGCGCCGGATTTCCGAACAAGGGAATAAAGAGCAACAGAGAACCCGTCGCGATAAGCGCCAGGAATGGCGCAGCGTTGAAGAGCCACGATATAGCCCCGTCGGGGATGATGTTCTCTTTCATCAACAGCTTCTGCACGTCCCGGAAGGGCTGCACTATGGGCGGACCCACTCTCCCCTGCATATGCGCCACCAGCTTGCGGTCAATGCCGCGGTAGAGCATGCCGAAGACGCCGCCGATGAGCACCAGTATGGCGGAGCCAACGATGATAACCACGGCGTTTAACCAGATATTCTCTCCCAGTAAGTTCATAGCTCGAGCTCTTTCGTCTTTGCCAGACAAAGCCTGTGGAGTTCCTCGTAGCCCAGCACCGACTTCTTGCCCGTGGCTTTGTCGGTTACCACTGCCCGGTTAGTGCAGGACATGCAGGGGTCAATCGAGGCAAAGGCAATGGGCACATCGGCAATCTGCATGCCTTTGAGCATAGTGGGAATTGCCACTAGGTTAACGTAGGTGGGCGCCCTCACTTTCCAGGTGGCCATGGTGCTCTGCCCCGCCTCCAGGCGGACGTAATGGATGTCCTCACCCCGCGGTGCCTCGACCCGGCCGACGCCCTCGCCAGCGGCGTCAGTGAGCAGGCGTAGGAGCCTGGGCATCTTGGTCTCGGACATAATCGGTCCTTCGGGCATCCTGGCAATACATTCCTCGATAATCTCCACGGACTGCTTGACCTCAAGCAGCCGCACTATTATGCGGTCATAGACGTCCCCAACTACCGTGCCGGTGACAATATCGGGAGTAATGGCCTTGACATTGAGGTCGGCATAGGCACTGTAGGGCTGGTCCTGTCTCACGTCCTTGGCCACGCCACTGGCACGGGTAGTGGGCCCCGCAGTAAGCAGCTTCAACGCATCCTCGGTGCTCAGTATACCAACGTTACGTGTCCTCATCAGCACCGTCCTGTCTTCCAGAAAAACCCGTCTCAGGTGCTCGAAAATGCTCTTGTAATAGTCCAGCGATTTTCTTATGCGCGGCAGCTGGTCGGCGGTGATATCCCTTCTCACCCCGCCGAACTGAAGCACCGCCTTGGTCACCCGGTTGCCGAAGACGTATTCAATAAGGTCCATTATCTCTTCCCGCACCCGCCAGGTGAGATAAAAGACCGTGTCGAAGCCAATCTCATGGGCGGCCACCCCTGCCCACAGTATATGAGAATGAATCCTCTCCATCTCGGAGGCGATAACCCTGATATACTCCGCCCTATCGGGTACTGTGATGTTGGCCGCCTGCTCCACCGCCATAGCCAGGCAGAACGGGTGACAAATGTTACAGATGCCGCATATTCTCTCGGCAAGATATAGCGTCTGCACGGGATTGTTGCGGTTCATCCCCAGCCACTCGATGCTGCGGTGGACCTGCCCCACCAGTACGTCGGTATCAACTACCTTCTCCCCTTCAATCTCCAGCATCAGCTGTATCGGCTCCTTGAGAGCCGGGTGAATGGGGCCGACCGGTATGGTATAGGTCTCTTTTTTCGTCTCGTCGACTGCCATATTTATGTCCTTTCCTCTCTATTCCTCCTCGCCCTCTAACTTCGGCTTCCTGCCCGGCAGCACCCTCAGGAACTTATCCGGTCCCGTCTCGTCCTTTCGCCAGGGATAAACACCCTCCGGCAGCTCCTCAGTGATGAACAGTCTCCTGCCATCCGGTATGCCCACCACCTCAACCCCCATCATCTCCTGGGTCTCGCGCTCGGTGAATATGGCCCCGGGGATGAGGTCGGTAACCGTCGGTATCCTCAGGTCACTCTTGGGCAGCTTCACCCGCAGCCCCAGGCTCAATTCTTCTAAATGATGGCCATAGTAAATAGTGAAGTGGTAGATGAGCTCTACCTCATCGCCCAGGTCACTCGAGGAAATAATGGCCAGATGGGGGTATTCCTGGAGGCGGCAGACATGCTCAACAGCGCCGCGAAAGGCGCTCTCTTTCACCTCGACCCAGATGCTGCGGAATTTGTTCTTCTTGACGGCAACTTCACGCTCGTAGACTGAGCCGACAACGAATCCATCGCCCAGTTCCTTGCCGAAACTATCAATGATTTCCTGCGGGGTGAGCCTTTCCACTAGACTACCTCCTGCCGGGCCAGCTTTTCCAGCTTCACCCAGGCCTTGACCACGCCGTAAATAATAGCCTCCGGCCGCGGCGGGCACCCGGGGACATAGACATCCACGGGGATAATCTGGTCGATGGGCCCCACCAGGCTGTAGGCCTCATGGAAGACGTCTCCTTCTGCGCCGCAGTTCCCCACCGCTATGACCACCTTCGGGTCGGGGGTCTGGGCATAGATACGTCTTACGCTATCTTCCATGCTCCGTGCCACCGGCCCGGTGACCAGCAACACGTCGGCATGGCGGGGAGAGCCCACCAGCATGATGCCAAAGCGTTCCACATCATAGCGGGGGGTGAGTACGGCCAGAATCTCGATATCGCAGCCATTGCAGGAGCCGGTATTCAAATGATAAACCCACAGTGACCGGTTAAACGCTTTCAGATTCATCGCTCTATTCCAAATCCGTCCTTTGCTATCAACTTGCCAGCACCAGTATCAGAATGGTTATCGCCATTACAGCCACAAACCACAGAATATAGTCGTTTACTATTCCGGTATGTGGCTTCATCATCCTGGTGTAAAGTCCTTTCAGTGCCTCAAAAAAACCCCAGTATATGTTTTCTGCCTTTACATGCCGCTGTTCTTCGGGGGGAACCTTGATGCCGGAAAGGAAGACATCGGTCTGGGCCGTCCCTTTCTTGTAGCCTTTCTGACCGCGGTTGCGCCAGACGAGGACTATAACCCCGATGACGACCAGGGCGATAAGCCAGACTATAGGAGCCCAGACAGCATATCCGTAATTCAAGACTGACAAACTACCCTCTCCATATCTTTAATATATCCTCATTTATCATGGCACCACACCCATCACAGCATCAATATACGCTCCCTGGTTGATCAATGCCTCCGTCGCCGGAGCAACGATGGTGTCCACTATCAACCCGGGGAAGATGCCGAAGAATATGATCAATGCTGCCAGGATACCCATCCCGATTATCATGGATTTGGGTACTTCCCTGACCTCTCTATAGACAGGCATCTCCGGGCCGGTGAAAGCGGCGTAGAATACCTTGGCGAAGGAGGCCAGCGTTACCAGAGAAACAAACATGGCAATGACCGACAGGACGGGATTGAAGCTCAGCACCGTTTGATAAATGAGCAGCTTGGACGCAAACCCATTGAACGGTGGAATGCCAGATATGGCCAGTGCTCCAATGATGTAGAATATGGCCGTCCATTTCATATTACGGGCCAGCCCACCCATCTTGTTGGTGTCCCTCGTCCCGATGCGAAAGAATATCGCTTCCGCCGTCATGAAGAGCAGTGCCTTATAGAAGACATGGTTGATGATGTGGAAAACCCCTCCATTAATGGCATCACGCCCGTAATTGGCCATAGCCACCGGGTCAGCAATCACCGCCAGTCCCACTCCCACGCCGAGAAGCATGTAGCCCCCCTGCGAAATAGCGTGGTAGGCCATCATACGCTTGATATCGGTCTGGTGGACGGCCATCATGACCCCGATGAACATGCTGAGCACACCCACAATGATAACCACCCAGCCAATAGCTGAGGTGTCAATGTGGCCTCCGTAGAGAGTGAAGACCACCCTGTACAGAGCGTACATGGACGTGTAGCTCGCGGCAAGGATCATGGGCGTGGTGCCCGCTGGCGCTACCGTATAGGTGTCCGGCGCCCACATGTGAAGCGGGACACCCGCTAGCTTCATCACGAAGGCGCTGGCCAGCAGTCCCAGTGCCAGCATGTCCAGCATGGTGTACTGCATGTAATGGGCCAGTGCCGCTATACTGAGGACGTTGTACTGAGCATAAAGTATGCCGATGGCAAAAAGCACCATGAGGGCGCTTACCGCCGAAATGACGATGTATTTGAAACCGCCCTCCAGTGCATCGGCCCTGTTGGTGCGGTATGCAGCAAGTCCCGTCCCGGCGATTGACGCTATCTCCAGGAACACGAACAGGTTGAACAGATCTCCCGTGAATGCGATGCCCATCATCCCCACGTAGAGGAGCATCACGAGGGAATAGAATCGGGCCTGTCCTGTCTGCCCCTTCAGGAACTTCAGCGAATATATCAGTGCGGCGATGGCAACTGTGGTAATGATAATCCCCATGAAGATGGAGATGCTATCGACCTGGAACATAATGCGCACCGGCACCGTATAACCCCCGGGGATGGCCATCTCGGGCACTGTGGCACCGAAGGTATAGACGCGGATCCCAACGGCGTAGACATCCCTGGCCAGGATGACGACCAGAGAGGCAATCAGGCCGAAAATGACCAGGCTGAATATGTTCCTGGCTCTATGTCCCGCCCGGCTGATGAGTGGTATAGCGAAGGCTGCCAGCAGTGGCAGGGCCACAATCAGCGCCGGTGAGTGAGTAACCAAATAATGCAAACCTTCTATCCTTTCAGAATCCTTGATTTCTTGGCATCAATATCTCCGGTGTGTCGGTAAATGTGTACTACAAGGGTCAGCATCAAGGCCAACACGGCAACGCTAATCACGATGTTGGTCAGGGTGAGTGCCTGGGGCACCGGCAGCACCATAGGGCCCTCCGGCACCTCCGTATAGATAGGGGCTACGCCTCCTGCCCGGTAGCCCAGTGACACGAGAAAGAGATTGATCCCTGAGGACAGGATGGCAACGCCCATAACCAGCTTAATCAGATTCCTTTTGAAAATTATTATGTAAAGAGATATCCCGACCAGCAGCACTGCCGCCAGAAAGGGAAAGTTGAGAGGAACATACTCCATTATTCTTCTATCTCCTCTCCACTGGAAGATTGCGCCATAGCCAGAGCCACTGCTGAAAGGCCGGCCATCACTATGAAGCCAATGGCAATCTCCATCAGGGGAATGATACCTCCCGCCCAGACATGGCTATGACCGGGGCCTGGCGGTGGAACCTCCCCGAAAATCGGTGTGCCCAGCAGAAAATTATGGAAGAACGTCGTGCCGGTGCCCGCAAGAGCAATCACGATGAATGCCAGAGCACCGCAACACGCCACCACAGTAAGCCTGCCCACACTCAGTGACTTGATAATCTGTCCTGCCCCAAAGGCCACGAGCAACATAACCACGCCAGAGGCGATAACCGCGCCGCCCTGAAAGCCTCCCCCTGGCGTATCGTGGCCATGCACAATGAGGTAGAAACCGAAAATCAGTATGAACAAAATCAACTGATTGGACACAGTTCGCACAATCCTGGATAGCATCAGGGGATCTCCTCCCGGCCTTTCAGTGTCCGAAACAGTAGCAGCACTCCCGTCACCGCTGTGAACAACACCGAAACTTCTCCCAGCGTATCAAGCCCGCGGTAGTCCAGGAGGACGCCCGCCACCACGTTGTTGCTACCAGTTTCGACCTGGGCATTCTCAATCATATAATCGTCCATGTCGGAGGGAGGGTAGCCAAAGTCCCTCATATTCAACACCCCCCACACCAGAAAGGCTACCAGAACAAGCAACAAAATCACGCCTACAATCTGTCTCATATTCACTCCATACGCTTGGTCGCCCTTATGGCGATGATGAAAATAGCTGTGGTCACGGCTGCCCCGATTCCTGCTTCGGCAATGGCCACGTCGGGGGCCTTTAGAAGGTAAAACTGGAAAGCCAGCAGCAGGCTCATCACAGCCAGTGCCACAGTAGCATACAGCAGGTCACGGAATACAGCCACAAATACAGCGGAAACCACCAGCACCAGCGGTACAACTATATGCAGACCAGCGGACTCAATCATCTTCTTTCGACTCCAGGTCGTCTACCACCACCCTGGCCGGCTTCTCCCCGCTGCGATGTGCTGCCCGGGCGATGGCATGAGCGCCGGTGGCATTGGTGACCAGCAGCGCCACCACCGCCAGCACTGCACGAATGACCATTGCAGACTGAGGGGAGGAGGCCCCTTCCATCGACCATATCCCGGCGGACTGCACAATCACCGCCAGAATCAGGAAAATGGCACCAAAAGTAGTGCATTTGGTAGCGGCGTGCAGTCTGGTGTACATGTCGGGGAAACGGTGGAGACCGAAGACCCCGACCAGATTGAAGAAAAGGCCAATCCCTATGAACACATAGCTTAATGGGTACAGAGCCTCCACTAAAACTTGCCCCCCTGAATATATTTGGCCACGTACAGCGTCATGGCGAACGAGAGCAAAGCATACACGATGGCCACATCAACGAAAATCACATGGTCAAACATCATCGCCAGAATGACCAGACTGGCCACCACCAGGGTGTTCGTGGTGTCAAAAGCCACCAGCCTCGTGGGCGCTCCCGGCCCGATAAAGATGCGGGCTACGGCGATGATTATAAACACCAGCATAGCTATGATTGCCGGAAACCAGTTCATTCCGCGATTCTCCTTGCCCAGTCGGGAAAACCGTTACATATCGGATGGTAATCTCTCGGCATACCCTCAAGCACCCTGGGGTCGATATTTATCCAGTGAACATACAGTTCATTGGTCTTCTCGTCAACGTCCACGCTCAGCGTTCCAGGCGTCAGGGTGATGGAATTGGCCAGAATGGTGAGTGACAGGTCGTTCTTCAGGTTGGGATTTATCTTCACGATGGCCGGATTAATCCGGCCCGTGATGACACGGTAGGCCACATCAAAGTTGGCCCTGGCCATGGCAATGAAAAAAGGGAACAGGTAGACGAGGAAGGTAAACCAACGCACCGGGTTCAGCATGCGCAGGTCTTTGCCCGTGAACCGGTTTCTGAGCAGGGCACCCACCACCACGGCGAACACGGCCCCGATGACGAGCTCGGGGGTACTCCACAGAAGAACGGTGCCACTGCCAATAGTAAGGATGAGGTAGACCGCATAAGCCACTACTGCCGTAACTAGAAACCTCATCAGTTACCGTAAAAACAACTTCTCTTGCGAGAAGGATCCTATTTCAAGACTGCCTGCCTTAGCTGTAGGCCTGGTTTCGCCAAAATCTGTATATGAGCGTGCTGTTCTATATTAGCATTATCCGCCGAAAATTATCAAGCCTTTGTGGCAAAAAAGTAGCGGAAATCGGTTGGCAGGATGTAGCCTGGTTGTTGCTTCTGGAGGAGAGGGCCCTCTCCGCTTGTGTCTTCGTCTATCCCTGAGTTTGACTTTCGGGCGCGCCGCACTCGCCTGCCTGGCCTTTAAGCGTTTCCACAGCGTGGGGCAGCGCCGGTAATATTACCTCAAGGCATTCCCGTACCGCCCTCGGGCTTCCGGGCAGGTTGATAATCAGGCAGTTTCCACGAATGCCCGCAACAGCTCGACTGAGCATGGCCATGGGAGTCTTCCTCAGGCTCTCAGCCCTCATCGCCTCGGCAAAACCAGGCACAACTTTGTCCACCACGGAAAGAGTTGCCTCCGGGGTGACATCTCTGGGCGTAAGTCCTGTTCCACCCGTAGTGAGAACCAGGTCTAAACCCTCTTCATCTGCCCACTTAACCAGCTTTTCAACTATAAGCTCTTTCTCATCGGAAACGACGTCGTAATTCGTGATGCTAACATCCATGCTGGAAAGGATTTCACGGATCGTCTCGCCACTTCTGTCCTGGCGCTCCCCTCTGGCCCCTTTGTCGCTGATGGTCAATATCCCTGCGGTAAACATTATCTCCACCTGCCCCTCTTTTTTCACGGGGGCAATAAGGCACGATCCCGGCTTTTCGAAACGAAATTCCGCTCGATGAAATCGGCTATTCCTGCTATATCACCTCGTGATAGCTGAGCTACGTCAGTAGCGAATGCCTCATCAGTAACAATGGCCGACAGCACCTCGGGGGAAAACAACAGGTCATCTCCCAGGTCTTTTCTATGCACTTCGATCTTGGGAATTCGACTCTTCTGAAATCCTTCGACAAGGACGAGGTCGAATTCCTGGTCAAGGATAGGCATAATCTCCTCCATATTGAGCTCGTGGTCTAGCTTCTTGATGTAGACAAGCTTGCCGGGCGAACTAACGAGCACGGCATCGCTACCTGCTTGAGCGTACCTCCAGCTATCTTTCCCGCGATAGTCCATTTCGATCCCGCCCCGGCTATGCTTCAAAGCAGCAACTTTAAATCCTCTTCTTTTGAACTCCGCAATAAGCTGCTCCATGAGGACTGTTTTACCAGACCCCGATTTGCCCACGATGGAAACAATCGGCACCATTTTCAACTCGCCTTATTCCTCTGTCCAATCCAGCATCTGTACATCGACCATATCTCCAGCCTTAACCCCCTTGCTATTTTCCGGGATTACAGCCAAACCATTTGCCTTTGCCATGGATGTAAGGATTCCCGAACCCTGGGGGCCGGTCAGGGAGGCATAATATTGCCCATCACGCCTGGTGACGGTCACCCTGGCAAAGATGCGACGCCCGTCAGTATTCACAATATCATCCTCCATAATCGCCCGGATAGCCGGCTTTGCCCAATTCTCCTTGCCCATCATTTTCAGTATGGCGGGACGGGCAAATTGTTCAAAGGTAATCATGGAGCTGACCGGATTGCCCGGCAATCCCAGGTGAGGCACCTGCTTTTCTTTCCCCCCTTCCATCTTCGTCATAGTCCCAAAGGCAAGTGGTTTTCCAGGCCTCATGCAAACCGTCCAGAAGCCGATCTCCCCACGCTCTGCCAGTACGTCTTTTACCATATCGTAATCCCCCTTGGACACACCACCGGTGGTAACAAGCATATCTGCATTCAGACCTGTGTCGATCTTCTCGGTTAGAGACTGAACCGAATCGCGCCCTATGCCCAGGATTTTGGGAATTCCACCATAGCGAGAGACTTCGGCAGCAATGGTGTAGGTATTGCTATCATGAATCTTGCCAGGAGCTAATGGCTGATCAGCAGCGATAAGCTCATCTCCCGTAGCCAGAATAGCCACAACCGGGCGACGGGTAACCAGCGCAGTTGGGCGCCCCAGAGAGGCCAGCATCCCTATCTCCTGAGGACGAAGCAGCGTTCCTCCTCTTAGAATCAAATCTCCCCTGGCAATGTCCTCACCCCTGCGCCGGATATTCAATCCTTTGTTCACCTGGCACAGTATTCCGATTTGCGAAAGGGCACCCCCTGATGATTTGCGGCCGACTTCATCCGTATCCTCAAATTGAACCACAGTATCAGCCCCTTGGGGCAATGGTGCTCCCGTCATAATGCGTACAGCCGTCCCCGACCTGACTTCTGCTGTGGGCATAGACCCGGCAGCAAGCTCTCCGACAACGGTTAAATACCTGGGCGACGATTCACCGGCACCACGAGTATCCTCAGCCCGCAGGGCATAGCCATCCATGGCAGAATTGTCCAGGGGAGGGACATCAATAGTAGAATAGACCTCCTCAGCTAGAACCTGTCCCAGGCAGTCCAGAATAGGCTTCCGTTCAGGCTCGAGAACCTGAACGCAGCTCAAAATCTTCTCCAAGGCCTCTTCCACAGAAATCATGCACTGAACTCCCGGAACCGTATTATAGATTATCTTTGCCCTTCGCACCAACTTGCCTGCTGCTATTGCCTGCGGTGCTTTGCATGAGTCGTGACTGATTTGACATTTGGCAGCTTTAGCCCTAATATTTAAGCGTAAGGCTTCAAGTGGCTGATTGATTCGGAAAGACGACAAATCAAGGAGGTAAGAATGCGAGAAAAGGTAGAAGCAGCCCTGGAACAAGTGCGACCGGCATTGCTGGCCGATGGAGGAGATGTCCAACTAATAGATGTCAAGGATGGAGTGGTGACGCTAAGGTTGACCGGTGCCTGCGGTGGCTGCCCCATGGCAAGTATGACCCTGAAGGGTGGTATTGAGCGAGTGCTCAAGGAACAGGTGCCCGAAGTCAAGGAGGTAGTGGCCGTATAATTCATGGGCTCTATTGCAGCCAAGGGGGCAAGAACGAATCAGGCAGGAGGCTTATGTCCCAGGGATATTTTATCTGCCACTCTTGTGGTAAACAGGTGAGACATAGCACAGAGGAGCGACCTTGCGAGGTGCTCGACGGGTGGGTTATGGTGTCTCAATGGAAGGGGCCGGGGGCTGTTGAGCATTACACTTTCTGCTGCCTCACTTGTCTTAAAACATGGACGGATACCCAGGTTCCTCAAGTTCCTGACGTATTCCTGAAAGCTTTTGAGAAGTGAAGAAATAAAATGCCCATTTATGAGTACTTATGCCCTGATTGTCGCTTCAGGTTTGAACTACTGCGTAATCAAACGCAGTCAAACGAAAGTGCCTCTTGCCCCCGTTGTCACAACTGCGCCAGACGAGTATTCTCCCCTTTCGCCTCCTTTTCCAAGGGTAGTGAGGGGCCATCCACTCCAATTGGGGGAAGTGCGTCTTGCGGTACCTGCTCTGCCACCAGTTGTAACACCTGCCACATATAGGTCCGTTACCGGGGAAAAAGACATGCCCGGACCGACGGAGCTAACCCAAACTGGAAGCGAAGCGCCTCGAATTGACCCTTAATGGCAAGCCTGTGAAAATAAATGTCCAGCGTATGACGACGTTAGTGAACCGAGATGATTGAGATAAGACGAGAAGATTTCTCCGTCGATGAAATAACCAAGCAGCTGAAGAGCCCCAAGATAGGGGCCATAGCAGTTTATCTGGGCACCGTACGCGAATTTGCTGAAGGACTCGGGATGCAATTTGACAACGATGACCGCGCCGCCCGTAAGCTAGAAGAAATAAGAAACAGGGCAATCGATAGATTTGATGTTGAAGATGTAGCGATAACCCACCGAGTGGGTTTCTTGGGTGTATCAGAGAACATTCTGCTGGTAGCAGTCTCCGCCGCTCACAGAGGGCCGGCCTTCGATGCTTGCCGAAGCATAATAGACGACATAAAGGATTTCCACAAATCATGGGGAACAGAAGTGCCCGAATAGACATCTTGAGGATTTCCAGAGATGCCGAGTGGAGGAAGACAGATGAGCTTGCCCATGAAGAGGAGATCATCGTCAGGCTCAACGGAGAGGTTCAGAAATTCTACTGCATTCCCGTTGACCTGGAAGAGATGATAGCTGGCAATTTGAAGTCAAGAGGCATAGACCCTTCTCCGTGCCGGATCAAGCAGCGCGGCAGCAATGAGTTTGAAGCAAGTGTCTCTGGACAGTCAGTAAAGACTCCCCAGAAGTGCAATTCCAGAAAGAAGTTAACCAGGAAGGAAGTCTTCGAGTCGGTAGAGGCATTGAACGAAAACAGTTTTCTGTACCGAGAGACTGGCTGCACCCATGTTATCGGCATTCGCGGGGACAGGGAGGTTTTCGTTGAGGACATAAGCAGACATTGCGCCATGGATAAAGCCATCGGCCTGGCGCTTAGAAACGGAATCACCCTGACCGACAGCTCCCTGATTAGCTCATGCCGGCAGACGGCTTCCGCAATGAGAAAGGCGATTTATTGCGGAATACCCATAGTCATAAGTATTGCTGCCCCCACGGACCTGGCTATAAAAGAAGCCAATGAATACGGCATAACGCTCATAGGTTTTGCCAGTTCAGAAGTGTTCAACATATATTGCCACGATTGGAGAATCGAAATCTAGAAAACATGCGTGGTACACATCGCGGTATCCGAAATGAAGCCTTTGTCGGATTGAAACTAAAGGAGCGACTGGTTTACAATGTAGCAGCTTCCTTCGCTTCGCCAAATGCATGAATTGGGAATAACCGAAAGCATCGTTAACATCGCTTTAGCCAAAGCTGGTGAGGCAGAAGCCAGAAAGGTCACCCAAATCAACGTGGTAATCGGCGAACTGTCAGGATTTGTGCCTGATTGTATCCGGTTTTATTTCGATTCTCTCAGCCAGGATACCATCGCCCATGAAGCAGTACTCCACTTCGAATCAGTACCAGCTCAATTACGCTGCCGAAAATGCTCGGTTGTTTTCCAGCCCAGGGATACCCAATGGTCTTGCCCTCAATGCCGGGGCCAGAGCGTGGAAATAGCCCAGGGACGAGAGCTCTATATCGAAAGCATAGAAGTAGAATGAAAAAGATTGAAGTTATGCAAAACATCCTAGAGGCTAATGAGACCATAGCTGACCGGAATCAGCAGCTACTGGGTAAGCACAAGGTGTTTGCCATAAACATTATGTCAGCTCCCGGTGCTGGCAAGACAAGCCTTATTCTGCAAACTCTGCGGAAGCTGAAAACCAGTTTGAACGTAGCTGTTATCGAAGGCGATGTGGCCTCTACCGTAGATGCTGAGAAGGTGCAAAGCGAGGCAAAAGCAGTAGTTCAAATAAACACCCGCAATATGCCTGAAAGTTGTTCTTTGATGGCCGCCATGATTGAGTTAGCCCTGAAGGGCCTGCCCCTTGATGAAATAGATTTGCTCTTAATAGAAAACGTAGGGAACCTCATTTGCCCCTCCGAGTTTGCCCTGGGAGAACACAGACGAGTAGTGATTTCCAGCCTCCCTGAAGGAGATGACAAGACCACTAAGTACCCCCTGATCTTCATCGATGCCGATGTCGTGATAATAAACAAAATGGACCTTCTTCCCCATGTTGATTTCGATATTGCCGCCTTTCGCAGTTCCATCGAAGGACTAAACCCCGAAGCCGAGGTTTTCCAGCTCTCCTGCAAGACCGGCGAGGGAATAGAAAGATGGTGCTCCTGGGTGTTAGAACAGATGGGGACCAATGCTACAAAGAGATAGACGCTTCCCGGCCCTGATTTATCGGGACGAAGCAATCCCTGTGAGTGAAACGTAAGAAGAAAAATAGAGTTGACCCCATGTCAGCCTGGCCGCACAAACAGGAACATGAGTAATGCAGCGATGCTCTTGCCATCGCAAATTTCACCGGAGGCAATAAGCCGTGGTATCTGGTCCGGGGGAACTCGGACCAGCTCGATATCATCGGTATCCTCAGCCACTAGGTGGCTGGGCACAAGGTCGGTAGCCAAAAAGCAGTGCAGATACTCCGTGCCATAGCCTGGAGTGGAATAAAACCCCACCAAATTGTCTATCTTGCGAGGCAGATAGCCAATTTCCTCCTGTAATTCGCGGCGGACAGAGTCAATAGGCTCTTCACCGGGATCAATGCCGCCAGCAGGTATTTCGAGGAGGGACTTGCCCACTGCATAGCGGAATTGGCGAACCAGGAGGACGTTTTCTTGTTCATCAAGGACCACTACGGCTATACAATCGCTGTGCTCCACCACCTCCCTGACGGTTTTTCCACCGCCGGCTTTCTCCACAGTGTCCACACGTATGTTTATCACTTGCCCGTGATAAATCTGTTGGGTAGCCAGTTTCTTTTCCGGTTCCACTGCCATCGCGCTTCAGCTAGAATTACATCGCTTTGCTTCCAGGTGACAGCCTCAAAGGTCGCGAATAAGAGCTACTTCATCGCAGTCGGGAAATCTGGGACAGCGATAGCATTCCGCCCACACCTTGTGGGGCAATTCCATTTTGTCGACCAGTCGGAAGCCATGTCTTTCAAAAAAAGCAGGCTTACGGACAAGACAAAAAACCCTGGGGATGCCCAACTGCTTCGCTTCTTCAAGACAAGCCCGGACAAGCAAAGAGCCAATTCTTTGCTTCTGTTCCTTTTCATCGACAGCCAGGGACCTGATTTCGGCCAAATCAATCCAGGTAACGTGCAGTGCAGCGCAGGCGATAACCCGACCTGCTTCTCTCACCACAAAGTAGTCTCTAATATCCTCATATATCTCAGACAAGGCACGAGGCAACATCTCCCCCTTATCAGCAAAATGACTTATCATCTGATGCATTGAGGCAGCATCGCCTACCCTTGCCTTTTCAACGTTTATGGTGGCTTCCATTTCCTCCTTGTCGTAGCTTCTGCCACAGCGAGCTATAGAAATAGTCTGGCTTGTGCATTCTCAAAAAGCGAACGGTGTGAGGGCTGAGCTTGACTCTGACATTCCGCCCGTCTGGTATTGGCAATTCAACCTGTCCGTCAATACTAAGCATGACTTTGTCCCTGCGGACTACCTTCAAATCGATTATGCTTTGCTGAGGCAATACCAGGGCATGGCTCAAACCCAGATGACAGGATATTGGTTGGAGGATGATCTCCCTGGATTGCGGATGAAGAATCGGTCCGCCAGATGCCAGAGCATAGCTGGTGCTCCCCGTAGCGGTAGCCGTAATCATGCCGTCAGCCCGGTAAGTGGCTATCGCTGCGCCATCAACTGCTGCTTCTATGTTAACCAGGCGAACGGCAACACTTCGCAGCACTACATCATTCAAGGCATGAAAGCTCATGTCTTCCACCTGAGCCTCGAGCATGGCTCTTTCCTCAATCCAACCTCCCCCTTCGAGCAAATCGGGCAAATCAGACAAAACCTCATCGCCATCTATCTCTGTGATAAATCCCAGCCTGCCCAGGTTCACACCTAGAATAGGCACTGCCAGTGGGGTTACGATTCGAGCAACACGCAGTATAGTGCCGTCTCCGCCGATGCTGAGAACCAAGTCTATGCTGGCCACCCCGGCTTTAGCTTTATCTTCGTCCCAGGTTGAGCATCGCCACGAAGAGACTCCATGGGAGGACAAATACTCTTCCAGTTTCTCAGCTAATTCCCGGGCTTTCTCTAATAAGGGGTGATACAGAATACCAATACGCTTCACAGATGGGCCAAGTGTAGCACCGGTGAATTTTGACTGTCAAACCGCAGTCTCTTCCAATACAAGATGAGCCTGGAGAGGGTATCGATTTCTAAAACAAGATGAGCCTGAGAGATTGAGGCAACTCGTTTATGATTGGGACATGCGACTAATGATGAACGACGAACAATTACAGACGATAGAGCAAGTGAGGCAATTTCTGGAGGGTAATGAGGAGGTAGAGTTCAGGGGGCTAACGACCACGGAAAAATACTGCTGGATACAGGAGGTGCTGATAAGATTTGCATATCATCGGCTTAAAAGAGATGAGAAAGGAGTAATACGGTGCTATATAGCGAAGGTTACGGGATACTCGCGGTCGCAGGTAGCGAGGCTGATCGCGGAGTACAAACGGACGGGGCGATTAAAGAAAACGGAATACAGAAGGCACCAATTCCCACGGAGGTATACCCCAAGTCTATTCTAATTGAAAAATGAGCCTGAAGGAAAGGTTTCAGGCAACCTGTTCAGCAAATCTTGTGATTTGCTGAAAGAGCTTGGAACGAGCATTTACCATCCTTTCTGCAAATTGATTATCGCTCATTTGATTGGCGATTGCCCCGAGTTTTTCAAGCGTTACCCCGGGACGCAGGTAGCCCTCAGCAC
>JAWOFK010000085.1:0-2993 GCA_046497565.1 Dehalococcoidia bacterium
CTGGAGGAAAGTGAGAACCACAAATGTCATAGAGCGGTCGTTCCGGGAAGTACGCCGACGTATACGCCCTATGAGTTGCTTCACAAATTCGCGAAGTGTCGACAGAATAATCTATGGAGTAATTAATCATCTTAATGAATCGTGGAAGGAGAAACCCTTTATCAAATTTACACAAAACAATTGACATCACCACGCTTCGCAACTCTACGCTTCGTCATTCAGCACCGCAGTGATACTACCTCTTCTCGTTGTCAGGAGCATCGTCTTTGACGTTCGTCTTTGCGGCAGAATATTGAATTGGTTATAATAGGGCCCAGAGTGAATTGCTCGGTCAATTCAGCCAGGTCTCGCCCATTCGGAATGAGAGGGTAACTTGTCAGGTTCCCACCCGCTGGAACGTCTGTTCAGGCCATCGTCGGTAGCCATAATCGGTGCTTCAAACTACACTCAAAAAGGGGGTGGATTTCTGCTTGAAGGGCTGATCGCGAATAGCTTTAAGGGCAGTCTGTATCCCGTAAACCCTCGCCAATCAGAGATACTGGGTCTCAGGAGCTACCCAACGGTTATGGATATCCCAGGAGAAGTCGACCTGGCTATCATTGCTGTTTCCGCCAGACTTGTGCCCCGGGTCCTGTCTGAGTGTGGTCAGAAGGGTATTAAATTCGCTGTAATCCATAGTGCCGGTTTTGCGGAGCTGGGCAGTCAGGGCGCAGCGCTGGAGAAAGAGACGGTGGACATCGCCCGGCACTGCGGCATCCGGTTCGTTGGGCCTAACTGCATGGGGCTTTGCTGCACCGGGGTCCGCCTTAATACCATCAGGCCCAGCATCAAACTACCTCGTGGGACCGGTAGCGTGGCTTTCCTGGGACAAAGCGGTTGGGTGTGTCAAAACTTTATCGGGATGGGTAACGAGCGAGGCCTGCGCTTCAGCAAGGTGGTTAGCGTTGGCAATCAGGCCGATTTGAGCATTGAAGACCTCCTCGAATATATGGGTGCTGATGCCCAGACCGGGGTCATCGGTTGCTATGTTGAGGGAATAAAAGAGGCGAAGAAGTTCGTGCAACTGGTGCGGCAGATTTCCCCGACCAAGCCGGTAATCGTGTGGAAGGCTGGCAGGACTGAGGCGGGCGTCAGAGCCGTCTCCTCCCATACCGCCTCCCTGGCAGGTAACAGCACTATCTTTGACGTTGCCCTCAGGCAAAGCGGGGCAGTCATTGCCCATAATCTTGAAGACCTTGTCGACCTGGCAATAGGTTTCACCTGCCCGGTTCTCCCTGATGGTAACCGGCTGGGGGTGGTGGTGGAAGCTGGTGGTGGCGGCGTGGCCGCTGCGGATACCCACCAGGCACTGGGACTGGAAATGCCCGTCCTGTCTGAAGCTGCACAGAAAGAACTGGCCGATACTCTCAAGGGCTCGGTGGTTGCCCTGCCTAACCTGCGAAACCCGGTAGATATAGTGTGGCCGCTTAACTGGGCTACTGGCTGGGCAACCCTCGAGTGCCTGAGAATTGTCTTAAAGGAGGTTGATGCCGCTCTGGCCATAGATTACGCTCCCTTGAATGAGCGCCTGGCTGGCAGAATAGCTGCCTTGCGCGACGAAATCGGAAAGCCGATTATCATGATTCCGGGGGACCCTATTGAGCAAAAACAAGGGATGAGCCGGCTGGTCAGGAAGGGAGTGCCATCTTACGCAGTCCCAGAACGGGCGCTGAAGGTGTTAGCAGCCATGGTGCGCTATGCGAATTATTGCCGCCGTGGCTAGACGGTGCAAAGACAGTTCCTGAAGGAGGAAGGTTTTATGACCAGGCAGTTGATAATAGATAAGGCCAGGGGTGAAGGCAGGACGGAATTGATCGAGTTCGAGTCCAAGGAACTTCTTAAACAGGTGGGGATAAGCGTTATTGATACCAGGCTTGCCACATCCAGGGATGAGACAATCTCCATAAGCCGGAAGCTCGGCTTCCCTGTGGCATTGAAGGTCGCTTCACCGGATATTGTGCATAAGAGTGATGTCGGCGGGGTAAAGCTGGGACTGAGGACAGCCAATCAGGTAGGCAAAGCCTACGATGACGTTGTACGGACTATCAGCGGGAAGTGTCCGCAGGCAAGGCTTCACGGGGTTACAGTGCAGAAGATGGCTCGCCCTGGCGTCGAGGTTATTATTGGTATGTTTAAGGATAACCAGTTTGGTCCTGTGCTCATGTTTGGTCTGGGAGGAATTATGGTCGAGGTGCTTAAAGACGTCTCCTTCAGGATTGGCCCTTTGGCGAAGAGAGACGCTGCCGAGATGCTCAGGGAAATAAAAGGGTATCCCGTGTTGGAGGGTTATCGCGGTCAGGATGCGGTGGACTTGTCCTCTTTGGAGGACATACTGCTCAGGGTTTCCGATTTCGTCGAACAAAATCCCGAGGTCAAAGAACTTGACCTGAACCCAATTCTGGCGTACAAGAATGGCGCTCTGGTTGTAGACGCCAGAGTTATACTGGAGGAGGGCAGGTAAACCTCATTAGCTCTCTTCAATTTCCATTAGAGGGCGACATCGTCCAGAATACGATGTTCGCCTAATTCCCTCAGTTCATCCACTTCCCGCTTCTAAAAGGGGGTTAGGCCCCGGTCCGCAGGGGTGAGCAAACGCCTCCCACACTTTGGCCAGAGCCACTCAAAAGTCTATATCGCACAGTTCCCTGCTCGTGTGTGCGTAAGAGTAGTAACCGGGCTACGTCCTGACCAAATTGCATTGTTTTTTATGAGGTCTAACAGTTCTCTTTCGGCGGCATACCAGATGATTTTAAATCGAAGGTACGTGTCAACTCATACAATAATGTTACCGAACAGAGGTTGTTCACTCATTTAGAAATGTTACCGGGCTAATGCCGCCTCCTTTCTGGTTGTTGTGTCGGGCTGAGGGTATTCCCAGAGTTGTTGCACTGCTGCGTAGATCTGTCTGCGTAACTGGCGAGGGTTGGTCTTAGCATAGAGATCGGCCAGTCTCG
>JAWOFK010000086.1:0-12813 GCA_046497565.1 Dehalococcoidia bacterium
AGCCCTGCTCTGTCCGCAACGCCTCACGTACATGACCAGATTATAGCCACTTTTCAACGGCCCGTTTTTGGTACTACATGGCACTTCCGACAGATGCTACGTTCCCAGCCTGCCTCAACCACTCCACCTCTGAACGTGGAAAAATTTCCTAAGAAATATCTCTTACCTCAAACTGCGGAAGTTGGGCTAGCCAGGGGCACTTGAATTCCCAGATGACGGAAACCGCAGAGATTCCCCATGTCATCACGATGAAACCGAGATATTGAGGGTGCCTGACCTTTCCGTATAGGCCCGAAGTCAGGAGCCTACCTCTATCCCTGAGCATGGTCGTCAAAGCAATCACAAAGAGAAGAAAACCAAGACCGGCGATCGCCCAGCCAGGTATATTAGAGGGATGTAGAAATAGCCACCGTAAGTCCTCATAGAAAGGCTCCTCAGAGAGCCGGGGCAGATGCCACCTCAAATATGTGATCACGGGGATTAACATGATACCCTTGTATACTGTGGTAGGAATCACCAGCACGAATAGAATCGGCAAAGGAACAAGTAGAGAAGTCCAGCGCTTCAATATCCTGTCCTTGAGCTTGTCCTTCTCCACAGGCATATGGCCTCCTTATACTACAATGCCGGACGTCGAAAAAGGTTGCAGGCAAATGATTTAACAAACCCCGCTCGATGCCTTCTAAATGAGGTGCCAGAAGGCCTATGGATAGTAAAAGTCTGAAGTATTCAGGCTGACAGTGATTCACACCGGGGTATCGATTGTATCGGTGCCAGGAACCAACTAGCCACGATATCGTTACGGTGGCCATTGGGGAAAATAATGCAACCTTTTTTGACCTTGTGCATTCTATTGATAGAAGGAGAACGGCTCAAATGAAAGGGCGGTGCAACGGATAACGGCGGGGAGCAACTGAAAACAGAACAACCAGCAGGACAGGCATAATGAAACTGGTCACTCTCTGTGTGATTTGGTGGTGGTTATCATTGTTGGGCTGTTTCATATAGAAAAAGGACAAGAATGTAGTTGTCCAGTTTATTGGGCAAAGGGCAGGGAGGTCAAATATGCAGGCAGCACGTAGTTGGAGGAGAGACCATTTCATGAAAAGAGTTGGCATATGTTTGATTGTGGCGGTCTTAATTGCAGGAATGATGGGCTGTCCCGCTGATCCTGATCCTACTCCTTCTCTTGACCTGGAAATACGGACCTGGTACGACCTGGATGCCATCAGAGACAATCTGAGCGGCCATCACCGTCTGATGAACAACCTCGATGCCACTACTGCCGGCTATGAGGAACTGGCGAGTGAGACAGCCAATGACGGAAAGGGCTGGCAGCCAATTGGAGCCCGGCGTAGTGCATTTACCGGGAGTTTTGATGGTCAGGGTCATGAGATAAGGGACCTGTCTATCAATCGCCCTGACGAAGATTATGTTGGGCTTTTCGGCAATGTTGGTGAGGGAGGGGTCATCAACAATGTCAGGGTGGTCAGCGGTGGTGTGACTGGCAACAAGGTGGTTGGCGGTCTGGCGGGACATAATTCGGGCACTGTGAGCAACTCCTATTCTAGTGTTAGCGTGAATGGCGAAACTCTAGTTGGTGGCCTGGCCGGCGGGAATGTCGGCACAGTTAGCAACTGCTATGGCACCGGCAGCGTAACTGGCGGTAGTTCTGTTGGGGGCGTGGTGGGCATCAACTCCATCGCCCCTGAGTTGCTTTCCTATCCCGACGGCGCCATGACTAACGAAGGAGACGTCCGCGCACCAACCGGATCTAAGCACGGCACTGTGAGCAACTGCTATTCCTCTGGTAACGTTATTGGAGACGAGCGTGTTGGCGGTCTGGTGGGATCTAGTATGGGCACTATCAGCCACTCTTATGCCACCGGTAACGTGAGTGGCGATTCGTCTGTTGGTGGCCTTGTGGGAAACAAATTTCTGGGCAGTTTGAGCAATTGCTACTCCACCGGCTATGTGACTGGTAATGAGTATGTCGGAGGTCTGGTAGGTTGGCTTGACCGAGGTGAGGTGAGTGGTTGCTTCTGGAATATCGAAACCTCAGCGAGAGAGTGGAGTGCTGGTGGGACGGGCAAGACCACCGCCGAGATGATGGACATCGCCACCTACACGGACACGGCCACCGAAGGGCTCGACGAGCCGTGGGACATAATCGCAGTCGGTCCCGGCGAGACCGATGACGGCTACATTTGGAATATCGTCGATGAACAGACCCATCCCTTCCTGAGCTGGCAGTCCGTTTAGTGCAACCTTTTCCGACCTTGTGCATTATAGTAGTAGAGGGAGATGAAGTCATGAAACAAGAGGACTTAATCAAGAAACTGGAAAGCCTGGAAACTCCTGAGATTGAACTTTCGGGCCACAGGCAAGCATTGAGAATGGCTCTGCTTAATTCGGGGCGCTTCAGGCAGCGGAATGTTATGGATTGGGCCAGAATACTGGCTCCCATCAGTGCTGCTGTGGTCCTATTAGTGGTGGTCGGATTTTTCCACCTGATTCAACCGCAACTGCAGATAGCGCAGGCGAAGGAAATTGCCGGAAACGACCCCCATGTGCAAGCATTGCTAGAAGAACGCGGGCTGGAGATTTCAGAAGTCAAGGTGCAAGACGGCGAGGCATTTGTTCTGCTTGCTCCTCAGTCTAGCTCTACCGTTCTTTATAGCTCAACTCGTGAAGGGTCCCGCTTTTTTAGATGGTCATTGCCTTTTCTTCCTGAATCTTCTGTACCTACCCCTGGAGAGGTATCACCTACCCCTCCAGGGGAATTGCTACCCGGATATGTCCTCAGGATTGACCTCCTGGAGAAAAAGGTAAGCGAATTAGGGGAAATAGACGAGGTCAAAGCCCTTGGGGACATAAACCTTGACGAGATGGACTTCGCAAGGTTAGAACCCGCGGAGGTTACGGCTCCTGAGGAGGACGATGTGGATTAGGGAAGGTGTAGCCTTATGCTTGTGGCCTGAACAAATGGAAAAAATCACAGACGTTTAAAGGAGGTACATGAAAATGAAGATGAGGATCATCAGAGCGACTCTTTGCCTGGTGTTAATCGGGGCTGTGGTTACGAGTCTGCAATGTGTCGGGCCCGTGGGAGCGAAGGAAATCAGCAGATTCTCCTCGTATGAGCAGTTGGCAAAATTCGTGGACACCAACACAAAGGACATCGGCCGCTTGTGGCTAGGTAGGGCCGAAAGCGACGGCGCTGTCCCTGGCTTTTTCCCTGAGGCCTCCGCCCCGGACTACTCTGCCACCAATATTCAGGTTGCCGGGGTGGACGAGGCAGATATCGTTAAGACCGATGGAGAGCATATCTACCTCGTTTCTGAGAACAGAGTTATCATCGTGAAGGCGTATCCGCCTGAAGAGGCCCGAGTCCTATCTGAAATCGAGCTGGAAGGAATGGCCATGGGCATATTCATCAACGGAGATAGTCTGGTCGTTCTCGAGGGAAGTATGCCCTACTACTATGACCTGCCCGTGAGGCTGAGTGTAAGCGAACCTTATATGCCATACATGCCCCGGACATCTATCAAAGTATACGATGTGTCAGACAGGGAGAATCCCTCACTGGGGAGAGAGCTTTCTGCCGATGGCAATTATGTGAGTTCTCGAATGATAGGTGACTATGCCTATGTGGTGATAAACGAGTCAGTGTATGGGGAGGAGGGTGAAGTACGCCTTCCTGTGATTCATGTGGGCGAGGAGGACAAGGAAATAGCGGCCTCCGACATCTACTATTACGATGCCTACGACTACTTCTATATGTACACAACTATCATCGCCGTAAACACGCAGGACTATGAGCGGGAGTTGACGATTGAGACAATTCTGCTCGGAGCCAGCAGCAACCTGTATGTCTCCGTGGACAATATCTACCTGACGTTTCCAGTATGGGGCAGGGCTCCGTGGAACATGTGGGATTCTCAAACAACGGCCATCCATCGGATTCATATCGACGGCCCTGAGATTAAGTACGTTGCCAGTGGCGAGGTCCCCGGTATGGTGCTCAACCAGTTCTCCATGGATGAGTACCAGGGTTACTTCAGGGTGGCAACCACAACCCGCGGGCAGACATCTCTAAATCACATATACGTTCTGGGTATGGACCTTGACATTGTGGGGAAGCTGGAAAACCTCGCTCCTGATGAGATGATTTACTCAGCCAGGTTTATGGGTGACAGGGGCTACCTGGTAACCTTCGAGATAATCGACCCTCTATTCGTCATAGATTTGGAGGATCCCCTTAACCCTGAGGTTCTGGGCGAGCTGAAGATAACCGGCTACTCAGGCTACCTACACCCCTATGACGAGAACCACCTTATAGGGATAGGCAGGGAAGCAGAGGAGGCTGAGGAGGGAGACTTTGCCTGGTTTCGTGGAGTGAAGATATCGCTCTTCGATGTCACAGATGTCAGTAACCCGTTGGAGATAGACAAGTATGAGATAGGCCACCGAGGAACCGATTCGCCGGTCCTGTGGGACCACAAGGCATTTCTATTTGATCGGTCAAGGGACCTGATGGTGATGCCTGTCTGCGTTGCAGAGATAAATGAGGCGGATTATCCCGGTGGAGTTCCACCCTGGGCGTACGGCAATCCTGTCTGGCAGGGAGCTTACGTATTCCATGTGTCACCGGAGACAGGGCTCAGGCTGGAAGGCGGCGTAACCCATTTCGATGCGCCGCCCGACGAGGAACAATACTACTACTGCTACTCGCCCTTCACGGTGCAGAGGTCCCTTTACATAGGCGATGTTCTGTACACTATCTCGGGCGCCCGGATGAAGATGAACGGCCTGGCGGACCTGGAGTACCTGGAGTACATAAGTGAGGTCGAGCTGCCATACTCAACCTGGGAATCCCCTAACTACCCTCCGGAAGAGCCCTGGGAGGGAGAGCCGCGTGCGGAGTCCCCTGATGATGAATCCGGAGGTGAGAAAACCTCAAACGGCTAGCTTTGAACAGCAGAGCAGAATTGAACAATACACAGTCGAACTACAAGATTTGGAGGTGAACTAGATGAAGAAGAGATTGATTTCGATAACAGCCATATTGGCGGCGGTGGCACTGGTTACAGTATTGTTGTTGACGCTGCTGCCGGGCGGTGTCCAGCCGGCAGTAGCTGAGACGCTCAAGTCGGAGAAGCCGCGTGTAACTTCACCAAATATAAGCCCCGCTGACCAGGCTTTGCTGATTGAAGGAAACAGCGCCTTCGCATTGGAGCTTTATCAGGCGCTTAAAGGGAAGGAGGGTAATCTGTTCTACTCTCCCCACAGCATCTCACTGGCGCTGGCCATGACATATGCCGGAGCCCGCGGCCAGACGGCAGAGCAGATGGCCGACACACTTCATTTCCTTCTGGAACCGGACAGGCTGCACCCGGCATTCAACTGGCTTGATGCAGAACTTGCCACAAGGGGTGAAGGCGCTGAAGGCAAGGACGGGGAAGGGTTCAGACTGAACATCGTCAACGCCATCTGGGGACAGAAGGACTACAGCTTCCTGACCGAATTCCTGGAAGTCCTGGCCGAGAACTACGGGGCCGGACTCAGAATACTGGACTTCGTAGATGAGACGGAAGAGTCCCTCCTTGCCATCAACCAGTGGGTCAGCGACTACACGGAAGGCCGAATCAAAGACCTTATCCCCGAGGGTGCGATTGATCCGTTTACCCGTCTTGTGCTGACCAATGCCATCTACTTCAACGCTGCCTGGGAACAGCCCTTTGATGCCAGGTCGACAGCCAACGGTCGCTTCTATCTACTTGACGGCGGAGAGGTCACCGTGCCCATGATGAAAGGGTCACAGAAGGTCGGCTACGCCCAGGGGGCAGGATACCAGGCGATCGAGCTACCATACGATGGTGGAGAACTGTCTATGGTCATCCTCCTGCCCGGAGCCGGCCAGTTCCGGGCTTTCGAGGAAGGCCTTGAAGGCCAGCAGGTGTATGAAATCGTTAACAAGCTGCAATCGGCCCGCATTCTGCTGACGATGCCCAGGTTTGAATTTCACTCAGATTTCAGCCTGAGCGATACCCTCACCCAAATGGGCATGCCGGTCGCTTTCTCTGGCAGTGCGGATTTCTCGGGGATGACCGGCGGTCGGGACCTGTTCATCTCAGAGGTTGTACATAAGGCATTCGTTTCCGTGGATGAAGCCGGCACCGAGGCGGCGGCGGCCACCGGCGTAGTTATGCCGACCAGTATGCCGCCCGAGGTCACCGTAGACCGTCCCTTCATTTTGCTCATTCGCGACATTGAGACCGGCGCCATCCTCTTCGTCGGGCGCGTTCTGAATCCTGCTGCATAATTAATTGTTGCTTAGACTGCACAGGTTGTCGGCGTCAAAAAGCGGATTAGCTCTGCTGAAGCTCCGCTTTGATGCTACTCCGTTGTTCACCATGGTAGGAGCCAGTTCCTTGTGAATGAAGGTCGAATGGTTGACATGGTATAATTTGGTATAAATGGACTGCTGGATAGCAGGTCGGCAGGAGGTGAGAGAAATGATAAAAGTTATTATTGAGAGGCAATTCCGTCAGAACGAGGGACCGAAGGCTGAAAGTGTGCTAATTGAGATGAGGTCGAAAGCTCTGCGGGCGCAGGGTTATGTTGGTGGTGAGACGCTGAGTTCTGTAGAGGACCCATCAGTTTTGCTAACCATAAGCACGTGGGTTGACGAGGCATCCTGGAAATCCTGGGCATCCAGTTCGGAGCGACAGGAGATTGCACGCAAGATCGGATCCCTTACGGTTTCTCCGGAGAAAGTATCTGTTTTTCGTATTGTTAGTGGAGGT
The DNA here is from genome assembly GCA_046497565.1 of Dehalococcoidia bacterium. Lineage (GTDB taxonomy): Bacteria > Chloroflexota > Dehalococcoidia > GIF9 > AB-539-J10 > RBG-13-51-36. The sequence continues at coordinate 6,810 of JAWOFK010000086.1, forward strand.
GGTACATAGTTAGGTCGCGTAATTGAGAAGCAGCCCGAACTGGTATGTTTGCGTGCCACACCTTACGTGTTTGGCTGTCGGTTAACGCCGATGGATAATTTGAGCTCCAGCCGTCCTCTGTGATATGTATTTTCCCGGGCTTGTCAATGTCAACTTGCTCGATTCTATCATTCTTCCGTTTTCACCCAGAGCCTCTCCCCGTCGGTAATAAGCTCGATGGTGCCCTGCTTGTCTGTGCGATAAACAGTGTCCTCACCCAGCCTGTCAATCAGTCTCTCCACCACCTCGGGGCTGGGGTGACCGAAGGGGTTGTCTGCCCCCGCTGAAATCACCGCCACTTCAGGGTCAACTGCGGCCAGAAACTGCCAGGTAGTAGATGTCATGCTGCCATGGTGTGAGACTTTCAGCACCGTGCTTTTGAGACTGGCGCGCTGCATGATGAGCTCGAATTCAGCCTCCTCCCTGATATCGGCAGTAAAGAGGAAACTAACTCTGTTCCAGGTCAGCTTGAGCACTATTCCATTATTGTCTATGTCGCAGCTGGTTCCCTGGAAGAACTGTGAGGGAGGGTTGAGTATTTCAATCTTAATTCCGTTGCCCAGGTCAATCTCTTGCCCTGCTCGGGCTACCTTATATTCGATTCCTTTGCCTTCAATAATCCTGAGCCACTCCCGGTAAACGGAAGAATGGTAGGGTACTCCAGGCTCAAGCACCTGCTTCACTTCGTATCTCTGGAGCACGTCTACGAGGCCTGTGACATGGTCGGCTTGAGGCTGGGTGCAGACCACGAGGTCTATCGTCCTGTCCCAGAAGGGGAGCTTCTTGCTCAGTTCCAGATTGATTCTCTGGCTGTCGGGACCGCCGTCGATTAGTATGTTCTGGCCCTTTGGCGTCTGAATCAATATGGCATCTCCCTGTCCGACATCAAGAAAGCTCACATGGAGCTTGTCGCCAGGCATTGTCAGAACGACTGACCACACCAGGATAGCTATTACCAAAAGGGGAGGCACAAGCCACTTCGCAGAAAACCTGGAGCAAGGTTTAGGAATAGCTTCAGCGGCGCTCTTCATCCCCGAAGTCAGCCTGGAGGAGAAATCAGCCAACTGTTTTCGGTGGTTGAGGAATGCGATGACTCCAGCCAATATAGCGTAGTATCCCCAGACATGCCAGGCGGCAACAGCAGTCACTTCTAATGATGAGTAGGGCAGGGCATCAAAGCTTTGGACTACAATAACAAGATAGCTGAGAAAAAGCCACGACAACCAGCCGAGTATTTGAGCGGCAAACAAAGTGAACAGTCCGGCTAAGGCAACCAACGCTGCCGTAACTATAATAAAAGGTAAAGCAGGCAGGGACAAGAAGGTTGCTGGCAGAGTAACCAGGGACACTACGCCAAAGTTGTATGCTATCAGCGGCCAGACGGCCACGACAGCTGCCAGACTGGCAGCGAAGACATCGGCTATCATACTGCCTGTGGTCGCCAGCACCTGCCTATCCCTGAATAGGGCGGTAATCCCCTTTCTCCCCCAGGCCTGGAAGTAGGGAAAGAGAAGAACGAGCCCGGCCATGGCCGAAAAGCTGAGCTGAAAAGAGACGCTCCACAGCAGATGAGGCTGGATTCCTACCATCACTGCGGCGGCAAAAGCCAGGGCAATGATGGCGCTGCGCTGCCTCCCCAGATATTCAGCTATCAAAAATAGACTTCCCATGGTTGCCGCCCGAATCAGCGGCGGACGCATGCCGGCCAGCAGAGCATAGATCCAGATACTTGTCAGGGCTACCCAGATATATATGCCGCGCCGACGCCCGAAGACCAAGATGCCAAAACTGAGGAACATGGCCAGAATGATGCTCATATGCAAGCCGGAGATAGCTAACAGGTGTGCCGTCCCTGTCCTGGAAAAAGCGTGGTAAAGGGAATCGGGTATGTTGCCTCTTAAGCCCAGCAAGATGCCCTGAGCTAATGAGCCTTGCGGCTCGGGCAAAGCTCTTGCGAAGGAAACGGAGAGCTGCTGCCGCAAAGAATAAATCCACTGCAAGGGCTTGAAACCCTGGCCACTGGCGAGCACTTCAACCCCGGGATAATAAATGACCGAGTAGATTCCCTGGCGAGCGAGATAGTCTCCGTAATCGAAATCTGGGACTTGGGGAGGCGTCTCCAGTTTTCCGGCTATTGTAAGCACGTCCCCATAGCGGTATACGGGGTATCGGGGCACTCGAACTAACGCATTTCCCGATACTTCTTTGCTTTCGCTGTTTACAGTTACTTGGCTGGCGGAGAATGTCAGCAGGCAGAATCTGTCCCGAATGTCAGGTTCCCCTGCCACCATGCCGTGCATCTCCACAATTCCCCGGTCATTGTAGAAGCAGAGGGAATGCTCGTCTGCTTGGGGCAAACTTGATGGGAAGCGGAGTCCGCCGGCGACAATGGCAAAGAGGCATAATCCGGCTACCAGTAACCTTTTTTTGCTGTTGGGGAGAAGGGGGATGAGCAGGAAGGGGATAAGCCCTGATAATAAGGCAAGCAAAGGTAGGCCCATCTTTGAACCCAGGAATACACCGCCGACCCAGGTACAGCTAACATAGAGCAGCCACATCGAAGAGCCCCCAATCCTGTATGACTATGTTATGACCTAGTTTACCAGTTTGCCTTGCGTCAGGGATAGATACAATTAGCCCATCTATGTGGTAAAATTGAATTGCGTTAAAGGTTTTGCGAGTTTCATAAAGGAGGTCACGGAAATGTGCAGGTCAGAAAAGCCAGAGGGATGCCAGCATCCGGAGAAGCTGAAAACGAAGCCCGGGGAATGCAGTGCTGAGCAAATCGAAGAATGCCACGGCCAGGCTGCGGAGCATCCCTGCCTGAAAGAAAAGTAGCCCGGCCGGCGGATTGTAACTATCGGACACATTGTCTTGGGCAACGTTAACATCGGAGGTATGCAAGATGAGCAACATGGAAGAAGCTCGAGTGAGCATTCGACGCATGACACGTGACGACATTCACGAGGTTCTAGCCCTTGATAGGGTAGCTGGAGGTCCGACAGGTAGCGTTATCAGTTATGGAGACATGGCTGCTGCTAACCCCGGGACGCCGCCGGACTTGAGTTTTGTAGCTGAGGTTGATGGTCAGATAGTTGGCTTCATGATCAACCGGTTGGCGTATCTAATGGTACCGCTTAGCGAGGTGTGCATTATTCACGCCATACTTGTTCACCCTGACTATCAGAGACGCGACATTGGCAGCAAATTGATTCAGACGCTTCTTAAGGAGTGTCAAAACGAAGGGGTTGACACGATTCGCATCCTTATTCCAGAAGCTAACGAAGAGCTACAGGCCTTATTCAAGCGGCAGGGTTTCCAGCAAAGCCATGTTGTTGCCCTTGACAAGACCCTCGAGAGTTAGGCCTAAGGTTCGCCAATACTCGAAGGATGGCCCGGTAGTTCCTGGCCTGAGCGTGCTCTATTTTTTACTGGCCCTCGGCGCCAGCTCTGATACCGTATAGAACAACAAGAAGAAGTCCGATATGTCGACAGATAATACACGCGTTACATTGATTGACGCTGAAACAGAAGCGGCAAAATAGGAGGTTCTGAAAATGAATGATGGTCCGATGGGTCCTTTTGAATATAAGGCGGACAAAGAGTTAATTGTGCGTCTCAAACATGGTGCGGACCTGATCCAGTCCATAACGGAACTTGCCAGGAATAATGGAATCGAGACAGGCAGCTTTACGGCAATCGGTGCTTTAAAGCGTGCCAGCCTTGGCTATTATGACCAGAGAGGTCACGAGTATCGTAAGATCAGGATTGACTCGCCTTATGAACTGGCGAGTTGTGTGGGAAATGTCTCGTTGAAGGGTGGAGAACCTTTCGTCCATGCGCATGTAGTTCTGTCTGATGAAAAGGGAACTACCAGGGCGGGTCATCTACTGGAGGGAACTGTTTTTGCTGCCGAAGTCCACCTGCGTCGGCTACAAGGGCCCAGGCTGGAACGAAAGTATGATGAAGTAACCGAGCTTATGCTTTGGACAGCGAATTGTGAAACAGCCGGGCAAGATTGGCTCAAGTGACTATGGAGGTGACAGGAATGGAACAAAAGGGGCCAGAAGAGGAATTCCCTAGTCCGACACGGTGATGTAGTCCTTTATGCTGCTAAATGTGGCCGGGCCGATACCGCTGACCTTGAGCAAATCTTCGATTCTCCGAAAGGGGCCGTGCTCACTGCGGTAACCTGCAATGGCCTGAGCCCTAACTTCACCTATCCCGGGCAAAGCCTGGAGCAGCCAGGGCTCAGCTCGGTTGATGTCGATTTTTTGCGGCATTTCAGCTTCGCCTTCTCGAGGGACATGAAGCTCGATATGGCTGAAATCGGCGTCGGGTTCAACCCCGGCATCAAGAAGAAGAGCCTGAATAGTGGCGTCTTCTTTCAGGGGATAAATGCCAGGGTTGGCCACAGCACCGCCGATGTAAACCTGCCCACTTGGCTTCGGCGGGTCTACTTGACATAAAGCGATTTCCGCCGGTTGCCTTCTGCTATGCTGCATCGCAAGCATGACGCTCCCGGCTATTGCAGCGATAACTAGAAAAACGGTTATGAAGAGGTAGAATCTGTCTGCGCGGCTCATAACATAGCTCCTTTTTCAAACCAGTACGTGGCACAGATTGTTTCATAACCAGTCTAACATAAATTGCCCGCTTGAGGGCACGGTGATAGAATTCGGTCATGACAAAAGGTTCGAGCGTGATAGCCGTTAATCGTAAGGCTTACCACGACTATCATATTCAGGAAAGCCTGGAGGCAGGCATAGTTCTCAAGGGTTCGGAGATTAAGTCCGTCAGGGCAGGCAATGTGAACTTGCGTGATGCGTATGCCAGACCGGAGCATGATGAACTGTGGCTATACAATAGTCACATCGCTTCTTACGATGCTGCCAGCTATAACACCCACGAGCCGAACAGGCCTCGCAAGCTGCTTCTTCATAGAAAAGAGATTGATATCCTTGCCGGCAAGGTAGTGCAGAAAGGTTTGACTTTGGTGCCACTGAAGCTGTATATTAAACATGGAGTGGCTAAGGTGGAGTTGGGGGTGGCTAAAGGGAAGAAGGTTTACGATAAGAGGGAGAGTATCGCCCGGCGGGATGCGGACAGGGAGATAGACCGGGCGATGAAGCATAGAAGGAGGTGACGGGAAGCAAGGTTAGCACATGGGGGCGCGTGGGTTCGACGGGGGAAGGCCTACAGAATTGCAGGCTGAGGTGCCACTAACCTCATAAAACAAGTGGCAAAAAATAACTGACGAACTTGTTTTTGCTTAACAGTTCACATCTAACCTGAGTTCTCCTCGAAGGTCGGGATTAGGTGACAGAAAAATCGAGGTGCTCCAATCCTGATGCCGATAGGGGTTGGCTAAGCAAAATTGGCTGGTCTAGCTGTATTCGGTCAGCAGATTAAAGCTAGACGAGATAAAGGGAGCTGACTAAGCCTGTAGGATATTCTGGCAACCTTCTTCTGGACGGGGAGTTCGACCCTCCCCCGCCTCCACCAAAAGCTATCGACCTCCCGTACAACTTGACGCACCTTTTTGCGCGTGTGGAATCCCCCTCACTCGACGTGAGAAGCGCCTGGTGAACAACAGCTCTGCGAGCTTTCCTCCTTTTCGTTGAACGTCCCTATGGTGGTCATACCGAATAACATGGCTGAAGCGTGAATCAGACTCCACGATTCTTGCTCCCGTTAGCCTCTGAGGCATAAAATGCCTCAGCCGACTGACTGTTCTGGGCATCCAGGAACCTCATTAGTTGGGGGAACAAGCCAGTCTATTCTAATTGAAAAATGAGCCTGAAGGAAAGGTTTCAGGCAACCTGTTCAGCAAATCTTGTGATTTGCTGAAAGAGCTTGGAACGAGCATTTACCATCCTTTCTGCAAATTGATTATCGCTCATTTGATTGGCGATTGCCCCGAGTTTTTCAAGCGTTACCCCGGGACGCAGGTAGCCCTCAGCAC
>JAWOFK010000024.1:0-4421 GCA_046497565.1 Dehalococcoidia bacterium
CGCCGACCCCTGTTTCTGTAGATGTTTACATAAGTGAGATTGCCGAACAGTTTAGTCTTACCCATGACCAGGCACGGACATTGATAAATCAAGTTATGACGATTTTGGAAGAAGCTACAGGAATAAACACTCGCACGTTGTTCGAAGCGTAGCAAGGTTGACATCCGTAGTCCTTCGTAGACGGTCTGCCACAGGTCGTCGGGTAAATGAATATGGGCGCGGTGTCCTTTCCAGGAAAACCAGGAAGGCTAGAGTAGATGAAGTGGGTCCTTCCTTGATGAGGGAAACCCGGCTGAAGCTCAGGGACTTCTGGGGCGCCCGATGGTTATCGTCCACAACACTCGTACCAGATAGGGCCGACACGAGCACGTCTTTGCTACAAGAGTGAAGGCAGGTACGTTGACATGGGGGGTTACTGCAGTATACACTGATTACTGCCACAATTGGTGAGGTGGACAAAAGGCAAAGTGAGGGAGGACTGCTGTATGACCTCGGCAATGGCCAGCGGGACATCCCGGAAGTGAGGAGACTCCTCATAGAGATACTGCCCTGCGACTCTGTGTTCGGCGAGTGTCCGATTAAAGATGATTTCTGCGGAATCGACAAGCGCCGCATAATGCTGAACGGCCGCCGATTGGAATTGGAAGGTACACCCAGGATATTGGTGGCTGTGGAAGATATGACCGGACGCGGTGCACACCAATCTGGTTAACACCTATAGCCCGAAAAAGGGCAGCCGTATGCGAAGGAGGTCTAATATTGGGTCGTAGAGTGAGTACAGCCGGGAAAATCCAGGAGCTGGAAAAGGCAGCCTCGTACATCTCCGGTTTCGACGAGATACTTTATGGGGGGCTGCCGGCAGGGCGGACCACCGTTGTCGAGGGAGGACCAGGCACAGGCAAGAGCATATTCGGGCTTGAGTTTCTTTACCGGGGAGCGCTGGCTGACCAGGCCGGAATTTTCGTGACCTTTGAAGAGCAAGGCCAGGCCGTGCGGCGTAATGCCCTGACACTGGGCTGGGATCTTGAGGCCCTGGAACAGAGCGGCAAACTGAGTATTATCGAAGCCCGTCTGGACCCGGGAACCGTAGTTTCGGGTGACTTCAATATCAAGGGCCTCCTGAGTATCATCGATGAACAGTCAAGACGGCTCGAAGCAAAACGCATAGTATTCGATGCTATGGATGTGCTTTTGCGCCTTTATGATGACCCGGGGCGGGAGCGAGGTGAGATGAACACTCTACATGAGTGGCTGCTCTCTTACCAGATGACAGCCATCCTGACAGTCAAAGCTGGCAACGGTAATACCGCGGCAGGAAGACACGAGTTTCTGGAGTACATGGCAGACTGCGTTGTCAGGCTCATCCAACACCCCGGAGAATGGGTCTCAACCCGGGAGCTCCAAATCCTCAAGTATCGGGGCTCTGGTTTTGGCAGGAACGCTTACCCCTTTGTCATTCAACCGGGTGGCATTAATGTCATCCCCATCTCCGAATTCGGGCTGCAGCACAAGCCTTTGGGTGCTCACATAACGAGCGGTAATGCCGAGGTTGACCTGCTTCTGGGGGGTGGGTACCGAAAGGGTTCAAGCATTCTGATCGCGGGTTATTCGGGAACTGGAAAGACAACCATTGGCAACACCTTTGTCAGGGCTGCTTGTGACCGGGGCGAGAAAGTGCTTTTTATCGGCTTTGAAGAATCGCAAGAGTCCATGGTAGAAAACATGCTGAGCCCGGGGATTGATTTGCGACCGGCAATCGAGGCCGGGAGACTAAGAGTGGTTACCGCTATGCCGGAAGCTTTCGGAACGGAACAGCACCTGGTCCGCACCTTTACAGCAATCGAGCAGTTTCAGCCGGACCATGTTATTGTGGATGCTGTTTCGGCCTTTGTGCGGATGGGCTCATCGCGGGCTGCCTTTGAGTTTGCTATGCGCCTGGTTAACCGGTGCAAAGACCGGGGAGTGACCGTAATATTGATAAATCAAAGTACCGGAGTAAGTGACGACCGTCAGGCAATAAGCGGCCTCGGCATCTCTTCTATTATAGACACTATCCTATGGCTTCGTTTTGTAGAAGTCCATGATGCCATTCAAAGAAATCTTGTGGTGATTAAATCCCGGGGCTCAAAGCATTCGAACAGCTATAATGACTTCTGTATAACCGATCGCGGCATTGAGCTTGCACAAAGGGACGCCTCCAGAAAGCGCGTAGGAAGAGGGAGCTCCGGCAAGTGAGACAGACGAAAAGCGTGAGGCAGGTCAAACATAACGGAGAGGTCTATATCCTCAAGCTCTATGTTGCCGATAATGAGCAAAACTCCCGGATTGCCCGGGAAAATCTTAAGAAGCTTTGTGATGAATACGTGAAGGGTCAATATGAAATTGAAGAAGTGGACATCCTTGTGGACTATGCTGTAGCCATGAGAGAAAAGATATTGGTAACACCCACGCTGACTCGTGTTTCGCCTGAACCCCGGACTTCGGTAGTTGGTAATCTGAGTGATAAAGAAAAGGTTGTCTCAGCCCTTGGTTTAAGGAGTGAACATGAAGAGTGAACCCACTCATGAGGAACTTACGCGGCGACTGACAGAGCTCGAGGAAATCTTCAAGGCTCTGCAAAACCAGGAGGTCGATGCTATTATCGGTTCGGAGAATGTGCTCATGCTTCGGCTCAAGGAAGCTGAGGAGAATATAAGAAAGCAACGTGAAGGCCTCGAAGCTCTTTTGGAGGAACGCGAAGAGCTGGTAGAAGAGATGAAAACACATCAGATCGCACTGCAGGCGCAGGCTGACGAATTGCGTGAGGCCGAGGGAAAAGCCAAAGAAGCAAGGGACAAGTACCTGGATTTGTATGATCATGCTCCTGTAGGCTATCTAACCATGAGCAACCGCAATTTCATAGAGCAAGCCAATATTACCCTCTGCCGGATGCTGGGGTTGAAAAGAGAGAAGTTGCTCAAGAGAAGCTTAACTGAATTCATTGCCCCTGAGAGCCAGGATGAGTTCCATCTACGCCTCAGGGAAATTATGAGCACCGGAGAAGGCCAGAGCTGCGAGGTGAGTGTGCGCTGTCCAGGGGGCCCCTTCTGGGCCCGGCTGAACATCACGCCTGAGCGTGATGGACTGAAGGTAGCCATGGCCGATGTATCGAACCAGAGAGCCGCCGAGGAGGCCGTTAAGGAAGAGAAAGAAAGGCTACTGGCCCTAATAAACAGCATGACGGACGAGGTCTGGTTTTGCGATACGCAGGGCAATTTCATAGTGATGAACCAGGCTGCCCTTGAGAAAATCAGAATTCAGGCCCCTGGCCCTGCAGGCCTTGAGAACATATTGAGGGAGATAGAGGTCTATCGTCCTGATGGCAGCCCGCGGCCGCCGGAAGATGCACAACCATTGCGTGCTCTGAAGGGAGAGACGATTAGAGGTGAGGAAGAGATTATCCAAATAGGCGCCACCGGTGAGCTTGAATATCGTACAGTGAGTTCTTGTCCAGTGAGAAACGACGATGGAAGTATCATAGGAGCGGTCTCGGTGGTACGTGATGTGACCGAGAGCAAAAAGGTCGAGCGAGAGCTGGAGAGACACCGCCAGCATCTTCAAGCGCTGGTCAAGGAGCGTACCGCCGAACTTCAGCAGTCGGAAGAGAACTTCCGTCAGTCGATAGAGAGCTCCCCCTTGGGAATACGAATTGTTACGGCGGAAGGAAGAACCCTGTATGCTAACCGGTCGCTGCTCGATATATGCGGTTACGGCACCATAGAGGAATTGAGGAACGCCCCGCTCAGCGGACTTTACAGTCCAGAAAGCTACGCGCAACATCTGGAGAGGAAAGCGATGCGTAAGCAGGGTATTCCGCTGCCGGATAGCTACGAGGTCAGCATCGTAAGTAAAGACGGTGAGTTGCGCCATCTGGAAGTGCACCGCAGAGAAGTTGTCTGGGGAGGACGAACCGAGTTCCAGTCCACCTATGAAGATATCACCGAACGCAAATATGCAGAGGAAAGGCTGGCAGCTCTATCTCGGAGACTTCTGGAGGTGCAGGAAGAAGAACGCCGCAACATTGCCCTGGAACTGCACGACGAGATCGGACAATCTCTGAACGCCCTCAAGCTCTTGCTGGACAGACTTACGAGATCGGTGGACGGCCAGCTTCAGTCGGGTTTGAACGAGTCATCCGGTCTGACGGGCGAAATACTGGAACGGGTGCGGCAGTTCTCACTGGAGCTGCGGCCAAAGATGCTGGATGACCTGGGGCTGCTCTCGACACTGGTGTGGTACGTTCACCGCTACACTGACCGGACAGGCATCAAGGTTGATTTCAAGCACAGCGGCCTGAATCGGGAGTTTGATAGAGAACTGAGCAGCAACGTTTACCGCATCGTACAGGAAGCATTGACGAACATAGCGCGTCACGCCGGCAC
>JAWOFK010000012.1:0-4745 GCA_046497565.1 Dehalococcoidia bacterium
CCTGATCCGACGCCGGAAAAAGGCTCTTTTTACCGTTCCGACCATTTTCCGTTCGCCAAGCAGGGCGTGCCGGCTTTGAATGCCGGATCGGGCGTTCAGCATCTGGGAAAAGGAGAGGAATGGGGACGGTCACAAAGGGAAAAATACATCCAGGAAAAATACCATAAACCTTCCGATGAATTTGACTCAAGTTGGGACCGGAGCGGTCTTTTGGATGATCTGCATATGTATTTTATGCTCGGATACCGCTTAAGCATGACATCCGGGTTTCCAGAATGGAAAGAAGGAAGCGAATTCAAGCTCATTCGGGAAAAGGCCGTGCCAGCCCGGCGGTGAATGAGATTCAACAAGGAAAAGACAAGGGAATCGATGCTTTAATTATTTTTAAAAAAATAATCGATTTCCCATTTTGCGGTTTTGGGGGCGTCGGAGCCGTGCACCGCGTTGCGTTCGATGGAAAATCCGAATGAATGCCGGATGGTCCCCGGTTCGGCCAAGGCAGGGTCGGTGACTCCCATGACCTTTCGCCAGTCGTCAATAGCGCTGTCTTTCTCCAGGACCATCACTACGATTTTTCCGGAAGACATAAAATCGGTCAAGCTGTCGTAAAAAGGCTTGTCTTTGTGCACCGCATAAAAGCCTTCAGCGTCTTCTTTGCTGAGGCGGAGCATTTTCATTTCGTTGATGTCGAATTTTTCTTCTTCAATGCGCTGGATGATTTTGCCCACCGCTTTTTTTTTCACGGCGTCGGGTTTGATTATAGCCAGGGTTTTTTCGCTCATTGAAAACTCCTTTTCAGGGTGGCTGTTTATGAGGGTTTTGATATATCGCAAACCCGGCGGCGAGTCAACCGCTTTTGGTCCAGTGTCTTAATTGCTGGAATCAGTTGACCGGGATCCAGATTTCCGTCTGCAGTTTTGATGCCGGAACTTCCCCGGGAAGATTGAGATACCAGCCCAGGATGGGTCCGGCCGGAGTGAAGCCGTTGTCTTCAATCCATTCGAATACCGCCAGAATGGTGTCTCCTGAATTCTCATAGGGACCGGTGTGCACGGCGGCGGCCACCCGGGTTGAATTGCGTCGCCAATGAGCTGTGGAGTGCCTACAAAATGCACAGACTGGGCCATATAACCGATGTAATGCCCGTTAAGAAGCTGGATGGTAAATGGATTAGGAACCCTGCGGTGATTACCGATAAGTATATAGAGAACGGTAAGATCGTCTATGGAGAACCTAAGACGGGTGACGAGGCTAAAGAGGCCAGGGATATTATAAAGAAGGCCGAGACCGATTTCTCGCTCCTGGACCAGAGGATAAACGAGATTGTCTGGACTCTCGCCAATCTCATGCCTTTGTGTCTCATGAAGGCTATTGAGACTATCAGGTGGAAGAAGAAATACTTCTGGGACACCAACAAGATTAGTGCGAAGTACTGGCTGGGGGCGAACATGAATATGGAAGCCTATCTTGGATTCAATGCCTTCAACACGGAGGACATGACGGGTCAGCGCAGGATAGACTTCATCAAATACCGCCAGTTGACTGCCCAGGGGCATGCCTTCGATGATGATCTGGCAGAACAGGTCATGGCCAAGCCGAAGAAGTAAACCGATAATGATGTGTGGAAGCGAAAGCCCACGGTTTCTCCCTGGGCTTTCGCTTCTTGACGAAAGGCGCGCCGCGCCGGATAATTGGAGTGAAATATATCCTGAAGGGAGGGGATATGGAATTCCAGAATATTACACTGGATAAGAAAGAGGGAATAGCGACTGTGGTAATTAACCGCCCGCCGCTTAACGTGATGGATGCTGATACTCTGGCGGAACTGAACACCGCCCTTGAGCAGCTGGCCAAGGATGATGAAGTCAGGGTGCTGTTGCTCCGCGGCTCCGGAAACAAGGCCTTCAGCGCGGGTGTGGAGGTGAAGGACCATATCGGGGAGAAGATGCCGCAGATGATGAAGGAGTTCGGCCGTGTATTCCATCTTCTGAGAGGCCTTGGCAAGCCCAGTATTGCCGTAGTCAATGGTGTAGCACTTGGGGGCGGCTGCGAGCTTGTTGCCGGCTGTGACATGGCTATCGCCTCGGAGAAAGCACAGCTCGGTCAGCCGGAGATAAAACTGGGGGGACTGGCGCCGGCGGCGGCTCCCCTGTTTCCCAGAATCATGGGCGAGAAGAAGGCGTTTGAGCTGCTGGTGATGGGAGAAAATGTCACCGCCCAGGAGGCGGAACGAATGGGACTCGTCAACAAGGTTGTTCCGGAAGAAGAGCTGGACCAGACTGCCGAGGCGTTGGCGCGCAAGTTTGTGCAAAAGAGCGCACTGAGCGTCAGGCTTGTGAGAGATGCACTGTATGCTTGTGCGGAAACGCCCTCGCTTACGGCCTCGTTGGACAAGGGAGTGGAGCTCGGTATCAAGAGCTGGCAGACCGAAGACGGTCAGGAGGGTTTGCAGTCATATTTGGATAAACGTAAACCTGAATGGAAGAACAGGTAACTAGTATGGCGGGAGGAGTATTATGAGATTGCAGGATAAGAAGGCGATTGTCACCGGTGGGGGGAGGGGCATCGGCAGGGCTGTGGCCCTGGGTTTTGCCAGGGAAGGGGCCGATGTAGCGATAAACTACCGTAGCAATGATGCCGCTGCTCAGGAAGTAGTGGACGAGATACAAAGGCTCGGCCGGAAGGTTTTGGCCGTGAAAGCGGATGTCGCCAGCTACCAGGATGCCAGGTCAATGGTCGACCAGGCGGTGCGCGAGCTGGGGGGAGTGGATATCCTGGTCAATAATGCCGGACTGTCCAGGCCTGCTTTGCTTTTGAACATGGACGAGGAGACGTGGGACCGGGTTGTTGATATTCACCTCAAGGGTACCTTCAATTGTACACAGGCTGCTGCCAATTATATGAAAGAGAACAATTACGGGAGGATCGTCAATGTCATCTCCACTGCCGGATTGTACGGCACGGTGGGGCAGATAAACTATGCCTCGGCGAAAGCGGGAATCATCGGCTTCACCAAGTCCGCATCCAGGGAACTCGCCAGGTACGGGATAAATGTGAATGCCATATCTATGGGAGTGATCACAACCGAGATGACGGATAAGATAAGGGGCGATGAAAAGCTAATGGAAACCTACCTCGCCCGAATACAGCTGCGACGGTTTGGCGAACCGGAGGAGGTAGTGCCGGCCTTTGTGTTTCTGGCATCGGATGACGCGCGGTACATCACCGGCCAGGTGCTGTGTGTTGATGGTGGTTATCTGGGGTAATGTGATTGTTCCGCAACACCGCAGTGGCAGTTACTGCCACTGCGGTGTTAATTGCTCTAGAAATCGGGGGTAAGTACTATCCTCTTCTCCAGTCCGCCCTTGTGAGCTTCTTCAAACGCCTGCTGAATCTGGCTCATCGGCCTGGTCTCAACAAACGGCTCTATCTGTATCTTGCCGTCCAGCACCATCTTCAGGACCTCGTTGTAGTACTTGGGCAGACAGCCCCAGGAGCCCAGAATATCAGCGTCAAATGCCATCAACCGTGACAGAGCATACTCGTTCTTCTGCATGCCGAAGCCACAAATCACCAGCTTGCCGATGAATGAGAGCAGCTCCAGGCCAATTGCCTGACCTTCGCCGGTGCCCGTCCACTCAAAAATCTTCCAGCCGTAGTTTCCGGGCACACCCTTTTCCTTGCAGTAACCGCGAAACTCGTCCCTGATATCCCGGGGAGCCTTATCCACCGAGCTGATGACATGAGTGGCGCCGTAGTTCAGAGCTCTTTTTAGCTTCTCCGGGTTTCGGGCGATACCGATGACCTCTTTGGCGCCCAGTGCCGAACAAATCTGGGTGGCATATACGCCCAGACCTCCGGTGGCCCCGATAATTACAGTCAGGTCCCCCGGCTTGACCTCCGCCCTCATCGCTGCCTGATAGGGTGAGGTCCCGGCATCGGCAATCACCGCAAAGTGAGAAAGAGGTACCCCCTTCTTGTCGGGAACCACGCACAAATCTCCGGCAGGGACGACGATGTGGCTGGAGAAGCCTCCGTACATTCCCATACTGTTGCCGGGCATCTTCTGTGCCAGGCAGCGGTTGCCCCTGCCAGCAGCACAGATAGGGCAGTTATTGCACGGCATCACCGCCGGTATAATCACCTCCTTGCCCATCAACTTGTCATCGCCGGCTATCACCGTGCCGCTGATTTCATGCCCCAGGGTAAGCGGTGGTTTGTTGACCGTGGGCACGCCATCATAGAAATAGCCCAGGTCGGTATGGCAGACGCCGCAGCCAGCAATTTCAACCAGCACCTCGCCGGGGTTAAGCTCAGGGACAGCGATGCTTGTCCTCTCCAGCTTGCCCGGCTCGACCATCTGCCAGGTTGCGATTTTGTCCGGTATTTTTGACATAATACTCCCTCCTTATTCTACTATTTGCTGATAAATTCGAAAGGCGAAACTCGACCATTCACCTCGAGCAGTTTCATCACCTCCTCGCCAGTACCCGTTTGGTTTCTCCAGAAATCCAGCCCCTACTATACCAACCCCCCTCCGCACTGTCAAGCGTGCGTATTCACTCATTTAAAATGTTACCGAAGGTGGTATGGTTCACTCAAATGAAAATGTTACTGAGGAGGACCATGCCGAGCGATGAAAAAATGAGTATAGACGAGAGACGGAAGTACCTGAAGCTGGTAGCGGTGAGGTATGCCAGGGCTAAGCGGAGGGGGCGGAGCGAGTTGCTGACAGAAATGGCAGT
>JAWOFK010000036.1:0-34385 GCA_046497565.1 Dehalococcoidia bacterium
GTGCTGAAGTCTACGGGGATTGGGACGGGGTTATGAGTGAAGACGTCATGGACAAAGTACCCATCAAGCAGATGAATGACTATGCCATGACCAAGTGGGTCGGCGAAATGCAGGTACTGAACTCTGCTGCCATGTTCGGCACAGAAACGGTACGGGTGCGGCCGGTCAATGCCTACGGCCCTCACGAGCACTACAGCCCCTACCGGGGCGTTATCCCCATGTTCATACATAAGGCCTTAAGAGACGAGCCGTACACCGTGTTCATGGGCCACAAACGCATCTTCGACTACGTCGAAGATACCTGCCGGACCTTTGCCAATATCGTGGACAATTTCCGGCCCGGCGAGGTCTACAATGTGGGCAGCAAAGAGGAATGGGAACACGACATCAAGTATGTCTCCGACCTCATCCTCAAGCATCTGGGAAAGACCGACGCCCGGGTCACCTACAGGGAAGCTGAGCCCTTTACTACCCGGGTCAAGCACATGGACTTCTCCAGGATACGCAGAGACCTCCATCACAGTCCGCAGGTGCCCCTGGAAGAGGGCATACCGTTAACCATCGAATGGATGAAAAAGGAATACGGCATAGCATGAGATTGCTTATTCTCCAGGAGACCGACTGGCTGAAGCGCTACCCTGCGCAGCAGCATCACCTGGCGGAGATGATGGCACTCAGAGGGCATGAAGTGCTGGCCATCGACTATGAACTCTCCTGGAGGACCGGCGAGGGGAAAGGACTCCGTTCCAAACGCACCGTATTCCACAATATATCCAAGATTCACCCCGATGCCGGCATTACGGTAATCCGCCCCGGGTTCGTAAGACTACCGCTGCTGGACTACCTTTCCGTCATGATTTCCCACCGGCGGGAAATTAAGAGGCAGATAAAGGAATTCCGGCCGGATGTCATTATCGGCTTCGGCATACTGAACAGCTGTAGTGCCGTGAGGCTGGTCAAGAACACCGGCATACCGTTCGTCTACTACTGGTTAGATGCGCTGCATCTTCTCATTCCGACCCGTCCCTTCCATGCCCTGGGCAGATTTCTGGAAGGCTATGCCTTGAAACGTTCCGCTATGGCCCTGGCCATCAATGAAGGTCTCAGGGAACTGATGGTGAAGCTGGGCGCTCCGGCACAGAGGACGCACTTATTGAGAGCCGGAATAGACACAGGCAGGTTCGACCTCGGCATCGACGGCGGCAAGGTGAGACAGAAGTACGGCATCGCGGCGGAAGACCGCGTACTGTTCTTCATGGGTTTCCTGTACCATTTTTCGGGCTTGAAGGAAGTGGCTCGAGAGCTGGCCGCCCGTGGCGAAAACAGCCTCAAGCTTATCATTGTAGGAGAAGGCGACGCCTATGAAGAGCTTAAGGCGATCCGTGATAAACACGGTCTACAGCACAGCCTGATTATGACCGGCAAGAAGCCTTACCGGGAAATCCCGGAGCTAATCGCGGCCGCAGACATCTGCATACTGCCGGCCTATCCCAACGAACCCATAATGCAGGATATCGTCCCCATAAAGCTCTACGAATACATGGCCATGCAAAAGCCGGTAGTTGCCACCAGACTTCCCGGGGTAATGAAGGAGTTTGGCGAAAACAATGGCGTGGTCTATGTCAAGAAGCCTGAAGACGCTGTCACTAAATCCACGGAACTAATTCAAAGTGGTAAAATAGAGGAGCTTGGCTCAAAAGCAAGGAGCTTTGCCGAGATGAACAGCTGGGACAGCATCACCGACGAATTCGAGAAAATACTGGAGGAAACTGTGGAGAGTTCCAGGTCAAAAGGTTCCAGGCACTAACTTGAAAAACGCAACCCAGAACGTAGAACCTAGAACCTAGAACGTAGAACGTAGAACTTAGAACCTAGAACGTAGAAGGACAAACATGGGTGAGACACAAATACAGTTCAAGATTTACGGAGCTAATGGCCAGGCAGCAGAATTAGAAGCCATTGTGGACACCGGCGCGACCTTCACCAAAATTCCTGAAACAGTAGCCAGCAGGCTTGGGCTTGAAGCCAGGTATGAAACTGAAGTAGAGTTAGGGGACGGGAGGGTAATTAAAAGAAAGCTCGCCCTTGCTGACCTGGAAATAGAGGGGGTAAGACGCCCTGTTCTGGTTGCTCTTGGAGAGGAAGAGAGACCTCTGATAGGCTATACTGCCCTGGAGCTTCTAGGATTCAAAGTAAATCCCATTACCCGAAAGCTAGAGAAGGCCATGCCCATAGAACTTAGAACTTAGAACCTAGAACCTAGAACCTAGAACCTAGAACCTAGAACCTAGAACGTAGAACTTAGAACCTAGAACTTAGAACTTAGAGGAAGCATGCGCATCGAGCGATTCGAGGACATTGAAGCTTGGAAGGAAGCCAGGAAATTGGTTAATATGATTTATGACATTTCAGACGAAGAAAAATTCTCCAGGGACTTTGGCTTGAAAAATCAAATTCGTGATGCTTCGGTTTCTGTAATGTCCAACATTGTTGAGGGATTTGATAGAGGAACGAATAGGGAATTCATACAATTCCTTATAGTAGGTAGAGCTTCAGCTTCCGAAGTGAGAAGCCAGCTATATGTAGCTCTGGACCGTAAATACATAACCTCTGACAAGTTCCACGAAATATGCGACCAGATAAGCAAGTTAATCAGCTTGATCGACGGCTTCATCCGCTATTTAAGAAAACCCCGAACCCCGAACCCAGAACCCAGAACCTAGAACCTAGAACATAGAACCTAGAACCTAGAACTTAGAACCTAGAACCTAGAACTTAGAACCTAGAACCTAGAACTTAGGAGGCAGGCAACATGGACCAGTATCTAAGCGAATACAGCGGCAAGAGCATCCTCATCACCGGCGGGGCGGGGTGTGTCGGTTCCAACCTGGCAAAGGCACTCATTGGCGCCGGAGCCGGCAGCATCGTAATACTGGACGACCTTTCATCGGCCTATGAATGGAACATCCCCAGGGCAGACAGCGTCACCTTCATCGAGGGCAGTATTCTGGACGAAGAAATGCTGAAAAGAGCCTTCAGGACCAACCCGGAATACATCTTCCACCTGGCGGCCCACTTTGCCAACCAGAACTCGGTAGATAACCCGGAAACAGACTTGATGGTCAACGGCATGGGTACACTGGATGTACTGCAATACGCCCACATTTCCGGTATAAAAAGGTTCGTCTATTCCTCATCGGGCTGTGGTGTGTACGGCCTGGAGTCAAAGCAGCCGTTCAAGGAACACGATATATCGATAAGCCTGCACACACCTTACCAGGTAACCAAGCTGCTGGGCGAGCTCTATACCAACTACTTCCACAACCTGTACGGCCTGCCCATCGTCAATGCCCGCTTCTTCAATGTTTTCGGCCCCGGTGAAGTACCCGGCATTTACCGCAATGTAATTCCCAACTTCATGTACTGGGCGATGAACGGCCAGGCCCTGCCCATAACGGGCGACGGCACCGAGACCAGGGACTGGACATATGTCGATGATATTATAAACGGGCTGCTGGCCATGGGCATTGAAGACAAGGCCATCGGCCAGGCCATTAACCTCGGTTCCGGCACAGAACACCGGGTAATCGACATGGCCAATCTTGTCAACGAGATAACCGGCAACAAGGCCGGCACGAGATTTGTGGCCAGAAGGGACTGGGACGTTAAGACGCACCTGTTATCCTCTATCGAGAAGGCGGAAGCAATACTGCACTACAGACCGGCTATCCAGTTTGAAGACGGGGTGCGCAGGGTACACGACTGGTTCAACGAAAACTGGGATAACATCAAAGCCAGCGCAGAGTTCTAAACAGGCGCTAGCCCCCTCTAGAACCTAGAACTTAGAACCTAGAACCTAGAACCTAGAACATAGAACCTAGAACATAGAACCTAGAACGTAGAACGTAGAACTTAGAACTTAGAACTTAGAACCCAGAACCTAGAACCTAACGGAACTGGGAGAACATCAGCGCCGATGCTGAGTTCTAGAGCCTTCAGCTAGGTGACTGTGCATGATCAGGAAAGGTCTGAAGTATCTGAAGCAGGAGGGACTGGTTAATTTTTGCCGGAGGGTTATCATTTTCCTGGTTATTGAAACATGGGCATCCATAATGGTACGAATCAAGTTTCTAGGGAAACCGAAGGACATCGTAATGGGCATCCAGGGCAGCCTGATGCGTCTGAATATCGATGATAAAGGCGTAGCAAGAGAGCTGGCATTAGAAGGTATTCGCGAAAGACTCTGTACCGAGACAATACAGAAGCAGTTGAGAAACGGAGACTGCGTCTTGGATATCGGGGCCAATATTGGTTACTATTGCCTTATGGAATCTCGCCTGGTCGGCAAAACCGGAAAAGTCTATGCAATTGAGCCTGTTCCCTATAACATGAACAGGTTAAGGGAAAACATAGAGTTGAACGGTTATAGCAATGTGGAAACCTTTCAGATAGCTATAGGGGAGAGAGATGGCAAAGCATCACTATACTTATCCGACCACCCCAACTGGTGCTCATTCTACCCGCCCCGGGTCGTTAAGGGGGAAGTCGAAGTTGACGTGCTCAGCCTCGATAGCTTTACAGAGAACAAACGCATGCCTGATATGATCAGGATGGATGTTGAGGGTTTTGAATATGAGATACTCGAGGGAATGCCCGGCATTCTCGGTTCTGGTGCGCCTCTCAAGTATTTTGTTGAGTTCCACCCCGATATGATGGGGCGTGAACGAGCAATTCAGTTTCTTGAAATTCTGAAGAGGCATGGCTTCGTGTTGAAGAGAGTGGTGATCGAGCCGCACACTTATCCGCCTTTTAGTAGGTGGGCCCTCGCCTTTGTAGATTATCTGAACCAGAAGAAGCTAAAGATGAAATTCGGCGCCTATGAAATGAGCATCGATGAGCTCCTGGCAAACAAACCATTGATGGATGGCTGGGCTGGCCACCCCGGTCTATTTCTGGAGAGAAAGGCCAACACCAAGGATTGATCCACGCTTCAATATGCTTTTATTATCACATATACTGCCAACCTCTGTCCCGGTAAGCAGAGTCCCGTCCCACTCATTGCTGGTCTGCACGAATCAATTACTGAGCGAAGCATGGATGCTGGCGATGTAGAAGTTAGATGCTACAGACCGCAGGCAGGCTGGTATAGATAAACAACCGGAACTCCATGGACCGACAGGCATAGTCCCAGAGCCCGGCATAGTGCCGAGGGAAAGCACCTTGAATAAGCAGCGAGAATCACGCGTGCCCCTGTTGCCAAAACTGTCAGGTACGCCGCCGATAGAGCGGAGACTGCCAAATCCAGCCAGCGGGAGGTGGCACGCAGGTTTGCGCAGCTCCTGGATAGCATTGTCCCTTGAGGGGGCTATCCCGCCGCCCTGAAGGGAGAGCCACCTCGGGATTGCTTCGCCCCGACAAGTCGGGCCTCCCAACGACAAGAATACACTGTCATTGCGAAGGGCGAAGCCCTGCGGCAATCTCAATAAACTCAACAAACCCTTCACCATTCACCCTTCACCATTCACCCTTCACCATTCACCACTCCCCGGTAAAGCTCCAGAAGTTTCTCCTCTTGCTTTTGCCAGTTATACTGTGCTATAGCTGCCTTCAGCGCATTCCGGCCCAACATCTCCCCCAATTCAGGGTTATCTCGCAGCTTGATTATCGCCTTTCTCAGAGCATCAACACTGTTTTGAATCACCAACCCTGTCTGCTCTCTTTCGGTTATTTCGCCAGAATAAGTCCCCTTCGTGCATATTATCGGCCTCCCGCAGACCATAGCTTCGCCTATTTTGTGGGGCATCGCAAGCCGAATATTGACATGGTCGGGGTTAACCAAGTAAACAACTGCATGAGCTTTCAAGGTCATAGGTATAACCTCATCAAAAGGGACCCTGCCCAAAAAGGTAACGTTTGAAGTCCTCAAACACTCTTCCTTGAGAGCCTGGACATAGTCCGGCCGGCCGATGCCGCCGATGAGGCAGCGCACACCCGGCAATTCTCTTGCCGCTTCGACAACTCCCAGCGGCATTCGTGACTGCCACAGGGTGCCGATGTAGAGCAAAGTGAAGCTCTCGGTATTGGGAGGCTGATATTCCAGGCTCTGCAATGGCTTGCAGTTCATGACTACTGAGATCGGCCTGTCTGTTATCATCTCGAAATACCTTTTCCGCCCCTCTCCATCAGTTATCATCCTGTCCACTTTTTTTATCAGCCGCTTTTCTGTCCGCAGGAATATGTCGGCTACCCAACTAGGCAATAATCTGGCTGTAATGTAGCCATATATTTCGTGAGCATCGTAGACCAAGGGTATCTTAAGCTTCCGTTTAAGCCTGGTGCCGATAGCCAGGGTATCGAAGTCATGACAGTGAATAGCACCAAAGCGTCTTTGCTTGTTCAAAAGCAGCGCTCGGCGATAAGCCTGCCACTGCCATAATATTAGATTGAATCCGACCCAGAAGGGGGAAGCATAACGATATCGTTTAGGCAGCAGTCTTGTCCTCAGCCGAACAACCTCAATGCCATCCCAATTCTGCCTGGGAGGACTCTGTTTCTCTCTATCCCAGGCAATGACGGTGACCTCGTGGCCGGCGCTGAGTAAGGACCTGGCTTCATTATAGACACGCAGGTCACTGGTGAACGCATTGGAGAGGAACATCAATACCTTCATGTCAACCTTCGTTGGGTTAGTTTACCAGATTTTTGTTCTACGTCATACCGGGTATCGATAGTGGACTTCATATTCTCTTTCACCTGTCACTGCGGTACAGTGCCCTCATCTGCTATACTATCAGATGGAATATGAAATTGCCTGTTTCGCCGCAGGAGCTGTACATGCGGGATGAACTGGCAGTTAAGGTCTAGCCTGAGTAAACCAACTGGGTGCCTCGATACAGCCTGGGCGGCGATGGGTGGCGACGGACCTACACCACGAACCGGATGCCAGCGTACGGTGATGAGTAACCCTGCCTGCGCCGCATCCCAGATGCTTGCCGCAATGAGCCGCCGAGAAAGACTTCGCTGTGTGACACAGAAGTGAAGGGGATATCATGGTAGCTGAGCGCTTGCGGAACGAGGGCGAATCGGCATATATCCTGGTTACTGCTCTGAAGAATGAAGAGGCCAATCTCCCGGCCCTTATCAGGTCGGTAGCGAATCAGACCCTGCGGCCAGCAGTCTGGTGCATAGTCGATGATGGCAGTACCGACCGGTCCGCTGACATCATAAGCGATGCGGCGTTGGAGCATCCCTGGATACACATGGTAAAGCTACATCAAGATCTTGCTTATGACATAGGTAAACACTACGCATCTGTCTGTATCACAGGGTTTGACCATGCCTTAGCTTACTGTGAACAAAACAATCTAGAGTTCGATTATATTGCACTGTCTGACGCGGACATGGTCTATCCAGAAGACTACTTCGCCAAATGCATCGACTTCTTGCGTGAGAACCTAGAATTCGGCATTGTCAGTGGCAGCATATTGGTGCAGGAAAAAGGGGGGGGCACTTACAAGGAGAGCAGGCTTGAGCTCGGCGACGGCCGACCCAGGGGAACCGGACGCGTTTGGAGGAAAGAAGCCTTTATCGATACCGGTGGCTATATCATGGCAAAGTCACCGGATACCGTGTCTAACGTAAAAGCGCTATTACGGGGCTGGAGGATTAAGCAGCTCTCGGAGATAACATGCTATCAAACGAGGGACACGGGAGGGAAATCGGGCTTGTGGCGCGGATACTTTCATAGAGGCGAAAGGTCTTACTACCTGAGCATGACGCCGCTGAGCATACTGAATGCCATTGTGGATATGATGCTCATTTCGCGGCCGAAGGGACGCCTCACCAGAAGTCTGGCGTTGTTTTTGGGTTACTGTAAATCCTTCTTACGGCGGGAAGAAAAGCTTGACGATGATGAAATCAAGGTATACTTCGGAAGCTACAGGAGGATAGCAGGAAACTATTGGCTCTTCTTGAGAGCCTTGACCAAGAAACGAAAAACAGATGAATTGTGAAAGGCAATCCCCGCAGATCCAGCACGGGGAACGTTGGCGGGGCCTTCAATTGTGCCTCGTTAAAGCAAACGGCGTGCGATGCCCCACACTGGTCAAGAGAAAATTCAAATGTCAGGCACCAGCGGGGAGTTATGACGATATATTCGGCAAGCCGTGATCACAATCTCGTCTCTCGTCAAAGATGACCGGTTACGCCGGGTGCTGTGAACTTGCCGCTTAGCCGGCCATTGCTGGGCTGCCGAAATCAGCCCAGGCAATCCAGTGGAGAGGACTGCGCTTGCCACACGGCGCGCCCTGGGTCAAGAGAGGTCTGCACATCTTCTATGTATTCTGCAATATCAAGGCAACAGCTAACGGGCAATTCGACATCACGCCAGGTTATCGACTCATCGTCCGACACAAGACAAGCTTCCACCGTAGTCTTTCAGTTCATTGCCGCAGGCACGGTAACCGGAACAGTTGCGGCAACACATACGGTGTTCCACGGGCCCGTTTCACCGTCGAGCAACACGACTCCAATCGCCTGTAGCTGGCGCATGCTACTACTCATCGGCGCCCTGCCGTGATGCATCTCAAGAGTTGACAGGGTGATTGGGAGTGGTGACACTCCCTCGCATCCTGCGAAGCCCCGCTCTGGCTAGCCGGCGACTCGCAACTAGAGGGCGTCTCACCGATTGGCGGACGAAGTTTGCCGGATACCAGCCGAAAAGCTCCCGCAATTGAGCGGGTGACCGCTTGAACTCGAATCCCAGTTCCTCCTCTCCTATCCAGTAGTGGCTCTTATCATCGAAATTGGGCCAGAGGAGTTGGGGATACAGCACAGGATCGTCGCCCGCAGCGGCCGGTTGGTTTCGCGAGAACCAGTGGACTTCAGACGAGCGCGACTTACCGAAGAGAAACACCTTCTTCCGCATGTACAGGGCATAGAAAACAGCAGTGGAAAAATGGTTTGAACAAACGTACGTGTGTCGTGCCGTGATATTCCGAAAATTAGCCAAGAAACGAGGGTTGTTGTCCCTAGAGCCACAGGTCACAACCTCTATTCCTTCAGCTTCGAACAATCGAACCACCTCCGGCTCAGCGTATTGAACCCAGTAAAGACACACTGTAAGGGGACTGAACAAAGAACGCAGTTCACGGATTTCGGCGAGATATTCGCGGTGGGTGCGTACGCAATCGATGAAGGGTTCACGTTCCCAGGTATGGAAAGGGAAAAGCAGCAGGCTTTTCTGACCTAACGTGGGTGTAGATGGAGACTGGTCAGACTGTAAATAGATAAAGGGGGCCCCGATTGCCAGAGCATTGGCGTAGCCCAGTTCGGTCGCCCTCCGTAGGTTGTGCCTGTTCCACACGAAGTATCTACAGGCCCGCTCCACCTTTCCGTGCTTCGCCAAATCGCCAGAGATCCCCGTGCCGCGCTGCCAGCCGTGCTGTATTTGACCCGGCACAGTGTATGGCAGTCTGACCCCAGCATAGGCCTTAAGAATAGCATCATGACCATAAGCCCTGTTAGCGAGGGATTCTAGTCCCAGCAAATCCCTGGCTACGGCTCTCAAGTTTATCATAAGTATCTTGTCTGCTGTTCACGATCAAGGTTAATTACGGCTTGAACATAATGCTACCAGGTCAGCAGAGTGTCACAAGCAGGTTCTGCTTCACTTCAAACCGACAACCTTCTCTTTCTGATGTCGTGCGCTGTTCCAAAGCCAACAGCCGAGTATGTGCCAGCAGCAACTTCCTGGGGACAGGGGACCACCGCTGACATGATCTGTCAGCCCGCAGCCCGTAACCCTCATCCGATACTTGGCATCAAACTGCATCATGGCCGAATAGAGCACACCTCTCCCCCGATTGGTGTTGCACCATGTTGCGCGTCCCGAGATGCTTGGGTCATTCAGTCGCCTCGCCATGATCAGCACTTGACTAGATGATACATACGCGCATTGCCCGCTGTCAACTCCGATGATGCTTTCCTGACAGTCAGGTGCCGCCTGTCGGTGGGAGTTCGAATTGCATCACATAGCAGTGCATAGCGCCGGCGAAAAGTTGTATAATGGCGAAAAGCTCCGAGGAGGAGGCATTGCGATGCTCGAGGATAAGGTCATTCTGGTAACAGGAGGCACCGGCTCATTCGGACAGAAGTTCACCGAGATAGCTCTGAAGGAGTGCAACCCTAAGACAATAAGGATATTCTCACGCGGGGAGTTTCTCCAGCAGGAGATGCACATCAAGTTCCACAATGACCCGCGCCTGCGGTTCTTCATCGGCGATGTTAGAGACAGAGCGAGAGTATACCGGGCGATGAATGGCGCAGACATCGTCGTTCACGCCGCCGCCTTGAAGCAGGTGCCCACCGCGGAATACAACCCTATCGAGGCGGTGAGAACGAACATCGACGGAGCAGTAAATGTAATCGACGCCGCCATCGACAACGGTGTGGATAGAGTCCTGGCGGTAAGCACGGACAAGGCGGTCCATCCGGTCAACCTCTACGGCGCCACCAAGCTGGTCATGGAGAGGCTTATTGCGCAGGCAAATGTTTACACCGGGCCTCAGAAAACCAGGTTTAGCTGCGTCAGATACGGGAACGTGGTGGGCAGTCGCGGCAGCGTTGTCCCGCTGTTTCAGCAGCAGAAGAAGAACGGCACGATTACCATCACAGACGAGGACATGACCAGGTTCTGGATTACCCTGGAACGCGGCGTGCGCTTTGTTATCGATTGTATCGATAGAATGCAGGGCGGCGAGGTGTTCGTTCCCAAAATCCCCAGTATGAAGATAACCGACCTGGCAGATGTCATCGCACCGGGAGCCCGAATAGAGGTCATAGGAATACGTCCGGGAGAGAAACTGCACGAGATTCTGCTGACGGAGGAAGAGTCCAGACACTCAGTGGAGTTCGACGATTACTTTGTCATTGAGCCAGAGCACGCCTTCAGGCGGAAGGAACCCGCAACGGGCGGGAAGCCTGTCCCGGAGGGATTCAGATATACCAGCGATAACAACGGAATGTGGCTGACCAAAGATGAACTAACAGGAATGCTCGGGGAGCACTAAGTGGAGCAGCTTGCCATAGAAGGCGGGAAGCCGGTCAGGAACAGCACCCTTCCCTACGGTCATCAATGGATTGATGAGGAGGATATTGCCGCGGTCGTCGAAGTTCTCAGGAGCGATTGGATTACCCAGGGCCCCAAGGTCGATGAGTTCGAAAGACGGGTGGCAGAGTATTGTGGCGCCGGGTATGCGGTGGCGGTATCCAGCGGCACGGCGGCGCTGCACGCCGCCTGTGCAGTGGCGGGAATCTCGAGGGGAGACGAAGCCATCACAACCCCCATCACGTTCGCGGCTACCGCCAATACCGTGGTTTACTGCGGGGGCAGGCCGGTGTTCGCCGACATAGGGGAAGACACCCTCAATATCGACGTCCGCGAAATAGAAAAGAGACTATCACCGAAAACGAAGGCGGTTCTACCCGTGGACTTCGCCGGCCATCCCGCCGACCTGGACGAGATAAGAACGCTGGCCAGAAAGAGAAACCTCGTCGTTATCGAAGACGCCTGCCACGCGTTGGGCGCTGAGTACAAGGGCCGGAAGATTGGCAGCCTGTCCGACATGACCGTTCTCAGCTTCCACCCGGTGAAGCACATCACCACCGGCGAGGGTGGCATGGTGCTCACCGACAGCAAGCAATACTATGAACGACTCAAGGCTTTCCGGCATCATGGTATCGTAAAGAACCAGAACGCCCTCAAGAACGACGGCCCCTGGTACTATGAGATTCCCGAGCCGGGGTACAACCTTAGAATCACCGATTTCCAGTGTGCCTTAGGTATCAGCCAACTGAAGAAACTGGACCGCTTTGTTCAGCGGCGGCGGGAAATAGCCTCCCGGTACAACGATGCGTTATCCGGAATAGAAGAGGTCATAACCCCTGTCGAATTGGGGGATGTCAAAGCCGCCTATCACATCTACGTTATCCAGCTACGAACCGACATGTTGGATGTGAGCAGAAAAGAGGTATTTGAGGCGCTACAGGCAGAGAATATCGGCGTCAACGTTCATTACATGCCCCTTCATCTTCACCCGTTCTACAAGAAGGAATTCGGCTACAGGAAAGGGGATCACCCCCGGGCAGAGCGATACTACGAGAGAGCAATTACCCTGCCTCTGTTCCCCAAAATGAGCGATGACGATGTTGAGGACGTAATCGAAGCAGTCCAAAAAGTGCTGCGATCCTATTCGACGAAGAACCGACTATGAAAGTAGTAGCCATTATTCAGGCACGAATGGGCTCCACCAGGCTGCCCGGCAAAGTGACAAAGAGGTCTAGCGCATGATATCTGCCGTGAGATTCGTTGCTGAAGTGTCAAGCAATCACAACCGGGACATTGAGCGTTGCCTTGCCTTCATTGACACAACGGCAGCAATCGGCGCCAGCGCTATCAAGTTTCAGCTGTTTAAGATACAAGAACTCTTTGCACCGGAGATTCTCAATAAGAGCGAGAAACACCGTAAGCGCGAGGCATGGGAATTACCGGTTGGTTTCCTGCCTGCTCTGGCTGCGCGTTGTCAGGAAGCGGGCATTGAATTCATATGCACCCCGTTCTACCTTGAGGCAGTCAGGGAGCTATTACCCTACGTCGACGCGTATAAGGTCTCATCGTATGAGTTGATGTGGGATGACCTGCTCATTGCCTGTGCCCGGACGCAAAAACCTGTCATCCTCTCTACCGGCATGGCTACATTGGCTGAAGTGCAAAGGGCCGTGCAGGTACTGCGAAAGACGGGGTGTAACGACTTGACCCTGCTCCACTGTGTCTCCGGGTATCCGGTTCCGGTTGACCAGTGTAACCTGGCGGCAATCGCGACTCTGCGACAGGCCTGCAATTGCCCGGTGGGATGGTCCGACCACAGCGTAGACCCAGGTGTAATATTCCGTGCGGTTCACACATGGAAAGCCAGTATGGTCGAGTTCCACCTTGACCTCGATAGTCATGGTGAAGAGTACAGGATGGGGCATTGCTGGTTGCCGGACCAGATTAGCCCGGTGATCAGCGCGGTCCAGGCAGGGTTTCAAGCCGACGGAAGCGGTCAGAAGTTACCATCGCAGTGTGAATTGCAGGAGAGGGAATGGAGAGCTGATCCCGGCGACGGACTGCGGCCCCTGTTGGAAACACGGGAAGGATGGCGAGGGTAGTATGCGGGTTGTGGCTATTGTCCAGGCCCGAATGGGCTCCAGTCGCTTGCCCGGCAAAGTGCTGATGCCCGTTGCCGGCAAGGCTGTCCTGTGGCACATCATTCA
Source organism: Dehalococcoidia bacterium (assembly GCA_046497565.1). Lineage (GTDB taxonomy): Bacteria > Chloroflexota > Dehalococcoidia > GIF9 > AB-539-J10 > RBG-13-51-36. The sequence goes on from JAWOFK010000036.1 coordinate 13,315, forward strand.
CCGCCTGCGCCAGGCCCGAACTGTGGACGCCATCGCCATCGCCACCTCGACCGATCCGGGAGACGATGTCATAGAGCAGTTTGCGCTCAGGGAGGGAGTTGGGGTCGTCCGTGGCCCTGAAGACAACGTGCTGGCGCGTTACGTACTTGCTGCGGAGCAAATGACAGCCGACATCATTGTTCGCGTCACTGGCGATGCGCCCCTGATCGACCCGGCAATGATAGACACTCTGGTTCATAAACTGATTGAGAGCAAAGCAGATTACTGTACGGGCGAACCTCAGAGTCCCAGCATCCACGAGGGCTTTTCCCCGTTCACCTTTGGCGCTCTGAAGAGACTGTTGCACGAAGCCGGTGACGACCCGGTAGCGCGAGAACATGTAACCGCATACTTCAAGAAACATCCCGGCTTCGTTCGGGTCGTGCATGTGCCGGTCGACGCCGATTACCAGTTGAGCGGTGCCCGGTTATCCGTGGACGCACCGGCTGACCTCCGTTTTCTGGAAGAGGTCTATGCTCGCCTGAAAGTTCCGGCAGGTGATGCCGCTGTCCGTGATGTTGTACGGCTGTTGCGGACTGAACCTGACCTTATGAAGATCAACGCTCACGTCCATCAGAGGAAGGCAAGCGAAGTGACGCGCCGGGTCCTGTTCCGCTGTGACGGAGACGCTTCACTGGGGTTGGGACATGTCTACCGCTGCCTGGCCCTGGCCGATGAACTGCGAGATCGACATGGCCTGGGGGTGGCCTTCGCCATAGCTCAGGGAACAACAGGTATCGATCTCATCAGGCAGGCTGACTACCCGTACGAGGAGCAGCATGGTGACGATAACGAAGATGCGTGGCTCGAGGGCGTTATCCAGCGGCTGCTGCCGGATGTACTTATACTTGATATTCGAACTGACCTGACTCGCAGGAGCGTCGACAGGTGGCGCAGCGCCGGGATTCTTATCGTGACCCTGGATGACCCCGGTGACCGGCGGCTGTCGGCCGACCTGGCTTTCTACCCGCCGGTGCCCCAGGTGCAGCGGCTGGACTGGACAGGCTTCACCGGACAGCTGTACGTGGGTTGGGAGTGGGTCGTCTTGCGGCAACAGTTCGCCCACCGTGGCAATCGGACTAACAGGCAGCACCCGGTAGTACTGGTCACGATGGGAGGCAGCGATCCGGCCGGACTTACCTTGAAGGCCGTGAAGGCACTTGATTTGCTCGAGGAGGAGTTCGCCGCTGTGCTTGTGCTGGGCCCGGGTTTCTGCCATAATGAAGCACTTGATGACGTGCTGCGAAAAGTGCGGCGTGATTTCAACCTCCGGCACAATGTGAGCGACATGTGGCGCCTGATGCGAGAGGCAGACCTGGCAGTAGCGTCTTTCGGCATGACCGCCTATGAACTGGCGGCCGCTGGAGTGCCGGCGGTACATCTGTGCCTGACGGACGACCATGCTGAAGCAGCTTCGGCGTTTGTCCAGGCAGGTATGGCGGTTTCCCTGGGTGTATTCACCAATGTGACGGACCATTCGCTGGCCCAGGCGGTCAGGCGGTTACTGAGTGACGTGCCCGCACGGTTGCGGATGGCGAGTACAGCCAGGCAGCAAGTAGATGGGGAGGGCACCAAGCGTATCGCCGGCATTGTAGCGGCGAGAGTCACGAGCACCGATGGCTGAATCGAGAGAATGGCATAGCCACAAAGGGCCCATAATGGACTCAGTAAAGGGCTTCGACGTAATCGAGTGTGAGCCTTGCGGATTCAAGCACATCGTCCCGGTCCCGACCCCGGAAGAGCTGGACGCAGTGTACCGCCAGGAATACTACTCGCGCGAAAAACCGCTCTACCTGGAACGCCACAGGGAAGATTTGGACTGGTGGAACCTCGTCTACAGCGAGCGTTATGATACCTTTGAAGACCTTCTGCCGCCTCACCGACGCCGTATCCTGGACATAGGTTCAGGGCCGGGTTTCTTCCTTCACCACGGGAAACAGCGCGGCTGGCAGACCCTCGGGGTTGAACCTTCGGCGCAGGCTGCCGCCCACAGTCGCGGACTGGGGCTGGACATCCGTGAGCTTTTCCTGACGGAGCACACGGCCAGGGATTGGGGGACGTTTGATGTAGTGCATATGAGTGAGGTGCTGGAGCATATCCCTGACCCCCGAGGGATGTTGCACATGGCCAGAGGCTTACTGGCTGAAGAGGGCCTTATATGTGTGGTTGTCCCCAATGATTACAGTCCGTTTCAGCATGCCCTGAGGACGGCGTGCGGCTATCAGCCCTGGTGGGTAGCACCGCCCCATCACATAAACTACTTCGACTTTGATTCGCTGGCCCGCCTTGTCGAGAAAACCGGCTTCGAGGTAGTTCTGAGCGAGGCCACTTTTCCCATAGACATATTCCTGCTGATGGGAGATAATTACGTGGGTAACGATGCTCTCGGACGGCAGTGCCACGCAAAGAGGAAGTTGCTGGACGCAAGACTCACAGCAGCGGGGCTGAGCGCTGTCAAGCGGCAATGGTACCAAAAAATGGCCGAGGCAGGCCTCGGCAGGGAGGTTGTACTGTTTGGTAGAAAGCGCCAGAGCACGGACTTATGAAGAAAGTGATTTTCGCCGGTGCTTATGGTATCCGTAGTCAGGGTGATGATGCCGCCTTGATTTCAATGGTGGAAGGCCTGCGGCGGCGTCTTGACAATTTCGATGGGGTGGTTATTGCGCGTCATGCACATGAGGAGCACTATGCACCATACGAACTCCGATGTATTCCGAACATCGAGTACGAACATAAATCCGAGAGCATTGGAAAGTGGTTTCGTGGTTTCAACTATGATGACGATCGTTCTCATCTTCGGCTGCTACAGCAGGAAATCAGCACTAGCGACCTGCTGGTGCTGGGGGCTAGTAACTTCCTTGTAGATGTAAGCATTGATCTACTGAAAGGGCCGATCCCCTATCTCGTCATCCTCACTCTCATGGCCAAAATGGTGGGAACTCCAGTGATGTGGTTTGGCATCTCGGTCGGGCCTTTTCGGACAGACTATGGGCGCGCCTTATCACGGCTGGCTGCCAGTATGGCCAATGCGGTTACAGTGCGAGACCAGCGAAGCGTTGAGGAGTTGGCACAGCTTGGCTACAGCGGCGAGGTTGTCCAACTGCCGGATCCGGTTCTTGGATTGCGTGCACCTCGACCGGATGTTGCCCGCGCAATCACTTATTGGCGCCAGGCTCATGATAAAAAACGTGGCCCGATTATTGTTGTATCTGTGCGGGATATCCCCCCTACTGGCAATCTGAGTGCCCAGCAGTACATAGACCAAATGGCACGTGTCTGTGATGGTTTGGCTTCACGTCACGCGGCAACGTTGCTGTTTATTCCCCAGTGTACCTATGAGCACGGCAACCCAAGCGAAGACGATCGCAATGTGGCCCGGTGGGTAGTAGAACAAATGCAATTCCCTCACAATGCCATCGTTGTCAATGACCATTTGACAGTTGAAGGGTGTCTCGCCTTATATAGCCAGGCAGACGTCGGTTTATGCACTCGTCTTCATGGAAATGTTTACGCTGCCATTCAGGGAGTGCCATCTGTAGCTGTGAGCTACCTTCCAAAGGTCGCAGAGTTTATGCGCTGGCTTGGTTGTGCCGACCTGGTCGTTGCTTTGCCAGAGGTCTCTTCTGCAACCATGCTTGAGAGGCTGGAGATGGCAATCGCCCGCCGCGAAGAAATCTCCAATCGGATTCTGGCACGTGTCCAATCCGGCAGGACCGCTATTGAGCAGTACATAGACATCGCCTGTGCGCAGATCGCGATAGGGAGACAGACATGACATTTCTGGAATCGCTATCGCCGGAGAGGGTCAAGCGATTCACGGCGCAGGACCTTGTGCTTCTTGCAGCGGAGATGCGGCAGTTCCTCATAGAAACAGTATCGCGCACAGGTGGGCACATAGGTGCGAATCTGGGCGTGGTCGAACTCACCATTGCGTTGCATTACGTCTTCGACTCACCCCGCGACTGCCTGGTGTTTGATACGGGGCACCAGGGTTACGCTCATAAGCTATTGACGGGCAGGCAAGGGCTTTTCCACACACTTAACCAATGGGGCGGCATGAATCGCTTTCTGACCCGCCAAGAAAGTGAGCACGACATCATTGATGCCACTCACGCCGGCACCTCCCTTTCAATCGCAAGCGGTATCGCGTGGGCACGGCGACTGGCGGGTTCTCCTCACCCTGTGGTCGCCGTTATCGGCGATGGCTCCATGGTAGAAGGCCTTGCCTTCGAGGGACTGAATTTCGTTGCCGGTTCTGGCCTGCCCTCCGTCGGAGTCTTGAACGACAGAAGCACTCGCTGAAACGTATTCGCGCTCTGCCTATAAGGTGATTTGATACGCAATGACCACGAGAACAATCATGATCATCGGGGCTGCCGAGGAGAATTGTCTAGTTATAAGGACTGCACATGATATGGGGTTAGTCGTTTTTGTAACGGATGGCAACCCCAATTCTCCGGGCTTCTCCATGGCGGACGATTTCGCAGTTGCTTCTACTTACGACCCTCAAAGAACACTAAAAGCGGCCAAGGACTACATTGCCCAAGGGAGACGAATCGACGGTGTGATGACGGTGGCTGCTGACGTTCCTCATACTGTGGCATACGTGGCAGAAGGCCTCCAAGTGCCGGGTATCGGGGTTGAGAGTGCGTCAAATGCAAGCGAGAAGATTCGCATGAAGGAACGTTTTCAGCAGCACATGGTGCCCACGCCGTCGTTCCACGAGGCAACAGATGAGAGGCACTTGATAAAGGTGGCAGAGGAGTTCGGATTACCAGTGGTCGTAAAACCAGTGGATAGTCGAGGAGGTCGTGGTGTTCAACTGATACGAGATCGAGCTCAATTGCCAACCGCTTATGTCACTGCTCGTGGCTATTCGCCAACCGGACGGGTGATGGTGGAAGAGTATCTTATTGGGCCCCAGCTTTCCACCGAAGGCTTCATGATTGACGGCCAAGCTCACATTCCGGCCATCTTTGACCGGAACTATGAGTATTTGGCGCGATTCGCGCCGTTCGTTGTCGAGAATGGAGGCGAAATGCCCAGCATCTACTCCGCGGAATTCCGCGATGAAATACATGCAGTTATGCAGCACGCTGCCCTTGCCCTAGGGGTAAAGACAAGTGTCATAAAAGGGGACTTGATCATCCATAATGGTCTAGTGAAGGTCATCGAGGTAGCGACTCGTTTGTCGGGAGGCTTCTTCGGCACCGTGGCTACGCCTGTCTCTTGCGGTGTTGCTTTGGACCGCATCAACATCAAGCTTAGCTTGGGCGACCGACTTGATCCGAAGGAGCTTGAGCATAAATTCGAAAGAGCCGCCGCGATTCGGTTTGCCTTTCCTGAACCCGGCCGAGTCAAACGGATAACAGGGTTCAATCGGGTGTTGCAGGATTCTGCCTGCCGATATGCACACATATTTCTCAAGGAAGGTGATGTGATACCGCGTATCACAAACCATCCTGCGCGCCCCGCGGTGGTTGTTGCCGAGGGTGACCGGCTACAGGAAGCAATCGAGAACGCGAAGCGGCTGATCAATATGTTACAATGGGAAATTGAAGGGGTCTAATCGTCAGTATGTCATCAAGTACCGCAGAAAAGGTTGCCTTGCTCATTATCGGTACCGGCATGTATGTGTGCGGTCGGGGAACTGACGCCCATGGAACGGTGCTGCCCGCCGTCATGCAAGCTTACAGGGCCGGAATCATCGGCGATGTGCTCGTCGCAAGCAGTAGCGGCGAGTCGTTTGTGACATTCGGTACTAAACTGACAGAATTGTCGGCGTTGCTGGGCACAGATTTACCTTACAGGCGGTACCCTTCACAAAACGTCTCAGATCCCACTGCATATCTAGATGCAATACGAGATTTGCCCGAAGCAGCAGCCGTTATTGTTGCGACGCCGGACCACCTTCATACTGAGATGGCTTTGGCAAGCATCAAGGCGGGAAAACATGTACTGGTTGTTAAGCCCTTGGCGCCCAGTATAGCCGACGCCCGTCAGCTTGTACTGGGCGTGGAAAAGGCCGGCGTCTACGGTGCAGTAGACTTCCATAAGCGCTGGGACTGGACTAACCTAAAGCTCCGCGACGCTATAAGGCAGGAGGTGATTGGGTCGCCCCTGTATTTTCACGTGGAATACAGCCAGCGCAAGAACATACCGACAACCCTGTTCTCCGCGTGGGTAAAGCACACCACAGTCTTCCAGTACCTTGGTGTGCACTATGCTGACCTGATCTACTTCGTGACTGGTGACCGTCCTCGTCGGATGATAGCTTTGGGACAATCTAAGTGGTTGGCTGAGCAGCTTGTGTCAACCTACGATGCCATTCAGGTCCTGGTTGAGTGGTCAAAAGGCTTCGTATCCACCATATTGACGAATTGGATCGACCCCGACTGTAATTCTGCTGTATCTCAGCAGGGGATCAAGGTAGTTGGCACAAAGGGTAGATTTGAGAGTGACCAGACAGACCGCGGCGTTCGAATTGTTACCGATTCGGGCGGTGTCGAGGCGATGAACCCGTACTTTTGTCAACCTTACCGTGACCTAGATGCCGGACGTCAAGAATACCGTGGGTATGGCATAGAGAGTATCACCCAATTCCTAGAGGACGTAAGGGACATTATTCGAGGGAAGCGTTCTCCCGCACAATTCGAAGGCCGGCGGCCTAGCTTCAGTGATGCTTTGGTTTCTACGGCAATCGTGGATGGTGCTCGATTGAGTCTCGAACATGGTAGCGAATGGGTTCATTTTGCCGAGGACTTACGTCCTTACCTGAAATGAGCGTTTCAGTATGCTGCATTTGTCTGCACTCTTTCATCTCAACCTGGCATACTCCTCCATCGCGGAGGAGCAACGCCCGGAGGTAATACGGCGCTGCTACTGGCCGCTCTTGCGTCTTGCCCGTGAGTACAACCTGCCGCTGGGGATCGAGGCCACTGGCTACACACTGGAGACCGCGGCGGCCGTCGACCTGCCCTGGCTGGAGGAGTTGCGCCGGCTGACTACGGAAGGTCGTTGTGAGTTCATCGGCAGCGGCTATTCCCAAATCATTGGGCCACTGGTGCCGGCGGAGGTCAATGCCGCTAATCTTCGCCTGGGTCACCAGGTTTACGAGCGACTGCTGGGTTTTCGCCCCGTACTTGCCCTGGTTAACGAGCAGGCGTACTCCGCCGGCCTCATACAGCACTACCTGGATGCCGGCTACCAGGCCATCATGATGGAGTGGGACAACCCGGCTAGCTGTCATCCTGCGTGGAATCCAGAATGGCGCTACCTACCCCAGTTCGCTTGCGGCCAGCATGGTGAAGAGGTGCCGTTAATCTGGAACAACTCCATCGCCTTCCAGAAGTTCCAGCGCTACGTTCAGAGCGACATGGAACTGGATGAATACGTGGATTATCTTTCCCGGCACCTATCGGAAACACGGCGCGCCTTGTCGGTCTACGGAAATGACGCTGAAATCTTCGACTTTCGACCCGGCCGCTACCACACGGAACCGGTTTTGCGGGAAGGTAGTGAGTGGCAGCGCATCGGCCACCTATTTGGGGCGTTGCTATCAGACGGCCGCTTCCGGTTCATCCGCCCCGGCGAGATGCTGGCTTTTCTGGACGACCCGGGTGCCGGTAACCGCCTGCACCTGGAGTCGGCAGAGCAGCCGATACCCGTTAAAAAACAGGGCAAGTACAACGTCACTAGATGGGCCGTCACCGGACGGGGTGACGCCGACATCAACACTACCTGCTGGCGAATCTATGACCAGCTCAGAGAGAATACTGATGCCGGCGATGATTCGTGGAGGGAACTGTGCTATCTGTGGAGCAGCGATTTTCGGACCCACGTCACGGAAGAACGATGGCGCCGGTACCGTGAGCGCCTACTGTCTTTTGCGGAACAAGTCGGGGCAAACGCACCTTCCCTGGCAGCCAATAGAACATGGAACGTCACCGGCCAGGGGCAATCGGTGGCGCATGTGCCGGGGGTCAAACGCCAGGGACGTTATCTGGTGGTTGAGACGAAGGCGGTGCGTGTGAAGCTGAACTGTCAGCGCGGGCTGACGATTGACGGTCTGTGGCTTGGCTCGTTTGACGGGCCACCGCTCTGTGGGACGCTGCCGCACGGGTATTATGACGATATTGCCGTCGGGGCTGACTGGTATACAGGCCACCTCGTACTGGAGGCACCGCTACAGCCGAAAGTCACCGACCTGAATCCGGTTGAGCCCTCTGTTACAGTACTCGAACAGGGAGACCTGTTGATTGAAGGCGTAGTGGCAACCAGTCTGGGACCCGTGACCAAGCGTGTGCTGGTTTCTGCGGTGGAGCCGAAACTGACATTAAGCTATGTTTGTGAGTGGAGCGATGCCCCCGCTGGCTCGTTCCGGGTAGGAAACATCACTTTGAATCCCGATGCCTTTGACCGCGCAACACTAATGTACAGGACCCACAACGGCGGTAAATATGATGAGACATTCTTGCTGAACGGCACTACTGTAGACCACGGGAATGCAGTCTCATTCCTTGTCTCTGCCAGGCATGGAATTGGCATCACGGATGGTTGGGTTGAGGTCGGTGACGCGCGGCGCGTTCTGCGCATCGGGATAGACAAGACGGCCATGGCGTTGATCGGGATGGTAAGCTATCGCGCGATTGGTCACTCGTACTTCTGCCGCTTGGCCCTTTCGGCCGGAGAGATGGATGAGACAAGACGACCTGCTGGCCTACCCGCTGAAGGGGAGATACGGTGTCAGATTCAACTTACGGCCGCATTCTGAACCAAACGGGCATTCTGATTTGCGTTGGCGCCCGACCATCTGTGACTTGCCTTCCCAGAGGGAACAGAGTTCATCGTCAGTGATTGGTGAATAGTGAATAGTAAATGGTAAATGGTGAATGGTCAACGGGTTTATTCGGTTGCTTGAGTTTATTGAGTTTGTTGGGTTGGTGGAGTTAGTGAATGGTGAATAGTAAATAGTGACTGGTGACTGGGGTTTGCGGATTGGCCGTGAAACCGGGGACACGCGTGATTGGTTTTCCGTGTTATACTACTATCGACGTGGTATCGACTAATCTGTCTGAGTACCGGCGTGCAGGCAAGATGCTGCTGGGGGCACCGCGATGAGCATGTGGCGGAAAGTGCTGGACCTGTTGACGCCGAAGGAGCGGCGCCTGCTGTGGCTGGTGTTCGCCGCGGTAGTGGCGGCAGCCCTGCTGGAGACCGCCGGCGTGGCATCCATCCTGCCCTTCCTGACCCTGGTGGCCAGTCCCGAGGCCGTCCAGGACAATGCCATAGTCAGGTGGCTGTTCAACACCCTGGGCTTTACGGATGTGAACCGGTTCCTGCTGTTCCTGGGCGTGCTGGCGCTGGTGGTGCTGGTGCTGAGCAACGTGCTGCGGGCGGCGGTGACGTGGGGGATGCTGCGCTTCAGCTGGGGACGCAACCACAGCATCTCGCGGCGGCTGCTGGCCGGCTACCTGCACCGGCCGTACACCTTTTTTCTGAACCAGAACACCGCCGTCCTGGGACGGAACATCCTGGGCGAGACGGGGCAACTGGTGACGGGCATACTGGTGCCGGGCATTGAGATGGTCGCCCGGGCCGTGGTGCTGGTGTTCATCATGGCCCTGCTGATAGTGGTGAGCCCGGTGCTGGCCGTGGCGGTATTGGGAGCGCTGGGACTGGTATACGGGGCAATCTATCTGTTTGTGCGGCGGAAGCTGGGACGGATCGGAAAGGAACGGATCGACGCCAACGCCGGGCGGTTCAAGACCGCCAACGAGGCGTTCGGCGGCGTCAAGCTGGTCAAGCTGCTGGGGGCCGAGGACGACTTTGTGCAGCAGTACAGCCGCCACTCCTGGAGGTTTGCCACCCGGACGGCGACGGCGGCGGTGATTTCCCGCGTGCCCCAGTATGCGCTGGAAGCGGTGGCCTTCGGAGGCGTTATCCTCATCGTCGTGTACCTCCTGGGCACGGGCGGCGAGCTGGCGCAGGTGCTGCCCCTGGCCGGGCTGTTCGTTTTTGCCGCCTACCGCATGATGCCGGCCATGCAGCACATATTCCAGGGAATGTCCCAGCTGCGCTTCAATGTGGCCGTCCTGGACACGCTGCACGAGGCGCTGGGGGAGACTGCCAAGGCAGCCGGCGACAAGGGCCCGCGGGACGTGGAACCGCTGTCCTTCCGGGAGAAGCTGGAGCTGGACCGCATAACCTTCCGCTATCCGGGCACCGAGGAGCCCGTGATACACGACCTGTCGTTGACCGTGAAGGCCGGGTCGGCGGTGGCCCTGGTGGGGACGACCGGCGCGGGCAAGACCACCATCGGCGACATCATCCTGGGGCTTCTGCCGCCGTCGGAGGGTGTTATGCGCGTCGACGGCGTGGAAATCAGCGACGAGAACCTGCCCCGCTGGCAGCGCAACCTGGGCTACGTGCCGCAGGACATCTACCTCCAGGACAACACGGTGGCCTCGAACATAGCTTTCGGCACGCCGGAGAAGGATATCGACATGGAGGCGGTGGAGCGGGCGGCGCGGGTGGCCAACATACATGAGTTCATCGTGAACGAGCTGCCGGACGGGTACAGGACGGTGGTGGGAGAGCGCGGGGTGCGGCTGAGCGGCGGCGAGCGACAGAGGGTGGGCATCGCCCGGGCGCTCTATCACGACCCCGGGGTGCTCGTGCTGGACGAGGCCACCAGCGCGCTGGACGGTGCCACCGAGCGTGCCGTGTTCGCCGCCATCGAGAACGTGGCCAGGGTGAAGACCCTGGTCATAATCGCACACCGGCTGACCACGGTGCGGAAGTGCGACGCCGTTTATGTTATCGACTACGGGCGGATTGTGGGCTGCGGCACCTACGAGGAGCTGATGGAGTCGAATCCCAGGTTTCAGGAGATGGCGCGGGGGAGGGGGTGAGGGGAGTGAATGGTGAATGGTGATTGGGTCTGGTGGCTTTGCGGAGATTGCCGCGCCCCAACTCCCCTTTTGTCTTTGCGAGCGAAGCGAAGCAATCTCGTAGGTGCGGGGACTGCCGCAGGGCTGCGCCCTTCACAATGACAGGTGGGGGGCGATTGGGTGAGATTGCTTCCGGGCTTCGCCCCTCGCAACGACGCGGGGAGGCTGGGTTTATTGCGTTTGGGCAGTGCTGTGGAACCAGGCGATGTAGCGCTCCAGGCCGCGGTCAATGCCGACTTCCGGTTGCCAGTTAAGGATTTGTCCGGCTTTGCTTATGTCCGCCAGTGTGTCCCTGACATCGCCCTTCTGCTCTTCGGTATTCCTGACCCTGGCTTTCCTGCCGGCGATGCTCTCGATTTTGCCGACCAGTTCATTGACGGTTATCCTGCTGCCGCCCCCAGTGTTGAAGACCTCTCCTGGCGGACCCTTCTGTGCGGCAATAACCGTCGCCTCCACGGCATCCTCGACGTAGGTGAAGTCCCGCGTCTGCGTGCCGTCTCCGAAAACCGTTATCTCGTCTCCGGCAAAGACGGCCCCGACCATCTTGTTTATGGCCATATCGGGCCTCTGCCGGGGACCATAAACGGTGAAATACCTGAGGGAAACGGCGGGGAGACCGTAGTTCTTGTAATAGAGGTAGCAGAGGTTCTCCGCGGCCAGCTTGGTCACTCCATAAGGGGACACGGGCTTGAGCAAGGAGTCCTCCCTCATGGGCAGGTCCGGACAGTCGCCATAAACCGAAGATGACGAGGCGTAGACGAATCTGGCCAGTCTTCTATCCTTGTAGTATTCCAGCAGCTTCTGCGTAGCGAGGACATTATTTCTGACGTACACCTCAAAGCTGGTGCCCCAGGAGGCCCTGACCCCGGGCTGGGCCGCGAGGTGGAAGAGATAGTCTGTTTCGGGAAATTCGGCCAGGCGGAGAATATCTGCCTCGAGCAGCTCGAAGTCTCCGTGCCTGAGGGCCTGTTCCAGATTTTGGCGCTTGGCCTGCGGGCGATAGTAGTCCGTGAAGCTATCTATGCCGGTGACACGGAGTCCCCCGGCCAGCAATGCCTCCGTGAGGTGAGAACCGACAAAGCCGGCACAACCGGTCACTACAGCTTTCATGCGCGGCTCACCTGCTTCCCCGTCCTATGCCCTGATAGTGGAAACCGAGAGCCCTGAGGTTGTCCGGCGGTAAAGTGTTGCGCCCGTCGAAGACGAGATAGAACTCAGCGACTGGAATCATTTTACGTCAATTCTTCAGACTCAAGAATTATCCTGTCTTTCGTTAAAATCCCTGCCTGTTCTATCATTTCTTCTGTAATATCACCACCACGAACACTGCCAAAGAGCGACGGTTTTTTTCTCGACTCCCCTCTTTGCTGAAGCAAATCCCTTCTCAGATGCTCAAGTTCTCGTTGTAAATCCTCAATTCTCCTTAAAGCGTCTTCAGTTTTTATGTCCACTTGCCAGATACCTCCTAGTATGCTTCCAAGCGTCTATTTTCGATTTCCTCTATGTATTGCCCAAGCCCATACCTTTCCCGAATTTCATCTATCTTTTCAAATGTTTCTATATCTATTGAAACCTGTCATTTTCTTATTAGCATTAGCGACAACATACTCTTTTTTTATCTCGAACATTGGCTATACGTCCCGACCCTCTTATTATATCCCTTTCTCATTATCGCAGTATATCTGCGGGCAATTGTAAATCCTGTTAGGAAAACATTCTCATAATTTTCGCCCGACTCCAACATACTTGAAACCCAAAGCTGAAAGCTTATCCTGAGATAGGGCATTACGTCCGTCAAAGATTATGTGCGGGGGGCTCATGCCCAGCTTGATAGCCGACCAGTCGGCTTCGATGAACTGGGGCCACTCGGTGACCAGCACCAGGGCGCTGGCGCCGGCCACGGCTTCGTACATGTCCCGGGCGAAGACGATGTCTTCCGGCAGGAGCAGTCGGGCGTTGTCCATGGCCGCCGGGTCGTAGACGCGGAGCCGAGCGCCCGCCTCGTGAAGGAGACGGGCGATGTCCAGGGCCGGGGCTTCGCGGACATCGTCGGTGCCGGGCTTGAAGGCCAGGCCCAGGAGGGCGATCTCCTTTCCCTCCAGACCACCCAGTAGATGCTTGAGCTTGTGAACCGGCAGGACACGCTGCCGGGTGTTGACCTCGATGGTGGACTTGAGCAGGCGGAAGTCGTAGCCATGGTTGAGGGCCACGAAATCCAGGGCCCGGGTGTCCTTGGGAAAGCAGGAGCCGCCGTAGCCCAGCCCGGCACGTAAGAAGTCGGGTCCGATGCGCGGGTCCAGTCCGATGCCGGCGACCACATCATCGATGGTGGCGCCGACCGCCTCGCAGAGATTGGCTATCTCGTTGATAAAGGAGATCTTGGTGGCCAGGAAGGCATTAGCGGCATACTTTATGGTCTCGGCGCTGGTGATATCGGTGACGATGACGGGCGCAGGAATACCGGAATAGAGCCCGGCAACCAGGTCGGCTGCCGGTCCGGTTTGGGCGCCGATGACGATGCGGCCGGGATGGTACCAGTCCTCAACTGCCAGGCCTTCGCGCAGAAACTCGGGGTTGGAGACATAGGAAATGGGGGTCTTTTCCAGGTAGCGCTGCACCAGCCGGGCGCCGGTGCCGGGCGGGACGGTGCTTTTCATGACCAGCACCAGCCCGGTCTGGGCGGCGGCCCTGACTTCAGCCACGACCTGATAGATGAAGGAGAGGTCGGCGGCGCCGGTAACCAGGGCGGGAGTGCCCACGGCTATCATGGCGATGTCATCTTCCAGGGGGGCGGGCAGGGAGCCGGAGAAGGTCAGCCTGCCCGACGCCAGGCCCTGCTCGAGCAAGAGGTCGATGTCCTTCTCCAGGATGGGGCTCCGGCCCTGTTCCAGGAGCTCTAACCTGGCCGGGTCTTTTTCCACACAGGTCACCCGGTGGCCTGAACCGGCCAGGCAGCAGGCTGCCACCAGGCCCACATAGCCGGCGCCGATGACCGTGATGTTCATCAGGGGCATTATAGGCAAAAGATGGGGACAAAGCAACGCGTCGATTACGAGTTCGTTGACTTTATTGCGTTTGTTGAGTTTGTTGAGATTGTGGGGTTTGTTGGGTTCCTTGGGTTCCTTGGGTTCCTTGGGTTCCTTGGGTTCCTTGGGTTTGTTGAGTTTGCTAAGGTAGATATCGTGGCCAGGTGCAGCCCAGCCTCCAAAGCTACCTGAGTCGCCGTCTCAGAGCTTCGTAGAGCCTTTCTCTGCTTCCAATCATAACCACGAGAACCACACGCTGTTCAGGATAGACCTCATATATGATTCTGTATTGAGTTCCTTTGTAGCCGAAGTGATAAGACCAGAGTCCTCTGAGTTCGTAGAGCAGCGGCACAGCCTTGAATGGGTCGCTTTCAATGCGGGCAAGATGTTCTTCTTTGATTATCCTTCGTAATTGCTTGTCCAGTTTGCGAAGATCGTTTTTGACAGCGGTCGCGAATTTGACAGTATACGTTGGTCTGTCAGTCACCAAATAGCTCCGCTTTGGACAGAGTCTTTCCTTCCTCAAGCTCTGTCCTTGCTTCTTGCCGCCTTTGCCTGAGCTCAGCGCCTAGCTCTGGTTGCAGAAGAAGCTCCAGAGTTTCCAATTCCTGTTGGCTGAGAGCTTCCAGTATTCTGGCTATTTGCTTTACTTCTAACTCTAATTCTACCCTGGGCATGCTACCGGGTTACCTCCTTCAAGGTCCTGTAATCGCAATGTGCATTTGATTCTAACACATCTTCAACAGCTCTGGAAATACGGCGGCGAAATGGGTTGGTTGGGTTTATTGGGTTTATTGGGCCTGGATGCTCACACCTGTTGCAGAACCTTTGCATATTCTTCAAGTATTTCCTCTATTTGCATAGGCTCTATTTGCACATGCTCCTCAACTCTACCTAAAGGATGAAGATGAGGGCGCTTCTGGAATTCCTCAAGCTTCATCGAGTTTCAGTATTCTCTTTATTCTTTCCACCTCCGTTAGAGCAGTTTCCCATTCGAAAAGGTCCTTCTCCTCCTCCCAGGTGTGTTCATTCCTCAGCACTTTGCCCTGCAATTTCTCAAGAGAGCCATACCTGGCATTCAGCTCTTCTGCCTTCCTTCTCTGAGTCTTCAGATATTCAACAAAGTCAAGCACCGGCTCCAAGATGTCCTCAGGGAGCAATTCTATCTCTTCAATGACTTTGTCCTTCATTTTCGTCATCTATCTTCGCCTCCCGTCAATTCATTCTAACACCGTGTTCCCTTAACTCACAAGCTTCGACAATAAAAGCCGCTTTCCTCCGCTTGGGCGTGCTCAAGAAATCCCCGAACGTCTATCAGTATAGGGCTGGCATTTGCTGGGTTCGTTGGGTTTGTTGGGTTTATTGGGTTCGTTGGGTTCGTTGGGTTTGGGTCATGGCAGGCCGCGCATATAGTCGATGGTCTCCCGCAGGCCTTGCTCCAAATCGTACTGCGGGTTGTAACCGAATTGTGTGGCTTTGGAAATGTCGGCCAGGCTGTGCCTTACGTCTCGCTAAACAGTCCCTTCTCTCTTCGCTGTTGCAGGGATTATCTCAGGAAGCTTGAACTCTATCTCTTCCCCCATAATCTCTGAGGCATCTATAACCTCTATGCCGAGCAACTTGCCGTCTTTGCCAAAGTCTACATGCACGCCAGGAGCTACGGTTACAGTCTCAGCCGCTTTTACTTCCGGAGAAGCAAAGTAGAGGTAAAGAAGGTCTCTTGTTGGATCATATTCTATTCGCATTTTTATCTCACCTCCTCCTGGAGAAACTCTTTCCATATCTGGCTTTTGCTGTGAGCAGCACACATTTGTCGTCAGCAAATTTATAATACACTGTAACCTCCTTCTCGTCAAAATGCTTACCCTCCCAATCGCCCTTATATGAAAATACGAATGCCTTGCCAAACGTTCCTGATTTCGCGTCTCCGGCTGGCCAGCCATGATTCAGGGTCTCTTCGATTTCTGCTCTTGTAATTCCACGCTGACGCATGCGAGCTTCCAGATGGGGATGAAGATCAGAGTCGTCGAGCTTAGCTTTAATGGTCACGGCGAGAACTCGCGGCGGAATTGGGGCAGGTATTCGGAATAACATATTTGGATAGCCTGTATAGTTTCTCCCAAGCCTTTTTTTAAGCTATACTTCGGACTGTAGCCGAATTGCCCGGCTCGGGAAATGTCGGCCAGGCTGTGCCTTACGTCGCCGGGGCGGGCCTCCCGGTGCTCGGGCTCAACGCTGCTCCCCACCAGCCTGATAACGAGCCCGGCCAGTCTGTTTATGGAGACGCGCTGGCCCCGGCCGATGTTGCAGACGCCGGCGGCATCGCTTTCGGCGGCCAGGATATTGGCGTCTACCACATCTTTGATGAAGATGAAGTCCCGCGTCTGCTCCCCATCGTCGTAGATGATGGGCGGCCTGTTATCGAGCGCTTCCCGGATGAACAGGGGGATGACGGCGGCGTATTGTGAATGAGGGTCCTGCCCCGGTCCGTAGACATTGAAATACCTGAGGCAGACGGTGGGAAGTCCATACACCCGGTGGAACACCTGGCAATAGTACTCGCCGGCCAGCTTGGTTACCGCATAAGGAGACTGTGGAGCGGGGAGCATATCCTCGGTTACGGGCAGAGTCGGGGTATCGCCATAGACCGCGCATGATGAGGCGTAGATTACCTTCTTCACTCCGCTATCCCTGGCCGCCAGGAGCACATTGAGAGTTCCGGTAATGTTGGCCTCGTGACTGGCCCGAGGGTCGGCTATGCTGCGGGGAACGCTGGGGATGGCTGCCTGGTGAAAGACGTAGTCAACGTCCCGGAAATGCTTCTTGAGTAAAGGGAGGTCGGTGATGCTCCCGTCGATGAATTCGACGGGCGAGTTTATTGAGTTTGTTGGGTTTGTTGAGTTCGTTGGGTTGAGGAGGTGGGCGATGTTTTCGGGTTTGCCGGTGGAGAGGTCGTCGAGGACAGCCACGTTATACCCGCGCCTGAGCAGTTCCTCGGCCAGGTGAGAGCCGATAAACCCGGCTCCACCGGTGACGACTACGGTCTTTGGATTCACGCCCATGACACCATCCTCTTGTCTACAGCCAGGGCGAGGCCCCTTTCTGCGGTTGACTTCGCCACGGCGACCCCGGCGCCTGACATTATAGCAGTTATCGAGTTCATTGCGTTCATTGGGTTCATTGGGTTCGTTGGGTTCGTTGGGTTCGTTGAGCTTGTTGGGTTTGTTTTGAGTCTAATCGGGCTGTCAGGGGCTGCGCAGAACTGCGATGGTTTCTCTGAGGCCTGCTTCCAACTCATATCCCGGGTCATAGCCAAATTGCTTAGTCGATCTCTTCCTTTATCGAGGTGTATTGAGCTTTGAGGTCGACTAAGGGTGTATTCATCCGTCACTCCTTATGGCACCGGCAGTTTGCTCGAGCTGAGTGAATATCTCCTCTAAAGAAGGAGCCGCCTGACAAAAATTATGCCGGTCAGGATTTTCTCGAGGGTGATAATGCCAGCCAAGGAGGTTGTCACAGCCAAATACTCGCTCTCCTTTCTTGATAAGGGCGTAACTCTGCCGTTGATTCTCACCATTATAATAGACGTCTATGAAGAACTCCTCTGCTATATCGATTCTTAGGGCGTACTGGGTCAGCCTGCGATAACGAAGCTCAACAGAAGCTTGAGGGAAGAATCTCGCCGCCAGTCCTCTGACGGATGCAAGATGCCCCTCTAGAATTGCTAATGCATTCACGTCTTAGCTTGTGAAGACTCTCTTACTTCCTTTAGCAGTGAAAGCCATTTTTTCTTTTCCAGGCAAAAGCCTTCCCATTCCATATAATCCTTCTCCAGTGAATAAGAGAAGGGGTCACCAAGCAGCTTCTCTGCCCAAGCTTGCTCAAACTCTACAAAACTCATCCCATACTTTGTTTCAAATTCAACAATTCGAGCGTCACATTCTTTCAATTTGGCAGCAATGTTCTCAGCTAGCAAATTCAGCAACTTATCCTCCCTGGTTTCTCCAGGAACAATCTCTAAAATATGCATGATATTCTCAGGAACAGTTATTGCCAACATTTCTGATCACCTCCTACGGCATAAATTCCCTCTTCGCCTTCCCTCTGGTAAATCTTACCACATTCCGGGCACGGAACTTTGCTTTCTTAGCAAATTTGAGCTTTCAGGTCAACTAGGGGTACGTTGATTGTTCAGATTCAGATTTATGTCCTAAGTCTTGACCTTATTCTTAGTCTCCTTTATTCTTGATCTTGCGTCTCCATATCTCGTTCATTCCAAACCTAAGATCACCTTAATAGCTATTTCAACCTCTCTTAGATATTCTTCTTCAACACTGCCCATTTTGTGTACCAGTCTTCTTTTATCAATTACTCTCGTCCGCTCACACAGAAGTATCGACTCTTCTGCTAATCCACCAATACCAGCAGGTATTCTGACATGTGAAGGTAGCTTGACCTCTCTTCGACCAGGAAAACATCCCCTCTTTTTATCTCCACTTTATCTTCCCAGCAGCCAACATTTCTTCGTAAGCTGAGAGTTGGTTTAAATAGTCACCCATGCCGTATTCTGCCAGCGGAGACTGCCCCTTCCCTTTTGCTTCTAGAAATTCTACAAAGTCTGCACTTTCATCGAACTCATCCTCCGGCAAGGATTTTATCTTGTCTATGAGCTGCTCTCTGGTCCGCATCTTAATTATCTCCTTTCCCCCTAATTCAGTGCTCCTGCCTTTCGTAGATTTTAGCACATCTGTAGTATTGGGTTTGTTGAGTTCGTTGGGTTGAGGAGGTGGGCGATGTTTTCGGGCTTGCCGGTGGAGAGGTCGTCGAGGACAGCCACGTTATACCCGCGCCTGAGCAGTTCCTCGGCCAGGTGAGAGCCGATAAACCCGGCTCCACCGGTGACGACTACGGTCTTTGGATTCACGCCCATGACACCATCCTCTTGTCTACAGCCAGGGCCAGGCCCCTTCCTCAGGTTGGGTTCCCCACGGCGACCCTGGCGCCTGACATTATAGCAGTTGTCGGGTCTATCTTCAGTGATTGGTGATTGGTAAATAGTAAATGGTGAATGGTCAACGGGTTTATTCGGTTGCTTGAGTTTATTGAGTTTGTTGGGATGGCTGCTTCATGGTGCTCGAGCAAAACCAACCTGCACGAAGTGCTCGTCAAACGTGAAGGCATCTTGTATCCCCAGGTCCTGCATCACAGTGATCACTTCGTAACTACCTGATAGTAGTTGGCGGTCGCGAAAGCGAAGCGCCTCCTGGTGGTGCTGGTCGCCCGCATCCTCTAAGGCCAGGAAAGCGCTTGTATCGACGAAAATGCGTCCCGGCATTATGTCCCGTCTTTGCCGGCGTAGAGGTATTTGTCATGGGCTTCGGCCAGGTCTCCCAACCCCGATCGCCCCGCCTTCCCGAGCAGGAAGAAAGAGTCGTTGGCATAGGTCTTCCTTTGCTCCAGGTACGCTGCGATGGCCTCTACCAATGCGGCTTCCAGTCTCCCTCCACGGGCTTCAGCCAACCGTTTCATCTCCTGATAAGTCTTCTCATCAAGCTCCAGGGTAACGTTCCTTCCCATGATGCACCTCCTTCCGCGAAGCTTTACCTGGGCGTTCGTGGCCATGTTGCCTTTGCTTGAGCGACCATTGTAGCATGGCGTCGAATACGCGGCAAGCGAGTTGGGTTCGTTGGATTCGTTGAGTTATTCTGAATTGGCCGACTGTGCATTAGCTGTGCGGATCGCAGCACGGGCTTCATCTTCTGAACAACTTGCTGGCTCAGTCCAGTTAGACCCTGGCTAAGGTTAAGCCACTAACCCGCTGAAAATGCTCCTCGTTCTCCGTCAGGATCGGCAGCCGATGGGCCAGGCACGTCCCGGCGATAAACGCATCTCTAATCCCAACGCTCTTATTCCTGCTGACAAGGTCTGCATGGACTCGGGCCGCCTCTTGCGCTTCCACACGTCCAAAAGGAAGAATCTCCACCACCTTCCAAATGCCACTCCTTCCACCCTTCCTGTACTATCTTGAAGGCTTTCTCAATCTCAGGGTTATCAGCCCATATGCCCTTCGTTTTTTCCAAAATCACCCTTTGCCCCTGGGAGAGGATATCTCCTGTTTTCTCATTCGCAAAGACAACTTCTACTTCAACCCCATCCGGAGCATCGACTTGCTCCAGGAGCTTGACCACGTTATCCTCAAAGACCCCTTTGACCTTCTTCATCTTCAGCACCTTTCCTTTCGGCACTGTCTCCGTTGCTTTTGCCCCCGGGCCTCAATAGCATCCTGGCGGGAGCAGCGCCTGACCTGAGTTAGTTTAGCCCAAGGCGACAGCCTTTGCAACATTCAGTCTCTTCCCAAGCACAGCCAACAGTGCCGATGAAATAGGGGAGCACCGACCCGAAATCAAAGCCGAGCCAAGGCTCTCATCGTTTACCACAGGGAGGCTGGAAGGGGTTGATTGAGTTGCTTGGGTTTGTTGGGTTCAACTCTCAGTGATTGGTGATTAGTGACATTGTCTACTGCGCGACGGGGCACATTTATTACGCATACGTAAGCCTCCCCTTAGGGCTCGGGATTTCCCGCCCAAGTGACCTTGCAGTCTCTATCCACTCGGCTATAACTACCTGAGCATTCCTCAGGGCTTCCTCGTAGCTCGCTCCATCCGCCATACATCCCGGCAATTCGGGAACCTCCGCTATATAAGCTTGGTCCTCCTCACTCCAGTAAACAATCATCTCATACTTATACATCGTTGACCTCCTTATGAAGCTTATACTTTAAAATTATACTCCTCACTTGCTTAACCTGGTATGCCTTAGCCCGGCCATCTTTCAAAGGTTGTAAGTTTATGATTTCTACAACGGAGCTAATATCAAAAGTTGTGGAAATTGATGACGCCGGGATAGAAAAAGGCGTATCCTTCCAGTAAGAGTAAATAACCCCTATAAGGGGAAAAGGAGGGAATACGCCATGGCAAGATCATATCATAAGAAGGGAAAAGAGGAACAGAGGGACGAGGTACGGGATGCTCTGGAGGCATGTGTGCAGGAAGGA
>JAWOFK010000038.1:0-29130 GCA_046497565.1 Dehalococcoidia bacterium
GGCATAACCAGAGCGCTGGACTGGAACAAAAACGAGCTTATCAACCTCGGCCACAAGCTCAAGGATAAGAACGATTTCTATTACATCGCCAGGGGAATTAACTTCGCCATCGCCTCTGAAGGCGCCCTCAAACTCAAGGAAATCTCCTATATCCATGCCGAAGGTATGCCCGCCGGGGAACTCAAACACGGCACCCTGGCCCTCATCGAGCCCGGCACACCGGTGGTGGTGATTTGCCCCGCCGACTATACCTTCTTCGAGACCCTCAGCAATGCCATAGAAGCTAAATCACGCGGCGCCTATATCATGGCTGTCTCCGACAGGGACAGCGACATCTATGATTCCTGGATCAAGATTCCCGAAGTTGATGAATTGCTCTATCCCATGGTCGCCGTGGTCCCCCTTCAGCTCCTGGCCTATTATCTGGCTATCAATCGGGGGTGCGACCCAGACAAACCCCGTAATCTGGCGAAATCGGTAACCGTGAAGTAGACCTAGAACGCACGGCATGGTGCGCGATTCAGCTTCTTAGCTTCAGTGCTCTCTTGTCCGTAACATAACCCATCACCCACTGCTTCCCCAAATTTCGGCGCTCCTAGAGCGGTAGCTACCATCCATATACAGGCCTACGCCAACACTTTGAAGTCAGTCGTAAAAAGCCCATTACATCAAGGGTATTGACAAATCAAAAAGGCTGTATTATTATATGGTATACGGCACGCGGTTGCCGTCCACCATAGCGAGCGTTACTTAGGGAGTAATAGGCATGCAAGGCGTAACTACCAAGACAATCCGCACCGGGCTGGCCTCACTTGATGAGCTTCTGCAGGGGCTGCGATTAGGTGACAACGTGGTCTGGCAGGTCGACCAACTTGAGGACTATCCATTTTTTGCACAAGCGTTTGCTGGACAGGTAATTCGCGACGGTCTGGATTGTGTTTACCTGCGATTTGCTCCGCACGCCGCGATCCTCGAGTCGCAGCCTGGGTTGACAATCACCACTATTGATCCAAGTTATGGCTTCGACTATTTCGCTGGTGAGGTCCATCGAATCATTGAGGAACGCGGTAGAAAGGTCTGCTATATATTCGATAACCTTTCGGCTCTGGTGGACGAATGGGCAACCGATGAATTACTGGCTAACTTCTTTCAGGTGACCTGTCCCTATCTTTTGGAAGTTGATTCTGTGGCCTACTTCGCTCTCAGGCGCGGGCAACATGGGCACGGTGCCATAGCCCGCATTCGCAATACTACTCAGATACTGATCGATGTTTATCATGTTGGGGGCGACATGTACATTCACCCATTGAAAGTCTGGGGTCGCTACTCTCCACATATGTTTGTGCCTCATCGAATTGCTGCTAAGGGCTTGGAGCCTATTCTTCGCAGTGGCGACGCGGCAACGATACTGGCAACCGCCAGCAAACGGCCGATTACCATTAGCTCTGAATCGATTGCGCCCTGGGATACTGTCTATCGCACGTTGGTGCAGCACAACGAAGCTCAGCCGAATTCACCGAACATGACGCCCGAGACAATGGTGCTTAAGGAATCACTATCGCGAATGATGCTTGGCAACCACAGGACATTGAATCAGCTGTCCGACCGCTACCTTACTCTGGATGACCTGCTCAAAGTCAGAAGTCGTCTTATTGGTTCAGGAAGAATCGGCGGCAAGGCTGCCGGCATGCTGATAGCAAGGAGCGTTTTGCTTGCCGACCAGGAACGGATTGATTTCTCCCCGGTGCTGGAAGAGCATGACTCGTTCTATATAGGCTCAGATGTTTTCTTCACCTTCCTGGTGAACAACGGTCTTTTCCAGCTGAGGCTGGAACTAACAAGGACGGGGAAGCTCTCGCGAGAAGAGTTTACGAAATTGGAGCAAAAATTTCTGGAAGGCAATTTCCCGGAGGAAATAATGGAACAATTTCGCAGCATGATTGATTACTACGGACAAGCACCAATAATAGTTCGCTCATCGAGTCTTCTTGAGGACGGCTTCACTGATGCCTTTGCCGGAAAGTATCGGAGCGAGTTCTGTGCCAATCAGGGAAGTCCTGAGAAACGCCTGGACATTTTCTTGAAGGCGATCAAACTGGTCTATGCAAGTGCCTTGAATCCTGATGCCCTTGCCTATCGTCACAAACGAGGCCTGGAGGAAGGGGACGAGCAGATGGCGGTCCTTGTACAACGTGTCTCCGGCATGCCTTATGAGAAATTCTTCTTCCCGAGCCTGGCAGGCGTGGCTTTTTCCCGCAATCTGTATGCCTGGACCAGCCGGATTGATTCTAAAAAGGGGATGATAAGGCTGGTGTTCGGTCTTGGAACTCGTGCTGTTAATCGGGTAAGCGGTGATTACCCAAGAATGATCGCCGTCAGCCATCCCAAAATCAGGCCAGAGATTGGCATGGAAGTAGCCAAGTACTCACAGCGGATGGTAGATGTGCTCAACCTTGAAGAGAATACATTTGTAACTGAACCTTTCATTGAACTCATTAAGGGAGACAGGTATCCCGGTCTAAACTTGCTGACATCCGAGATAACCGATGGCTACTTGCGTGACTGGTTCGCAACCCCGTCGGGCGGTACTGCGCAAGACCTGGTCTTGACCTTCAACAAGTTGATAAATCAAACCGAGCTGGTCAACATAGTCGGGGAGATGTTAATCAGGTTGGAAGAGGCATGGGGGCAGCCGGTAGATATTGAATTCACAGCCCATGTTGACGGTCAAAATAATAGTGTAAGGGTCAACTTGCTGCAATGCAGATCATTGCGTGTGCCCACGCTATCTGGCACACGAATCAGCACGCCGGAAAATTTGCCTGGAGAACAAGTGCTTTTCCGCTCCAATCGCGCAATAAATGCAGGAGTAGTCAGCGACATTCGCTACATCATCTACATCGATCCGAAAAAATACGCCGCATTAGCCACAGTAGATACCAAGAGGTCTGTGGGGCGTGTCATTGGCAAACTGAATGATGAGTTGCGTCGCATGGAGGGCAAGGTCATGTCAATGGGGCCAGGACGGTGGGGAAGTAATAACATCGAACTCGGTGTGAATGTTGGTTATGCGGACATCGACGCTACAGCCGTTCTGGTGGAGATTGCGCGCGAGGAAGCGGGGCATACTCCAGAAGTTTCTTACGGAACCCACTTCTTCCAGGACCTGGTAGAGTCTGACATACTTTATCTTCCGGTTTATCCCGATGACGCTACTACTGATTTCAACACTGAGTTCTTTTTCCGGTCCCCCAATATACTGAGGGAGTTACTGCCAGAACTAAGTGATTTTGAGGATGTTGTGCATGTGACTGACGTACCAAGGGCAACCGAGGGTGCTTTAGCCAAAGTCGTTGTTGACCCGGAAACCCGCAATGCTGTCTGTTTCTTGGAGAGGAACAGAATGGGAAATACCAATTAACAATAGGAGGAAAGCAAAATGAATTTACAGCGACCGAATGCAAATGACGCTACCAGAACAGCCAACCGCTCCAGAAGTGTCGTTCCCATGAGTGGTTTATGTTCGCGGTGTATTGATGGATGCGCCGGCAACTGCGAAGTATTCAAGGCAAGCTTTCGCAGCAGGGAACTGCTCTATCCGGGACCGTTTGGAGATATCACTGCCGGCGGAGACAAGAACTACCCGGTTGACTACTCACACCTTAACATACAGGGGTATGCCCTGGGCGCCAAGGGGCTACCAGATGAGGTTGTCGGAGACCCCGATTCCGCCATCTTCGCGGCGGTAAACACCGAGACTGAGTATGGGTGGGATGAAAAAGTCAGGATGCGCATACCTGTATTCACCGGAGCGCTGGGTTCCACTGAGATTGCTCGCAAGAACTGGGAACACTTTGCTGTCGGCGCTGCCTTGAGTGGAATTACTCTCGTCTGTGGCGAAAATGTCTGCGGCATTGATCCTCAACTTGAGCTAGATAGTCACGGAAAGATCGTATGTGCACCGGATATGGACCGTAGAATTGAAATGTACCGCCGCTACCATAACGGCTATGGTGAAATTCTGGTACAGATGAACGTTGAGGATACCAAACTGGGTGTTGCTGAGTACGTGATGCGGAAGCACGGACTTGATACCATTGAATTCAAATGGGGGCAAGGTGCAAAATGCATTGGCGGGGAAATAAAGGTTAATAGCCTTGAACGCGCTCTGGAACTGCAGAGACGCGGCTATATTGTTACTCCTGACCCGTCGCATCCGGTCAGCCGGGCAAGCTTCAGGGACGGCTCGCTAAAGGAATTCGAGCGCCATAGCCGCCTCGGCTTCATCGATGAAGAGAAGTTCTACGCTGAGATCGAGAGATTGCGGAACATGGGCTTCAAGCGTATCACCTTGAAAACAGGCGCCTACAGTCTGCGCGAGTTGGCCATGGCCATCAAGTGGAGTTCAAAGGCTGAGGTTGACCTGTTGACCATAGACGGCGCCGGCGGTGGTACCGGAATGAGCCCCTGGCGCATGATGGAAGAATGGGGGATACCCCCTATTTATCTACATTCTGCGGCCTATGAATTTTGCAGAAGACTAGCCACTAGAGGGCAACGAGTGCCTGACATCGCATTTGGTGGCGGCTTCAGCAGCGAGGACGGCATTTTTAAGGCGCTGGCTCTTGGAGCGCCCTTCGTCAAGGCAATATGCATGGGTCGGGCGCTAATGATTCCGGGCATGGCAGGCAAAAACATCGCACTATGGCTTAGCGAGGGTAAATTACCCAAAACCGTTGGTCAGTTTGGGGCAACTCCGGAGGAAATATTTGTCTGTTACGAAGAGGTCAGAGATTTGGTCGGCCCTGAAGAAATGAAGAATATCCCACTCGGCGCTGTGGGAATATATAGCTACTGTGAAAAACTGAGGGTAGGTTTACAACAGCTAATGGCTGGCACCCGTTGTTTCAGCCTACCGGCAATCAGCCGTAGTGACCTGATGTCACTGACCGAGGAATGTGCCAAGATTACTGGCATCCCATACGTGATGAATGCCTATCGAGAGGAAGCAATAGATATAATCGAAGATCGCCATAATGGATCAGGCAACAGGCATGCTCTCAGCTCTATGGTAAGCTATCCCCGGGTTTCTCGCATGCCGAGGAGCTACGAATGATGGCCGGGCTAAACACAATACTGATAGCCCTCATAGCCTGACGATTTATGTCACCGAAGTAGACACCGGAGATGAAGAAAGTCTATATAAAGGAAGAGGTGTGCATCGGCTGTCACCTGTGTGAGGTGTATTGCCAGCTACAACACGCACAGTCGGCAGACTTGGTCAAGGCATTCAAGAAGCAGTCACCGCCCTTACCCAGACTCCGGGTGGAGGAAAAAGGGGTGGTATCCCTATCGGTGCGCTGCCAGCAGTGTGATGAGGCCCCCTGTGTCCAAGCTTGCCTTACTGGTGCCGTCACTCGCAATGACATCGCGGGCGTGATAAGGGTGGACAATGAGAGGTGCATCGGTTGCTGGACTTGCATCCTTGTCTGTCCTTATGGAGCGATGATACAAGACACAAAGCAAAGCAAGGCACTGAAGTGTGACCTGTGTGAGGGAGAGAATATGCCCGTGTGTGTCAGTAATTGCCCCAATGAGGCACTGGTGTATTTGGAGTTGCATGATGAGAGTCCCAGCATGGAGGAAACCAAGTGATTGCCATAATTGATTACGGTGCGGGGAACCTGCGCAGCGTGGTTAATGCTATGAACAAGCTGGGCTACCAGCCAAAGGTGACGAGCAGTCCCCACGACCTGCTAGACGCACAGGCAGTTATTCTGCCCGGGGTTGGCGCTGCCGCCGACACCATGGTCAACTTGAAGGAAAAGGGGCTGGACAAGTCGCTTAGCCGCTTCATATCTGATGACCGGCCTTTCCTCGGCATTTGCATCGGTTTGCAGGTCCTGTTTACTGATACGGAAGAAGGTGGCCGGCATCCGTGCCTGGACATCATCCCCGGAACGGTCCGTAAGCTTCCCTGCGGGCTTAAAATTCCGCACATAGGGTGGAATCAAGTGGAGCAGAAGCTGTCTCATCCAATTTTCGATGGCATACCGGATGAAGCCAACTTCTATTTCCTGCACAGCTATTACGCGGAGCCTGATGACATCTCACTGGTAGCCGGCGAGACCGAATATGGCATTCCGATATGCAGTGTCCTGATCCGAGGCAACCTGGTGGCTACTCAGTTTCACCCGGAAAAAAGCGGAGATCTCGGACTCAGGTTCTACGAGAACTTCATCAAGATGGCACTAAGTTCAAAGGTCAATAGCGTATAGGTACATCAGGCGAAAAGACAATGACAACAGAAGAGAAAGTGAAATACCTCATTATCGGAAACTCCGCCGGGGGAATCGGTGCAGTAGAGGCTATCCGTGAGGTGGATAAAGCCGGAGCGATTACAATAGTCTCCGACGAGCCATATCCTGCATACTCCAGACCCCTTATCTCAAACTATCTGGCTGAGGGATATCCGCTGGAGCGGATGCTATTTCGCCCGCCTGATTTCTACGAAAAGAACAACATTCAGGCCGTTCTGGGGCAGAAGGTAACTGAACTCAATGTTGAGAAGCATGCCATTAAGCTCGAAGGCAACAGAACGATAATCTGGGACAAGCTACTGCTGGCTACCGGCAGCTTACCAATCATTCCTGCGATAAATGGACTCGGGCTGAAAGGAGTCTTTACCTTTTCTACGCTTGATGACGCCAAGGCGATCGACCAGTTCCTGAAACGCTATGATGGAGAGGTAAGGGCCGTGGTTATCGGTGGTGGTCTAATCGGGGTAAGTGCCACAACGGCCCTGGTGAAGAGAGGGGTTGACGTCACCGTGGTTGAAATGAAGGAACGAATCCTGAACACAGTACTCGATGAAGAAGGGTCAACGCTGGTGGCGGCAAGCCTGAAGCAGTCCGGAGTTGACATCATTACCGGCAATACCGTAACAGGAGTTAGCAACCATGCGCCCGGTGAAACTGCCGGCGTAACCATCGATGATGGTCGACAGCTATCCTGCGAAATGGTAATTGTGGCCATCGGTGTACGGCCACGTGTTGAGCTTGTACCTGAGAGCAAGATAAACATGAACCGGGGCATAATAGTCGACCGCCATATGGCTACGTCGAGCCCGGATGTCTACGCCTGCGGGGATGTGGCCGAGGCTCACGACTTTGTCTATGACCAGAACCGA
This sequence comes from Dehalococcoidia bacterium, assembly GCA_046497565.1. Classification (GTDB taxonomy): domain Bacteria; phylum Chloroflexota; class Dehalococcoidia; order GIF9; family AB-539-J10; genus RBG-13-51-36. Next base: position 7,190 of record JAWOFK010000038.1, read on the forward strand.
CTTACATTGATATGGCCCAATGCCTACGCGGGAGGCAGGGTCGCCGGATTCAACATGGCCGGTAGCCCGACCATATATCAGGGGGGCACAGCAATAAACTCAATTAAGTATGTGGGGGCAAGCATAGTGTCGGCTGGCATAGTGGCCACTCCTGATGACAGGTACGAGGTAATCAGCCACAAAGATGGTCATGTTTATAAGAAGGTTGTCTTGAGAGACGGGCTGATAGTAGGCCTGGTCTTCAGTGGCGACATTGAAAGGTCGGGTATCGTCTACAATTTGATGAAGGAGAGGGTAGATGTCGACAGCTTCAAAGAAGTTCTTATCGCTGATGACTTCGGTCTGGCTTCTCTCCCTGAGAATATCTGGCGAGCCAGGCTGGCCACATTGCCCCCGGAGTCAACCTTGCCACCGACTTCTGGTGAGCGACCTGAAAAGATGCTCGTTGGAGAATAGCCATGAGAGATATCAGACAGTTGAATAACCCTCACCATGATGACAAGGTAATAGATGCCTGCTCCATATTTGGTGCCATGGATACTTCGGGCAGGAGCTTTTCGGGCAAAGGCGTAATCAAGGCTATTGCCAACATGCATGACCGTGGTAACGGACTGGGTGGAGGCTTCGCCATCTACGGTCTATATCCAGAATACGCCGACCTGTACGCCCTCCACATCATGTTCCTGAGTTCTGAAGGGAAGGTGCAGACAGAAGCATTTCTCCAGGAGAACTTTCACCTGGTTCAGGCGGAAGAGGTGCCAACAAGAGCGACACGGTCTATTGTCAACCCACCACTGGTATGGCGTTACTTTGTTGACGCAGGTCGCCACCAGTCCGGACAGCAATCAACGGATGACTATGTCGTGGCAAGGGTGATGGAAATAAACACCAAGTTACATGATACCTTCGTCTTCTCCAGCGGCAAGGACATGGCCGTGTTCAAGGGCGTGGGCTACCCTGAGGAAATAGCCGACTACTACTGTCTCGAGGAATATGAGGGTTATCTGTGGACAGCCCACGGTAGATTTCCTACTAATACTCAAGCGTGGTGGGGTGGTGCTCACCCATTCAGCATACTGGACTGGACAGTGGTTCACAATGGTGAGATTTCCTCATACGGAATCAACAGGCGTTATCTGGAGCAGTTCGGCTATCAGTGCACCATGGAGACTGATACTGAAGTCATAGCTTATGCTGTCGACCTGCTGGTAAGAAAACACGGACTTCCTATCGAAATTGCCGCCAAGGTGTTTGCGCCGCCACTCTGGTCTGACATCGAGCGGTATCCATCACAAGAGCAAGAACTATTGCAGGTGTTACGCCAGGTATACGGCAGCCTGCTAATGAATGGGCCTTTTACAGTCATAGTCGCACATGAGGGGGAAATGATCGGCCTCACCGATCGCATCAGACTACGACCACTGGTTGTTGGCGAAAAGGGTGACATGCTGTATCTTTCATCCGAAGAGTCGGCAATCCGCCTCATCTGCGGCGATTTAGACAAGACCTGGTTGCCGATGGGTGGACAGCCTGTAATAGGCAGATTACGGCAACCATTGCGAACAGAAAAGGATTTGGCGAATATAGAGGCAATATAAATGTTAACGAAAAGGATTATACCCTGCCTTGACGTGAAAGATGGCCGGGTTGTGAAAGGGAAAAGCTTTGTTGATCTACGCGACGCCGGTGACCCGGTAGACCTGGCCAGATTTTACTATGAAGAGAACGCTGATGAACTGGTCTTTCTGGATATATCAGCAACCCCTGAAGACCGTGACACCATCGTGGATGTTGTTGAGCGCATCTCCGAGGAAATCTTCATACCTTTTACCGTTGGTGGTGGGCTACGCAATATATATGACATGCGGCGTATGCTGTTAGCTGGAGCTGACAAGGTTTCGGTAAACACGGCGGCTGTGCTTAACTCCCATTTGATCAGTGAAGGTGCTGAGAAATTCGGTAGCCAGTGCATCGTGGTAGCCATAGATGCCAAACGAATAAATAACAGTGAACAGGCTAGATGGGAGGTCTATATCTACAGCGGCCAGCAGCCCACCGGGATCGATGTCCTCGACTGGGCAAGCAAGGTGGCAGCGCTTGGAGCCGGCGAATTACTACTTACCAGCATGGACGCTGATGGACATCGGGCGGGATATGACACCGATCTCACCCTTGCTGTATCCCAGACAGTTAGCGTACCAGTTATTGCCAGTGGCGGAGCCGGTATACCAGAGGACCTTTATCGGGCACTAGAGGTAGGCAAGGCAGATGCAGTCTTGGCTGCCAGCGTGTTCCACTACGGAAGATACTCCATCAACGATATCAAGGAATACCTGGCGAAACGGGGGATTGCCGTGAGGCTCAAGGAGAGGAGACAATGAAGACCTATCTGGTCCCCAGGTTTTGGATACAACGGGATCATGAGCGGTGCATCCAGTGCCAGGTTTGCGTCAACCAGTGCTCTTTCGACGCCAACTACTATGATGCCGAAGATGATAAGGTGAGAAGCCGCGAAGAGAATTGCGTTGGCTGCCACCGCTGTGTTCTTTTCTGTCCGACCCAGGCGCTCACAATCAGCCGAAAGCCTCTGGACTATCGGGACAACTATAACTGGCATCCCGGTATTATCGAAGATATTATCAAACAGGCGGAAACTGGCGGAGTAATACTTACCGGAATGGGCGATGATAAAGGCCAGCGTATCTACTGGGACCATCTGGTTCTCAATGCCAGTCAAGTAACAAATCCCTCCATTGACCCATTGCGCGAGCCTATGGAGCTGGAGACCTATCTGGGGTGCAAGCCAGACCGGGTGGAAATTGACCCGGCTTCCCTTACCGTGAAGACGAAACTAGCTCCCCAGATCGAGCTAAAAGTCCCGGTAATGTTTTCTGCTATGTCCTACGGCGCGCTAAGTCTCAATGTGCATGAATCTCTGGCCAGAGCGGCTACGGAAATGGGCACTTTGTGGAATACCGGTGAAGGCGGACTTCACCGCAAGCTGTATAAGTATGGAGACAATACCATTGCCCAGGTAGCTTCGGGACGATTTGGCGTTCACGCTGAATATCTGGATGTAGCCAGAGTGGTTGAAATCAAGATTGGTCAAGGAGCCAAGCCCGGCATTGGCGGACATCTTCCGGGAGAAAAAGTCAGCAGTGAGGTATCGTTGACACGGATGATTCCCCAGGGAACTGATGCTCTATCGCCGGCACCACAGCATGACATTTACTCCATTGAAGACCTGGCACAGCTCGTTTATGCTTTGAAAGAGGCGACAAACTATACCAAGCCGGTGTCGGTCAAGATTGCTGCGGTCCATAACTCGGCAGCCATCGCCACCGGCATGGTAAGAGCAGGTGCCGACATTATTGTCCTTGATGGACTAAGAGGGTCTACCGGTGCCGCGCCCAAAATCATCCGCGATAACGTTGGCATACCGATTGAGATGGCACTGGCCTCAGTAGATACGCGGTTGAGGCAAGAGGGTATACGCAACCAGGCCTCAATAGTCGTGTCAGGAGGCATAAGGAACAGTGGCGATGTAGCCAAAGCGATCGCCCTTGGGGCTGATGCTGTTAATATCGGGACTGCAGCTCTCATTGCCCTGGGCTGTCATGTCTGCCAGCAGTGTCATACAGGGAAATGCGCCTGGGGCATTTGCACCACTGACCTTCGACTGACCAAGAGAATCAATCCAGACATCGGTGCCCGCAGGCTGGCCAATCTGCTGCGCGGCTGGAGCATTGAGCTGAAGGAGATACTGGGTGGACTGGGAATCAATGCCATTGAAAGTCTGCGTGGTAATCGCTTGCATTTGAGGGGTATAGGACTATCAGACACTGAACTCGATATCCTGGGCGTGAGGATGGCAGGGAGGTGAAAATGGCAAACAATGGAGACTCATTATCGAAGGCTTTATGCCCGCCAAAGAACGGAGGGCTTTTATGTGCGGTATAGCTGGGTGCTTTGGGGTACGAGATACCAAGACCATCAATCGTATGCTGGATGCATTGCCCCATCGGGGACCGAATGACCGCGGCATCCATACTTTCAACAACACCGTTTTTGGCCACACCAGACTCTCTATCATAGATGTGGCCCGAGGTCATCAGCCGATTTTGACCAATGGTGGGAGAACAGGAATCATCTGCAACGGCGAAATCTATAACTTTCGGGACCTCAGAGAGAAGCTTGTCTCTAAGTACCAGTTTCAGACTGAATCCGACACCGAAACCATTCTTCATCTGTATCAAGAGAAGGGACCCCAAGGTGTGATGGAACTTGATGGCATGTTTGCCTTTGCCATCTTCAATGGTAATGATTTTATGTTAGCCCGCGACCCAATCGGAATCAAACCGCTTTATTACGGCTATGTCGGCGATAAACTTTACTTCACGTCTGAGCTGGGGGCTATGACTTTGGCCGGTGTGGACGAGGTTTACGAATTTCCTGCCGGCCACTATTACACTCCCAAAGACGGGTTCGTGCAATATTACGAAATCCCGCCCATTGAAGACCACCTGCTGACGGATGTCGAAGAGACCTGCAAATTGATTCGAGAAACCTTTATCCAGGCGGTTAAGAAAAGGCTATTGGCCGATAAAGAAATCCACGTTGGTTCCTTCTGTAGCGGTGGTATAGACAGCAGCTTGGTAGCTGCCATTGCTGCCGAGGAAATCCCTCATCTCCACACCTTCGTGGTGGGTATGCGAGACGAATCCGGGGACGTGAGCGATGACATTAAGGCTTCTCGCATTGCTGCCAAGCATATCGGTTCAACGCACCACGAATTGATCTTTAGCGAGGAAGAGTATTACGATGCGTTGCCAATAGTGATTAATAAGCTGGAGAGTTATGACCCATCCCTGGTACGTTGTGCTGTTCCCTGCTATTTCACCTGCAAGCTGGCCGCAGATTACGTGACGGTAGTGCTCACCGGCGAAGGTGCGGACGAGATTTTCGCTGGCTATCACTATATGAAGCATTTCCCCATGGATGAACTCAATCTCGAGGCTAGGCGCTGTATTGCCAATCTCCATAATATCAACTTGCAGCGAGCCGACCGGATGGGGATGTATTTTAGCCTTGAGTTGAGGGTGCCTTTCCTGGACATAGCTATGGTTAACCTTGCCATGAAGATTACCCCCAAGCTCAAGATACACGTTTCCGAACAGGCTGGAGATAAGATCGAGAAATGGATTCTGCGCAAGGCATTTGAAGGGACCGGGTACCTCCCTGACGACATACTCTGGCGCTACAAGGTTCAGTATACGCAGGGGGCTGGTTGTGAGAACCTGGGGGAAAAACTGGCTAGGTTGGAAATAAGCGAGGATGAGTACGACCGCATTAAGGCAGAGAATCCGAGGGCAGTAATTAACAGCCGTGAGGCAGCCTACTACTTCAAAATCTTTCGCAAGTTTCACCCACAAGACTCAATCCTCGGCTCCATTGGCATCTGGACAGGTTTTGATTTCGCCGAGGAAAGGAACCAGGTTCGAGGCACGGTTGATGGTGGCCTGAAGCATATGCGGGAGGAGGAGTAGCAGAGCAGGGATAACAAAATAGATTTCCGCCATAACCTGACACCTGCTGATATGAGGCTGAGATGAAAACCGAGGTTAAATGGCAGACAATAGAGACTCATCGACAAAAATAGATGCCAGCGGCATTTACTACCGGGAGCTTAACGCCAGGCTGAGACACTTGGTCTCAGATGGCGTCCAGAGGATAGCGATACATAATGTGTATGGACAGAGGTACATCGGTACCGACCTTGATAAGGCAGTGGAGATAGAGATATTTGGCACCCCCGGAAATGACCTTGGTGCACTGATGGACGGACCTCGAATCATCGTACGCGGCAATGCCCAGGACGGCTGCGGGAACACGATGAACAGCGGCGAAATAATTGTACACGGGCACGCCGGTGATATCGTCGGTCTATCGGCCAGAGGAGGAAAGATCTTTCTCCGAGAAGATGCTGGCTATCGAGCAGGCATTCACATGAAAGAATACCTGGACAAGAGACCAGTGCTGGTAATCGGTGGAACTGCCCAGGACTTTCTCGGCGAGTACATGGCCGGGGGCGTGCTGATTCTGCTGGGTCTGAATCTAGGCGAAAACGAACATCACAGAGCGAGGTTCATCGGCACCGGCATGCATGGGGGTATCATCTACATGAGGGGAAGCGTAGAGGATTACCAACTGGGCAAGGAGGTCGGTGTTGCTGAATTGGAGGAAGACGACCATCGTATTCTCCGTCAGTTCGTTGCTGAGTTTGCTGCCCACTTTGATTACGATGCTGAAGAGATAGTATCGCACAAATTTACGAAACTGTTCCCTCGCTGGCTCCGACCGTATGGTCGGTTATACGCCCATTAATCGATAGCCCAACAAATATTGAAAAATACAAGGAGGTAATAATATGACAAAGAGAAGTAGAGAGGAAGGCACAGACTATGTCCTGAAGATGGCCAAGGAGCACAACGTTAAGTTTATCAGGCTGTGGTTCACCGACATCCTGGGTATCCTGAAAAACTTTGCCATTACAGTGGATGAACTGGAGGGCGCCCTGGAGCAAGGGATGGGCTTTGATGGTTCCTCTATTCAGGGGTTTGCCCGGATCGACGAGAGCGATATGATGGCCATGCCTGACCCTGATACCTGGCGGTTGCTACCCTGGCGACCCAGAGATCACAATACTGTAGCCAGGATGTTTTGTGACATACATAGACCCAGGGATGGGCATTTTGAGGGAGATCCCAGACATATACTCAGAAGAAATCTCAAGCGAGCGGCTGACATGGGATATACCTTCAATGTGGGGCCAGAGTTGGAGTATTTCTACTTTCAGGACTCACATGGGACTCAAGGCCTAGACGAGGGAGGCTACTTCGACATGACCCCCGCGGATGTCGCGACCGACCTGAGGCGCGAAACAGTTCTTGTCCTGGAGGAGATGGGTATAACCGTTGAATATTCCCATCACGAAGTCGCGGCCAGTCAACATGAGATAGACATGAGATACACTGATGCATTGACCATGGCTGACAATGTGATGACCTACCGCCTGGTAGTAAAACAAGTAGCTCTACAGCATGGGGTTTACGCCACCTTCATGCCCAAACCGGTCTTCGGCATCAATGGCAGCGGTATGCATATCCACCAGTCACTTTTCAAGGGTGACACCAACGCCTTCTTCGACAAGAATGATGAATACTACCTGTCGAAGACGGCCAAGTATTTCATAGCCGGTTTACTCAGACATGCTCCTGAAATTACTGCGGTTACCAATCAGTGGGTTAATTCCTATAAGCGACTTGTGGCAGGCTACGAAGCGCCGGTTTATCTTTCCTGGGCACGGCAGAACCGGTCCGACCTCATCCGAGTCCCGGAATACCGCCCCGGTAGAGAGAAGTCAACCAGGATTGAATTCAGGTCACCTGACCCTGCCTGCAATCCATATCTGGCCTTCAGCGTAATACTGGCTGCCGGGTTAGAAGGAATTGAAAAAGAGTACCAAGTTCCTGACCCGGTGGAAGAAAATGTATACGACATGACTGACGAGGAAAGGCAGAAACGGGGAATAGGCACCTTACCTGCCAGCTTGCTGGAAGCCATACTACTGACTGAGAAGAGTGAATTGGTGCGAAAAGCTCTTGGTGAACATGCTTTCTCAGCTTTCATCCAGAACAAGAAGATTGAATGGGACCACTATCGAACTCAGGTGACCGACTATGAGCTAAAGAAATACTTACCGATACTCTGATTCGAATTTCAAAGGTTCCTGGATGTGGTAAGTGAGTTTCAAAAAGCGGTAAACTTAATATGAGAATCGGTGTTTTGGCCCTGCAGGGAACATTTATTGAGCATATTAGCGCCATGCAACGAATCGGAGTCGAAGCTCCACCCATCCGCCTGCCTGATCAACTGGACAACCTGGATGGTCTGGTCATTCCTGGCGGGGAAAGCACATCCATACTGGAGTTGATGAAGAGCTTTGGATTTGTCCGACCCTTGAAACAACTGGCTCAGGCGGGCTTTCCTGTTCTTGGAACGTGTGCGGGGCTCGTCTGCCTGGCCAGGAAGGTTTCCAATTATGATATGGAGACACTCGCTGTCATGGACATGGCGGTTAAGCGCAACGCCTCCGGCAGGCAGATAAATAGCTTCGAGTCGGACCTGCCGATCCCGGTCTTAGGCGATAAGCCCTTCCCCGCCGTTTTCATTCGCGCTCCATTCGTTGACGAGGTGGGGCCGAAAATGGAGGTTATGGCAAGACTACCGGGTGGAGTCGCCGTCGCCTGCAGGCAGGAAAACCTGATGGCTACTGCTTTTCATCCCGAGCTAACCAGCGACTTGAGATTGCATAGCTACTTTGTGAGCATTATCGGTCGATGACTGCTTGGTGACCTGGAGGGTACGGTAAACAGACTCGAGTCATACCGTGACACATGAGAAGAGACTCGTAACTTCGGCAACGCAGTGGCAGGATGAACATAAAAAGGAGTGCTCTTGTATCGGGCTGAAGTCTCTATAAAGGACGGTTTACGAGACCCGCGGGGAGAGGCTCTGCACAGTGATATACGCGACCTCGGCATTACAGATGTAACACTGGTTCGAGTCAGTGATGTATATGTTCTGTCGGGAACCATGGGTCAAGATGAGGTGCGGAGAATCTGCGAAGAACTCCTGGTGGACCCTGTAGTTCAAGAACACTCTTACAACAAAGCGGAGGCGGAGTTCGCCTCCCAAAACTCCCATGTTGTCGAGGTTGCCTACAATCCCGGTGTGGTTGACCCTGTGGAGGAGAGCGTCAAAAAGGGAATAAGTGACCTCGGCATAACCACCGTTGAGTCGGTGAGAACTGCAAAGAGGTATTTGCTGTCGGGGGCAATCTCGGACGAGGCTTTTCAATCTGTTTGTGACAAGCTATTGGTCAATAGTGTTATCCAGCATGTCGTCACCGAGCGTGATGCAATCACTGCCCCATCCCTGATGTACGAGTTTTCGTTGAACAGCGTCAATTTGCTAACTGCAGACGACAATGCGCTAATGGAGGTGAGCAAAGACGGTCTGTGGCTGAATTTAAGCGAGATGAAACAGATTCAGAATTACTTCTCCAAACTGGGCCGCAATCCGACCGATGTCGAGCTTGAAACCCTGGCCCAAACCTGGTCTGAGCACTGTGTGCATAAGACCTTTAGTGGCAGGATCAGGCTTGGTCAACTAACTATCGACAATCTGCTCAAGAGCACCATCATGAAAGTCACCGACGAATTAACAAAGCCGTGGTGCCTTTCGGTGTTTAAAGATAATTCGGGGGTCATAGATTTCGATGGCCGTTATGCAATTTGCTTTAAGGTGGAAACGCACAACCACCCATCGGCATTGGAGCCCTACGGAGGAGCGGCAACAGGTATAGGCGGTGTTATTCGTGATGTGCTGGGCACAGGCCTGGGAGCCAGGCCTATCATGAATACCGACGTGTTCTGCTTCGGCCCACCGGATTTTCCTTATGACAGATTGCCCACGGGTGTTCTACATCCCCGACGCATTTTCAGAGGCGTTCGTGCCGGAGTGGCTGACTATGCAAATCGCCTCGGCATTCCCACGCTTAATGGAACCGTACTCTTCGATGAACGATACGCGGGAAACCCGCTGGTTTTCTGCGGAACGGTGGGAATGTTACCCACGACCATGAGTCAAGTACGCCAGCAGGAACCAGGGGACTTGGTCGTTCTCGCAGGCGGCAGAACCGGGCGTGATGGAATTCACGGCGTCACTTTTGCTTCAGCAGAGCTTACCAGAGAGTCTGAGAATATTTCCGCCAGTTCAGTTCAAATAGGGAATCCCATCATGGAGAAGAAACTAATCGATGTCCTTCTCAAGGCCAGGGATCTGGGACTATATCGGCGAATCACCGATTGTGGTGGTGGAGGACTCTCATCAGCAGTGGGAGAAATGGCTGCCAAAACGGGGGCACGCGTCTATCTGGAGCGAGTCCCTCTGAAGTATGCGGGGCTCTCTTACAGAGAGATATGGTTATCCGAATCGCAGGAGCGCATGGTGCTGGCAGTTCCGCCAAGCACAGCTGAGCAGTTGCTTGCCCTGTTCCACAGCGGAGATGTGGAAGCTACGGTTATTGGTGAATTCACCGATGACCGGCGTCTCCAGCTTTTCTATGACGGAAATCTGGTTGGCGACCTTGATATGGAATTCCTGCATAATGGTCTGCCGCAGATTGAGCGGGAGGCAGTTTGGGAACCGCCGTCTTTTCCGGAGCCTGACTTTTCGCAACCTTCTGACCTGCGGGAGGACTTATTGCGAATTCTGGGCTCATGGAACGTTTGCTCCAAGGAATGGGTGATACGCCAGTACGACCATGAAGTACAGGGCGGCAGCGTCCTCAAGCCTCTGGTAGGAGCAGGCAATGACGGTCCCGGCGATGCTGCGATTATCAGGCCTGTACTCGATTCCGACATGGGTGTCATCATATCTAACGGCATCAATCCTAGGTACGGGGACATCGACCCATACTGGATGGCCGCTTCCGCCATAGACGAAGCATTGAGACAGATTGTTGCCGTCGGCGGGAGTCTTGCGAAGGTAGCGCTGCTCGATAACTTCTGTTGGGGCAACCCGGACAAGCCTGACAGACTGGGTAGCTTGGTGAGAGCGGCACAGGCCTGCTACGATATGGCTATCGTATACGAGACTCCTTTTATCTCCGGCAAGGACAGCCTGTACAATGAGTATGAGACTGAGAATGACAGTATCTGTATTCCGCCAACGTTGCTAATATCTGCGGTGTCAGTGATGTCGAATGTGAACAGGGCGATTTCCATGGACTGCAAGCAAGAAGGTGACTTCATCTACGTTGTGGGCACCACCTGGAATGAACTCGGTGGTTCGCATTACTACAATATTCATGGCTACACAGGCAGCAATGTGCCCAAGGTAAATCCCGGGAAGGGGAAGCAACTTATGAATGCTCTCAGCACAGCCATAGAGGAAGGCCTGGTCATGGCTTGCCATGATTGCAGCGAGGGTGGCATCGGGGTGGCGGCTGCTGAGATGGCATTTGCCGGAGGGCTCGGAATGGAAATCTTTCTGAAGCATGTCCCGCTGGGCGAACCGATAAGTCGGGATGATATCGTGCTTTTCTCCGAATCGAACACGCGGTTCCTGGCGGAGGTGGGCCCGAAACACAAGATCAGGTTTGAGAATATGATGACCGGCGTCGATTTTGCTGCCATCGGACGGGTCACAGATAGACAGAGTCTGGAGGTGTATGGCACTTCAGGCGAGAAAGTCCTTTCCGCGTCCCTTGCCGTACTGAAAGAAGCGTGGCAGAAGCCACTCCGCTGGTAGGAAACTATATGGCCAAAGTAAAAACGCTGATACTACGCGTCCCTGGAACCAACTGTGATATGGAAACGGCGTTTGCCTTTGAACTGGCTGGCTCCACAGTAGAATTTGCCGAGATTGATGAACTCGCGTGCCGGGCAAAACAGCTCTCCAATTACGGGATAATAGTTATACCCGGGGGCTTCACCTACGGCGATGATATTTCAGCCGGGAAAATCCTGGCCAATGAGCTGAGGCTGAAATTTGGAGAGGATATTCAGAGATTCGTTGATGACGGAGGGCTTGTCCTGGGAATCTGCAACGGTTTCCAGGTGCTGCTGAAAGCCGGGATCTTACCGAGGTGTGACGATGTAACTCGCCAACCTGTGACCATAGCTGCCAATGATTCCGGGAGGTTTGAATGCCGTTGGGTCCATCTCCGTATCAACGACAAGACTCCCTGTGTGTTTACCAGGGGCATAAGCAATATGTATCTTCCCGTTGCCCATGGAGAGGGAAAGGTGTTTGCTGACGCCGGTGCCGCAGAGAACCTGAACGTAGCGCTATACTACGCGGATGAAACGAAAGGAATTTCAGCCGGGTACCCCTATAACCCGAACGGTTCAGTTGGCAATATAGCCGGCATATGTGATGGATCAGGGCGCGTCTTCGGCCTAATGCCGCACCCCGAACGTTTCGTCCGCTGGACACAGCACCCAAGATGGACCAGGGAGCCTCCGAGGGATTGGGGAGATGGCTTCCAGATTTTTGTAAACGCAGTTAAATGGGCAAAGACCATGTGAAATGTTGAGGACGGGACCGAAGGGCATATTAAGTTTTTCGGTCTGTCGTGCTATGATAGGCACTGGACTGTCGCAAGTTATTGGAGGTGGAGCGAATGTTACAAGATACCGGCCTGGATACAGAAAGAAAGATTGTATCCATTCTCAGGATCTTAAGCAGGCACTCTGAGCCATTAGGTTCAATCACGATTGCTCGCGAGCTTGAACGCCAGGGAGTCTTTTTGAGCGAGCGAGCGGTTAGATATCACCTCAGAATCATGGACGAGAGGGGCTATACTCAGCCGCTGGGTCGGGATGGTCGAATGATCACCACCATAGGCCTCAAGGAAGTCAAGGAAGCACTGGCCCCAGAACAACTGGGCTTGATACGCGAGAAGCTCGAGATGCTGGCTTACCAAACAACCTTTGATCCACAAAAAAGAACCGGCCAGGTACCTATCAACACTTCGCTCATCGATAAAGACAAATTCAAGGCGGCAAAATCAGCTATGAAGGAGTGCTTCAAGGCCGGAATCTGCGTCAGCGATTTGGTGGCCATTGCATCGGAACATGAAACCCTGGGTTCGGTGATTGTTCCCAGTGGGAAAATCGGCTTTGCTACGATATGCAGTGTGGCTCTAAACGGAGTGCTGCTCAAAGCTGGCATCCCCACAGATTACAAGTTCGGAGGCATACTCGAAGTCAGAGATTTCAAGCCCCGGCGGTTCGTGGCCGTAATCGAGTACTCCGGCACTTCCTTGGACCCCTCCGAACAATTCATCCGTGCCAAGATGACCAGTGTCAGGGAAGTAATAAAGACAGGTAGTGGCAAGGTCATAGGTGTCTTCCGCACAATTCCCGCACCGGCAAGAAAAGACGTGGAGGAAAACATTGCCATGCTCAAGGCAGCTGGCATCGACGGGGCGTTTGCCCTGGGCAATATCAGTGAGCCGGTCTGCCAGATTCTCGTCGGACTGAATCAATTCGGCGTTATACAACTTGGCGGGCTCAACCCGTTGGCAGCGGCAGTCGAGTCTGGTGTTGAGATAGAAAACATGGCAGAGAGCGGACTAATAGACTTCCAGCAGCTTCAACCTATCTGGCACCTCTAGTTCTAATACCTGAACTTACCATCGGCTCTGTTCTCCACGCCAGGTTGAACTATAAGCCGAGAACGAGCACTAAACATTCCCTCACCCTTAAATGTCCAACTTGAATCTCCGCGCTCTCGTGAAACACGGCGCGGCTCCATCAGTGGACAGCTGCAACAACTGGTGCTAGAATCTTCATGAACAATCACCCCAATGACACAGGAGGTTTTGCGAAAGATTGTATCTGGCAAGTTAGCAAGATGCATTTGGACTCTGGAAACCTTAAACTGCGGCTGGCTTCAGACTTTAACTACAATCTTCGCTGATGAGGAGTGAGGGCTTGAGTGCCAGAGTTAGAATCGTCACCGATAGTTCTTCCTACGTGGAGCCAGAGATTATCGCCAGATACGATGTCCGTGTAGTGCCGCTCAGGGTTGCCTTTGGCAGTGAGGTTTTCGCTGAAGGGGTGAACATTACCAATGACGCATTCTATGGAAGACTAGCCGTAGACGGAAAGTTGCCCACTACTTCACAACCTTCTGTCGACGACTTCATCAGAGTTTATCGCGAGCTGGCAGAGCAGGGACATCCCATCCTGTCCCTTCATATTTCCAGGGGATTGAGCGGAACCCGTGCCTCGGCTTTGGCTGCCAGAGAGATGCTTCCCCAAGCTCAAATCGAGATCGTGGATTCGCTGACCCTGGCCCTGGGAATGCTAATCACCCCTGCCGCCGAAGCAGCTGAAAGGGGGGACACACTGTCCCGGATTGTCAGTGCCATAGACAAACTGAACAAATCCATCAGAGTCGTTGGCGCGTTCGATACGTTGGAGTATCTCTGGAAAGGAGGACGAATTGGCCCAGCTAGAGCTCTGATTGGCACCTTGCTGAAGATTAAGCCTGTTCTGACCCATGAGGGCGGAGAGGTCAGAGTCTTGAAGAAGGCAAGAACCATGACTCAGGCCATGGACTATATACTGGGATTTGTAGAGAGAGAAGTGAAAGGGAGCGTCTCCCTCCACGGTTATGTCGCCCACAGCCGTGTCCCCGATGCGGCCTGGATATTAGAGAAAAGGCTTCGTGAAGGCTTGCATTGGGATGAGCTACGCCTGTTTGAGCTGGGACCGGTACTGGGAACCCATATGGGACCAGGTTTCGTTGGCGCAGGTGTCTATTGTGATGAGAACTGGCGTTGAGCCAGGCTAGCTTGGCAAAATAAAGCCCCGAGTGGCCTCATACCCTGTACCCGCTACCGTCCGGTCTGGCATTGAGCTTACCTTGTACCGGCTCTCGCCGGCACCTTTCAGCTTCCGCCAAACCCGACTCTTACACCGGGTCCTGGCTTGGCTACTCGGGACTTTTTTATGATATCACATTTTTGGTCCCCTTGTCAAGTTTTGTACGGCGCCTTGTCTTTTCCGCGGGGGTAAGTGCCGCGGTAGAAGCTAACCGCCCTTTAGTATCACATCCTAGCGGCGGCTGTGCAGCATCCCCTGGGAGCGGAACCATTCCACATGATCGCGTATTGACTCTTGCCATGTCCTAGTTGTGAAGCCCAGTTCCTCACGCGCTCGTCCTGAACTCACCTGAGAGTTGCTTCTTAGAACGTCAATGGAGTAGGCGGTGAAAACAGGTCGTCTCCGTAGCAATCGATAGTATATGCTGGCAAGGACGCCGGCAGCCCGGGCTATCCTGTATGGGATCTCATAGGTGGGAGCTCGATAGCCGATATTCCGTGCAAGTTCTTTCATCAGTTCCGGGACCTGCACCTGTGCGCCCGAGAGAATATAGTGGCGGCCCGATTGTCCTCTCTCAGCAGCCAAGACCAACCCTGCGGCAACGTCACGGACGTCGACGAAATCATAAGCTCCTTTCACGTACGACTTCAGATACCCACTCGCGAAATCAAGTATAAGCTGCCCGATATTGGAGATTCTGTAATCCCAGGGGCCGATAATGCCGGTGGGGCAACAAATCACGGCATCAAGGCCTCCTTTTCCTACTTCGTCGAAAATAAGTAGCGTGGCGCGCGCTTTGCTTCGGGCGTAATCGCCGAGAACCTGGTCAGGGGCGAAGGGCAGAGACTCGTCGATAACCGTGCCCTGGGGCGGCTCGGCAATAGCGTGGACCGAGCTGGCATAAACAAGGCGACGGACACCGGCGGCCCGGCAAGCGTCGATGACGTTACGTGTGCCCCTGACATTCACCTCTTCAAGCAACACCTTCATGCTGGGCATGATGGTAACAACCCCGGCAAGGTGAAAGACAACGTCAACCCCGGCAAAGGCAGCCTTGAGGCTCGCAATATGGGTGACATCCCCATAGACAAGCTCTGCCTTGAGCCCTTCCAGCGGACGGAGGTCGTCGGCAGGCATGACCAAAGCACGCACCACCTGCCCCCGCCCCAGCAGTTCACGGACGACGACGTTGCCAATATGGCCGGTAGCTCCGGTGACGACTACCAACTTCTCATTTTCCTCTGCTTCATTTTAAATCGGCGGCACTTTGTTTTCAAGGCTGCCTATGGCAAGCCTGCTCTGCTCTGAGCCGGCGCACATGCTGGCATGCATTTTCTATGTCGCCATCACCCCTTCTGGCCGAGCGTGCAGGCGATGGTACGTGTTCAGGTATCCAGTGATGCCCATTTCAAAGCTCAAGAACGAAAATTTGACAAACTTTGATAGATGTGATAACTTGAAAGATACCCCAGGTGGCCAAACAAGAAGTTGGTGGACGAAGAACCGAGCCTCAGTAGACGGAAGCCGATGATTAGGCGCAAGCCGAAGGGTAGGCGGAAGTCGAAAGGAATAGGGGAGGAAACCAAAGAAGGGGAGGTTGCCTGGGGTACTTTTTGTACTCCATCCACAACTGTCCCTGCTTCCTTCGAGCAAGTAACACCTGATTCTCAACGGGCATGGCACAACCCGCATATTTTGAAACTCCTCGCTCATTGAGTACAATATGGGCAGAGGACTGAACCGGCAAATTTAGTATGGGCTGTGACATCACGCGGAATATCGGTAGCATTTTGACCCCGGCTATATTCAGTGAGCCAGCGCAAAATAAAGGTCGAGAGGAGGCAACGAACAAATGAACACCGTTGAAAGGGCGTTAATGCATGCTTTGTTTGCTCACCTGCATCACAACATTGACCAGGCGGTTGATTTCAAAGCATTTGCAGAGTTAAACCGGAAAGTCGGTGAAATGTGGCCCGGAGCACTGGCTGTAGGGCCCGGAGATGATGCTGCCGTCTTCCAGATACCGGGCCGGGAAGGTTACTTTGTGGCCAAGCAAGAAAGCCATTGTTCCCCCTGTGTGCCAAGGCCTTATGACGCCGCAGCAACCGGAGCTGGTGGCGCCATGCGAGACATCACTGCCATGGGCGGCAGGCCGCTTTTCCTCCTCGATTTCATAGGAACCAGACCATTAGACCAAGAGGTGTTGGTAGGACCTTGCGGTTTCGCAGGCAAATGCACCTGCGGCAAATGCAGGATTATGACAAGTCAAGAAAGGCTCAACCTGATGGTGCAGGGCATAAAAGACATGTGTGCCGTCATGGATGTTTTCATTATTGGAGGTGGTCTTTCAACCTCTTTTACCGATATTGTCCCGGCAGTGGTTGTGGCGGTCATTGGCAAGTTAGTTACCGAAGAACCACTCACAAAACCGGCCAAAGTGGCCGGAGATAACATTATTCTCATTGGTGAAACCGCAAATGATGGGAACGATACTCTCTTCAGGGCGGGACTAGTCCCGGAGATGCGACCGGCAAAAGCTCTTTTTGAGGAAGAGAGAAGGACTCTGGAAGCCAGTTTGGCTGCCTTCCAGATCGGCCGTATCAATGCCTGCTCCGACCTGGGAGCTGCCGGAATCGGGGCAGCCGTTTGCGAATCGGCCAGATACGGCGGCTTCGGAGCAAGAGTCGACTTGTCCGCAGTGCCGGTCAAAGTGGAGGGGCTCACTCCGGAGGAAATCCTTATTTGCGAGACCCAGGCCAGGATGGTCCTTCAAGTTCCTTCCGCTCATGTCGATGAGGTCATGGCGGCCATTCGTTCCCAAAACGGTGCTGCCGCCATAATCGGTGAGATCAACAATGATAATAGAGAGGTGTTCGAGTACCGGGGGCAGGTCATAGCCACCATTCCGAACGAGCCATCCAAAGAAGCGCTGGAGAGCTTGCGGAAGTGAAGTAATCATGCCACAGGAGCATGGTCAGTAGCCGCGACAGATGGTCTATAACCCGGACCCGCACGCAGGAAAGATGACGATTGTCTGCTTCCTTTCGGGGTCAGGAACAAACTACCAGAGGATTGTTGAACGGGACCCCGGTCAAGACTACGTTGTGTTCACGAATAGGCCCGACTGTGCGGGCCTGAACAAGGCTAGAGCGAACAAACATGTCACCATCGAACTGAGCCACCTGCCGTACTTGAAGGCTGCCAGAGATGAGTATGGCTCGGCGAATATCCCGAGGAATTGTCCGGAAAGGGTCAAGTTCGAACAGGATGTGTGGCGCCTGATCGAGCACAAAATCGAGAAAACGCCCGACCTGGTCTGCCTGGCAGGCTATGACCAATGGTTGACCGATTGGACGGTAGATAGGTACTATCCCAGAATCTTGAATATTCATCCCGGGGATACCACAAAAGGTTACTCGGGTTTGCACTGGATTCCTACTGCCAAAGCTATACTGTCCGGCGACAGGGAGATAAGGGCAACTCTGTTCATCGTCGATAAGGGAGAAGACACAGGACCCGTGCTGGCCCAATCTAAACCACTTGAGATAATCCCGACGCTCAGGGCACTGGAGGCAGCAGGAATAGAGGGACTGGTCGACGGGTTCGACAGAGTTACGGGTTTTGCAAAGAAGCAGGCCGTAACCAGTTACGATGATTTTGAAAAGTCGGCCGATGCAGAGCACAAGGCAGCCCTCAAAAAACTATGCGAGAGTGTTCAGAATGCACTTAAGAAAGCGGGAGACTGGCAGGTCTATCCGTTTGCCGTGCATGATCTGGTGGCACGCGGGCGCGTAAAGGTGGTTGATAGAACAGTTTACATAGATGGCAGGCAAATGCCGGCCCACGGATACAGGATGGATTGGGAACTGCCAGAATGATGAAATACACATCAACCAAAGGCGATTTCAGGCGTGAAGAACCAAAATTTGACAAATTATTGACCGACGTGGTAACATAAAAAAACCCCAAGTAGCCGAACAGGGAGTTGGTGGACGAAGAACCGAGCCTGAGTAGGCGGAAGTCGAAAGGAGGAAGGGAGGAAACCAAAGAAGGGGAGGTTACTTGGGGTTTTTTTTGTTCAAATCTATTCGAAGGCTACGGTTCAAGCAGAATCCTCAGCCCCGCGGGTCACTGCCGCCTTCTGTGCTAGAATGCTGGCGATGGCTTTCTTGCCTCCGAAAATTCCCTCGCGGTAGCGAAGCACTCGGAAGTCTCCAAAGATATGTAGTAGTTCATTGTGTCTCAGCAGGTAATCCGGATTTCGCGGTTTTCCGAATAGGACATGATCGACGATAAACGTCTCATAGACCAGCATACCGCCTGGTTTCACCCAGTTCTTCATCTGGGGCATAAGAGACCGCTGGAGATAGTTGAAGCAGATGACCAGGTCATAAGCTCCCTCCTCGAAATAAGGTATCTTCTCCAGGTCCTCTACTCTGGTCTTGATGAAGACGCCCTGTTCTCGAGCAAGCGCCAGGGCCTCTTCGATTGCCTCAGGAGAGCTATCCACACCTTCCACCTCAAATCCCAGTTTGGCCAGATAGACGGCGTTCCGGCCGCCGCCCATAGCAACATCGAGTGCACGCCCGCGCGGCAAGAGGCCGGTGTTCTCTATCAAGAACTGAGAAGGCTCGTGAGGGGTATCGTCGAAGCTGACTATCGCATCCATAATTGGCCTTTTCCACATTATAAGGCCACTGATTATTCCACACAACGCTCAGGTTGTTCAATCACCGCACGGTGTAGCTGGCACTTTCCTCACGATGCTTTAGCTCAGCCAGAATAGCAGGGACAGCAATATGCACCCTACTGTCGAAACTCTGTGATAATGTCCTGTTAAGGACTCGATAGAAATGTCCTCTTTCCGAGAAAGATGGTAAAGAACAGGCATCTTATAAGGAGGTGCCTGAATGGAAGGAGGACCATTGGCCATGAGCCAGAAGGAACGTTCCCGCCTGGTCATGATGACCAGAGTAAAGGAGAAGGCAATGACGATCAAGGAGGCAGCGGGGGTAATGGGGGTAAGTTACCGGCAGGGTCGGCGAATATACAAACGGTATGTGACTGAGGGGGATAAAGGGTTAGTACATCGGAATCGGGGGCGGCCGTCGAACCGAAGTAAGTCTTGTGAGTTAAAAGAGCTAATATTAGCCGTGTATAGAGAACAATACTGGGATTTTGGGCCGACTCTGGCGGCGGAGAAGCTCGAGGAATTGGATGGATATGAGGTAGACCACGAGACCCTGAGGCGATGGCTTCTGGCAGCAGGGCTCTGGAAGCGGCAGAGGAAGCATGCCAGGCACAGACAACAGCGAGAGCGGAAGGCTCACTTTGGAGAGTTGGTACAGATGGATGGCAGTCACCACAGGTGGTTTGAGGATCGTGGAAACGAAGGATGTCTGATGGACATGGTAGACGATGCGACAGGGAAGACTCTGGCTCTGCTAAGCGAGGAGGAAACCACCGTAGCAGCGATGGAAGTATTATGGGCCTGGGTTGAGAAGTATGGGATTCCCAAGGCCATATACGTGGACTGGAAGAACGTGCATGTAACGCAGCGAGAGCCGACAGTGGAAGAGCAATTGGCCGGTGATTTACCTCTGACACAGTTTGGCAGGGCATGCCATAAGCTAGCCATAACGATTATAACGGCCAGCTCTCCTCAAGCAAAAGGGCGTGTAGAGCGAAAGCATGGAGTATATCAGGACCGATGGGTGAAAGAGTTGCGGCTGGCAGGCATCAACGATATGGCAAGGGCTAACCAGTCTCTAAGTGGATTTACAGAGAATCTCAACGCCAGGTTTGCAGTGGAGCCTCGAAGCTCAGCAGACTTTCATCGCCCGGTGCCGCAAGGTGTGGATTTGAGGAATGTATTCTGCCTGGAAGAATCACGCACTGTGGGCAATGACTGGGTTGTGCGTTACAAGAACCGCTTCTTCCAGATAGTGTCTCAGTCAAATCTACCACCAACCAGAAAAAAGGTCATGGTGCAGGAGCACTTGGATGGGTCAGTCCACATAGTCTACAGGGAGAGGGAGGTCCTCTTCACGGAAATCAAGGAGTTACCCCGGAGGCCCGCGGTTACTCAGCAAAAGCAGCGGAACTTCAAACCAAAGAGGAAATACATACCTCCTCCGGATCACCCCTGGAGAAGATTCACCATCCAGCCCCAACGCATGAGCCAGGCATTACCGGTATGAGGTCACCAGAGGACATTTCTAATGAGTTAAAGTGGAGGACATTTCTAAAGAGTCTTGACAGCAATATGCACCCTACTTGACAATGACCGCCGGCAAGAGTAGCATTTTCCACATTATGAACGACCGTGGAGCCAGGCAGGACAGAATGTGTGAGCGAACACTTGCTCCATGGCATGAGACAGTACAGGCCATCGACAAAGTCCATTTCTGGCAGTTAAGGATTTAGGATGTGTGGCATCATTGGCTATTGTGGCAGGAAGCCGGCGGTCCCGGTCGTTATCGAGGGCCTGAAATGCCTGGAATATCGGGGCTATGATTCGGCAGGCGTAGCTTCCCTGTGCGACGGGGAACTTGTCATAAGGAAGGACGCCGGCAAGATTGACGAAGTCGTCCACAAACACAAGCTGGCAGACATTCCCGGCCATATCGCCATCGGGCATACCCGCTGGGCAACCCATGGCGGTGTCACCCAGTTCAACGCCCATCCTCATTCCGATTGCGCCGGCAGGGTGGCCGTAGTCCACAACGGCATTATCGAGAACAGCCAGCAGCTCCGCCAGGAACTCACCAGGGCGGGGCACCGGTTCGGCTCGGAAACCGATACCGAGGTCATCCCTCACCTCCTCGAAGATGAGCTCAAGAACGGGCATTCCCTGGAACAGGCTGTGCTAAACATAGCTCCCAAACTGGAGGGGTCCTACGCTTTCCTGGCGACATGCCTCGACGACCCCGACAAAATCACAGGCACAAGGAAGAATAATCCCCTGGTTGTGGGCATCGACACTTCTGACTACTACGCCAGCAGCGACGCCCTGGCCTTCGCTCAATACACCGACCAGGTGATGGGGCTGGAGGATAATGAGGTGGTGGTGCTGACACCGGCAAAGATTGAATTCTTCGATGCCCGGGGCAACAAGCTGGTCAAGCAAGCCAGGAAACTCGACCATAGCTGGGCCAGGACCGACAAGGAGGGCTACCAGCATTTCATGCTCAAGGAGATAATGGAGCAGGCTCAGGTGCTCGGCGAAACGGTTCACCAGGACGGGAAGAAATTCACCAGGATTGCCCTCGATATCCTGAGAGCAAGGCAGGTTATCATCACCGCCTGCGGCACCTCCCGCTATGCTGCCCTGGTCGGCCGCTACCTCTTCTCCCGGGTGGGTAAGAAGTTCTGCGATGTCGTCATGGCCTCTGAATTCGGCTATTTTGCCGACTCCGTGGACAAAAACACCGCGGTCATCGCCGTTTCCCAGAGCGGCGAGACCGCCGATGTGGTCGA
>JAWOFK010000019.1:0-29763 GCA_046497565.1 Dehalococcoidia bacterium
AAAATGCGTCAACAAAATGCAATACCTCGGACAGCGATATATCTCTTCTACTCCAATCCCACCCGAGGAAAATCCAAATGTCAAAATCCAAATTACAAATGAAATCCAAATGCCCCAATGTCAAGACTACTCCTCTTTGTCATTGCGAGTCCCGACGCAGTCGGGGCGTGGCAATCTCCGCCCCGCCACCGGGATTGCTTCGGCACTATCGTGCCTCGCAATGACAAGGGGAGGTGCCTCGCAATGACATCGGTAGACGCCCTCAAAACTGATAGGAGATGTCGTTAAATGCCAGCAAGCGGGGCCCGTGGTCCCGAATCTCGAGGATGCTTACTCCACCGGTGTCCACTTTGAACTTGGTGAAGCAGTCCACGGGCAAATCCAGGGCCTTGAGAATAATGGCCAGGGTAACGAAGTAATGGCTGACTATTACCACCGCGGGTTCTCGGCCGGGCCCGGGATCGGCCACCACCAGCCGGTGCTTTTCCAGCAGACGTTCCACGACATTCCAGGCCCTCTGCTGCAATTCAACAAGGGTCTCTCCATCGGGCGATTTCCTTGCCCTCCCATCCCGCCACCACTGCACCAGGAACTGGCTGAACGTAGTGCTTAAGTTGGAAACAGACATGCCTTCCAGTTCACCAATCCTGATCTCTATAAGCCCTGCATCAACCTCTACGGGCAACCGGTGATGGCTGGCTATGGCTTCCGCCGTAGCGATGGCTCGCAGCATGGGACTGGAGAGTATGGCCACGATGTTCTCATCCTTAAGAAAAGTTCCCAGCTTCCGGGCCTGCTCCAGTCCGGTATCATTCAGTCCGATGTCGCTCTCGGCACCCTGGACACGCTTCTCCTTGTTCCAGTAGGTCTCGCCATGTCTAATCAAAATAAGCTTCACAAGGCCTCCTCAGATTGCTTCGCCCCGCCCATATCGCCCCCAGCAAAGTCCAGATTTCAGAATCCAAATTACAAACACGCTACGCTCCAAATCCTAAATCCGAATCTCTAATTTCAAAACCAGTCCTTTTTGTCATTGCCAGTCCCGACTTGCCTTTTTGTCATTGCGAGTCCCGACTTGCCTTTGTTGTCATTGCGAGCCCCGACTTGCCTTTTTGTCATTGCGAGTCCCGACTTGCCTTTGTTGTCATTGCGAGTCCCGACGTAGTCGGGACGTGGCAATCTCCGCCCCGCCACCGAGTTTGCTTCGCCCCGATGAATCGGGGCTCCTCGCAACGACGGGGGGATGGGACGCCTCGCAATGACGAAGGACGGGGTCTGGGGGCGCAGCCCCCAGTGCCCCTGTCATCTGGACTTCGAGCTTGCTTTGACATTTGAGCTTTGTCATTTGGCATTATTCACTTTTCCTCCCCTTTATCACCCTCCTCCACCTTTTCCTTGCTCAATATGACCTTCTCAATCTTCATGCCACGCATTTCGGTGATAACGAATTTCAGGTTCTGGTACTTGAACTGCTCCCCCTGCTTCGGTATCCGCCCCAGGTGGCTGAGAATAAAGCCGGCCACGGTCTCATAATCACCGCTGGGTAAATCCAGCTCCAATTCTTCGTTAGCTTCCTCAATTCTGAATCCGCCATCCACCTGGAAAGTGCTGTCGCCGGTTACCACGAAGTCCCTTCCTGTTCCTGTTAGCTCATCGTGAATATCGCCCACAATCTCCTCGGTTAGCTGCCCCAGGGTAACCATTCCGGCCATACCACCAAACTCGTCGACAACGATGGCCGCATGGTGACCGCCATCTCTCATCTCAGCAAGCAGTTCGCCCAGGCGTTTGCCTTCCGGAACGAAATAGGCAGGCCGCACCAGATCGTCGATAACGTCTTCTCTGCTGACCGCCCCATCTGTCAGCTTCGTCAGTACATCCTTGGCATGCAGTATACCCACCACATTGTCGGTGTTCTCCCTGTACACGGGGAAACGGCTGTAACGTCCCATGGTATAGAGGTCCAGGAAATCACATAGCTTCGTCCCCTGTTCCACCCAGGCAATTTCAGTCCTGGGGACCATTATCTTGCTCACCGGACGGTCGGTAAATTCAAACACCTTCTGTAATATCTTTGCCTCATCTTCCTCCACCACACCTTCGCTCTCCCCGACACTTATGGCCGAGCGTATCTCGCCCTCACTGACCAGTTTCTTGTCCTCCTCGGACACGTCTATCATTCTGGTGAAGCTTAACCCGATGCGGTCCAGCGCCAGGACAAAGGGATAAAGGGACAATTCTATAATCTTCAGCGGCTTCACGTACAACAGAGACAGCCGCTGAGCATGATGCACCGCCAGAGTTTTGGGGATTACCTCTCCGAAGACCAGAATGAGAGTGGTCACGCCTGCGGTGGCTATGACTGGTCCCCATGGGTAGTCAAAAACTGCCACAGCCATGATAGTTCCCAGTGTGGCCGCAGCTACGTTGACCAGGTTATTGCCCAGCAGAACGGTAGCCAGAAACCTCTCGGGCTTTTCAGCGACTTCGGCCAGTCTTTCCGCATCTTTAACGCCGCTTTCCACCAGATATCTCAGGCGCAGCCTGGGCAAAGCGATAAAAGCTGACTCAGCACTGGAAAAGAAAGCTGACAGCCCCAGGCAAAGCAGGAAGGCTAACAGGAGCCAACTATCGGCGGCATCCATCTGTTACCACCCCCTGAGTCCCCTCCCCCACCAAATTGTCTATCGCTACAATGAACTCTGGCTTCAATCTACTTTGTATGACCTATGATAGCATCAACTGCCAAACCTGTCAAAACCGACATGCCAAACACGCTTCGCGCCAAATCCCAAATTCAAAATTCAAAACCAGTCCTCTCTGTAATTGCGAGCTCCCCGGTTCTGACGGACGGGGGTCTGGGGGCAGAGCCCCCAGTGCTCTCTGTCATTGCCGCGCCCCGACGCAGTCGGGACGTGGCAATCTCCGCCCCGCCACCGGGATTGCTTCGTCACTACGTTCCTCGCAATGACGGAGGGGAGGTGCCATCGCCAGGCAGCCCCCAGCCACAAACAGGGGGTCTGGGGGCAGAGCCCCCGGTGCCCTTCCCCGGGGGTCTGGGGGCGAAGCCCCCCAGTGCTCTCTGTCATTGCGAGTCCCGACGTTGTCGGGACGTGGCAATCTCCGCCCCGCCACCGGGATTGCTTCGTCACTATCGTGCCTCGCAATGACAAGGTGGGAGGGGTGCCTCGCAATGACGGAGGGTAGAGGACTCCTCGCAATGACAACGGACGGGGGTCTGGGGGCAGAGCCCCCAGTGCCTCGGTCATTCGGGCTTCGATATTGTTTAGGATTTAGAGATTAGTATTTCGAGTCTCCCGTTGAGGGATTTGGCATTTGAGCTTTGTCATTTGGCATTCTTCTGGACATTGGTTTTTTTGGTCATTCTTGTGGCTGGTGATAAGGTGCGCCGTTTCAGGTATACTTACGGGGATGGACAGTATGTTACTGGTGGACAAACCCAAAGGGATTACCTCAGCCCGGGTGGTAGAACGCATAAAAAAGAAGTTCAACGTCAAGGTTGGCCATACGGGGACATTAGACCCACTGGCTACAGGGCTTCTGGTCGTTCTCACTGGCAAGCGCACGAAAAACGCCTCTCTGTTTCTTAAGCTGGACAAGGCTTACCAGGTCAAGGCCGTCCTCGGTATGAAGACAGACACCTACGACTGCGAAGGAAAGGTCCTGTGGCAAAGCAATGACGAGGTGACCAGAGAAGAACTGGAAGGGGTCCTCAAGGAATTTCAGGGTGATATCTGGCAGACTCCGCCCCCATTTTCAGCCAAGAAAATGGCGGGCCGGAAAGCTTACCAGCTGGCCAGAAAGGGCATCAGCGTAGATATACCGCCTAAAAAGGTAACTATCTATTCCCTGGAGCTCAAGGAGTTCCAGTTTCCCTATTTTGTGCTGGACTGCGAGGTGTCTTCGGGATTCTACGTTAGAAGCCTTGCCCATGATATCGGGGAGAAACTCGGGGTGGGCGCTACTGTACTGGAAGTGCGCCGCACCAGAGTAGGCCCTTATCATTTGGAACAGGCGAAGACCCTGGATGAACTCCTGGGCGCTACGTAGTTGCCCCAGGCTTGCCTGGTCATTGATTGGGCTATAGCCTCCTGATATAATATTTGAGTGATGTCTACCGAGAGAGGGAAGGCGGTCGAATTGGCCATCGAGCAAATCGAGAGGCAATATGGCAAAGGCTCCATTATGAAGCTGGGCGAAGTCCCGGCCAGAGGGGCTGCGGATGCCATTCCCACGGGGGCACTGGCTCTTGACCTGGCTCTGGGAATAGGTGGCATACCGAGGGGGCGAGTTACCGAGATATTTGGTTCTGAGTCTTCGGGTAAGACTACACTCGCCCAGCACATAATTGCTGAAACTCAAAAGGCCGGCGGTATCGCGGCATATATCGATGCTGAGCATGCGCTCGACCCTGCCTATGCCGCCAATTGCGGGGTCAACCTCAGTGACCTGCTTATCTCGCAACCTGATACCGGCGAGCAAGCCCTGGAAATCACGGAAACACTGGTAAGAAGCGGTGCTGTAGACGTGATAGTTATCGATAGCGTAGCCGCCCTGGTGCCCAAAGCAGAGATAGAGGGCGAGATGGGTGATTCTCATGTTGGCTTACAGGCGCGATTGATGTCCCAGGCACTGAGAAAACTGAGTGCCGCCATCAGCAGGTCCAAGACAGCGGTTGTTTTTATCAACCAGTTACGGGAAAAAGTGGGCATCATTTTCGGAAACCCGGAGGTAACTCCCGGGGGACGGGCGCTCAAGTTCTACAGCTCTGTGAGGATAGATTTGAGGCGGGGCGATTCCATCAAGCAGGGCCCGGAAATGGTGGGCACCAGGGTAAAGGCCAGGGTGGTCAAGAATAAGGTCGCCCCCCCTTTTCGCAACGCTGAATTTGATATCATGTTCAATCACGGGATAAGCAAGGAGGGGAACCTGGTTGACCTCGGGGTGGCAACAGGTGCGATAAAGAAAACCGGCGCCTTCTTCACTTACGGCGATACCAAGCTGGGGCAGGGCCGGGAAAATGCCAAGGATCATCTTAGGCAGCACCCTGAACTGGCTTCGCAACTGGAAAGTACAATAAGAGCTTCAACAGCCACTCCCGGTATCCCTCCGGGAGCAGGTCCAGAAACTTCCAGGGAATAAGACTGACACGACTCAGGAAAGAGTTAGTTGGCAGATAGCAATTCTTTACCGGACTGCCTCAATGCAGCCTACTATTACCTCGGTTACCGCCCGCGCAGCGAAGGGGAAATCAGGCACTGGCTACACCGACGGGGCTTTGCTGAGGAAGTGGTGGAGGAGGCAATCACCAAACTCCGGGAGCAAAATCTGAGCGATGATTTTGCCTTCGCCCAGTTCTGGAAGGACAACCGCCTGTCCTTCAGGCCCAAGAGCAAGAGGATGATAGAAAAGGAACTTAGACAGAAGAAAGTAGCCGCCGAAATCGTGGAACAGGTGACCGAGGATATGGACGACGAGGAGATTGCCTACAAGCTGGGCTGCGGCCGGATGTCGGCCCTGGCCCATTTAGATTATGCGGACTTCTATCGACGTCTGTCAGGCTACCTGGCTTACCGCGGCTTCAGCTACCCGGTTATCCGCGATACGGCGGCCCGCTTATGGCGGGAAAAAGACACAAACGGTTAACCTGCCGCCAAAGCCAGAAACACTCCCGCCGCGGCAACCGTGCCGATAACGCCGGCAGCATTGGGCCCCATTGCATGCATCAAAAGGAAATTCTTGGGGTTGGCCTGTTGTCCCAACCTCTGTACCACTCTGGATGCCATGGGAACTGCCGAAACGCCGGCGGCCCCGATCATGGGATTTATCTTCGGTTTCAGGAACAGATTCATCAGCTTGGCAAAGAGCACGCCGCCCATGGTAGCGAAGGCAAAGGCAACTACACCTAAAACGAAGACCATTAATGGTTGGGGGACCAGAAATGATGCGGCCGCGACATAAGCACCCACGCAAACACCGAGGAAGACGGTGGCTATGTCAATGAAAGCCCCGGACATGGTCACGCCCAACCTGTCAGTAACGCCGCTTACACGGAGCATATTGCCGAGCATGAACGAGCCGATGATGGGTAGTGCCGCGGGGAGGAGAAGCCCGACAACAATCGTGACCATGATGGGGAATATTATCTGCTCCGTCCTGGAGACTTCCCGCAGTGCCGGTGTCATATATATTTTCCTTTCCTCTTTGGTAGTCAGGAGCCTGATTACCGGAGGTTGGATTAACGGCACCATAGCCATATAGGTATAAGCAGCTATTGCGGTAGCCCCCAGCAGCCAGGGCGCCAGCTGTGTCGTAAGGTAGACCGTCGTGGGGCCATCCGCGCCTCCTATAATGCCGATGCTACAGGCTTCCGGGATATTGAACCCCAGCGCTATAGCTATAAAGAAAGCGGCATACACTCCGAACTGAGCGGCAGCCCCCAGTAGGAAGTAAATAGGCCGGGCGATAAGGGGACTGAAGTCGGTCATCGCTCCTATGCCTATGAACATGAACAAGGGAATCAGCCCCCAGCCGAAGCCATACTGGAAGATGCGCGATAGAAATCCAATCGGTTGGCCTCCCTGTTCTATCAGCTCCGGCCAGATGGGTGGCAGGTAATCCAACCGGGTTCCATCGGGCATCATGAACCCCATAACATCGTAACCCATAGGTATGTTGACCAGAAGGATACCGAAGCCTATGGGCACCAGAAGCAGCGGCTCCCATTTCTTGGCGATGCCCAGGTAAATGAAGACGCCGCCGATTACCAGCATTATCAGGCGCTGCGGCTCCGAAATAAGGAGACCAAATCCCATTTCTATGCCAAACATGGTCATACCTCCAGTTTACTTTGAGTAGGGTCCTGTATAGAAGCGAAGTCCTTCATCTAACTCTTCGTCTCAGTTGCCTGGGCTTCAGCTGCTGCCTTGGCTTTTTCCTGTGCCTTTTTAACCCTTCGAAATATAAGCCCTATTAACCAGGTTACCACAGCCAGAATGACTAGTACGAGAAAGACGATGCCGAAGCCCCTCCCGGCTACCAGGCCCGCCTCACTCCAAATTGTTGTCATGGGTTCCATAGTATTCTACCTCCTGGGACCTGCGAATCCCGCTCATTGTAACACAGGCCAGGCAATTATATAATATCCAACTGCGGCAGAAAAGAGTTTTTTGTTGCAAAATCTGTCGCTTCCCTCTAAAATAGTTTCTTGCCTGGTGCGCAAGCAAGACGAACAAAGGGCCATTAGCTCAGTTGGTTAGAGCACGGTCCTGATAAGACCGGGGTCTGTGGTTCGAGTCCACAATGGCCCACCACTCTTTTCTCGGCATGAAAAAACTTTGACAACCGGGCCTGATAAAAGAGGTGAAATCTATCATCCTGGCTCGGTCTCGATCAGGCCGTAGTTGCCATTTTTGCGACGGTACAGCAGATTGATCTTCTCAGTATCCGCGTCTATGAAGAGGAAGAAATCATGCCCCAGTAGCTCCATCTGGTGCATGGCTTCGTCTACCGGCATGGGTTTGACCAGAAAGTGCTTACTCTTCACTACTCTTCTGGGAGCCTCGATTTCCTCCGCCTGGATGGCCGCTCCCTGTCGAGCAAAAGAGGTGCCTCTGCCCTTATCATATAATTTGCCTTTGTAGCGCTCGATTCGCTTGGATAGGACATCCGCTACTCTATCAACGGCTGAGCGGATATCATTAGACTTCTCCTGAGCTCTGATTAAGACACCCTTGCTGTCGAGGGTAACCTGGACAGTGAATCGCTGCTGCGGCACCTTGGAGACTTCCTGGGAAATCTCCACCTTGCCTTCACTGATGGCAGGTAAGTAACGACCCAGTTTGCCAATCTTCTTTTCAACATATGTCTGCACTGCTTCCGAGAGCTCCACGTTATTCTTGGCGATAATCTGCAGGTCCATTTCTCCTCCTTCAGTTATAAATCTCCCTGGCTAAGGTTAAGCCCCAAACAGACGCGGCACCTTTGTTCTTGATGGCGGCGGCACATGATTCCAGCGTAGCTCCAGAGGTACATACATCGTCGATAAGGATAATCTGCTTACCTCTGACCTTTTCATCACGACACACAAAAGCGTCGGCCACATTCCTCCGGCGCTGTTCCACATCAACTGCCCTCACCTGGGGTTGCACCTGCTTGACCCGAATGAGGCAATCCTCGATCACCGGCAGTTCGATGCGCCTGCCCAACTCCCTGGCCAGAAGACCGGACTGGTTATAACCCCTCTCTCTCAATCGCCGCGGGTGCAGAGGTACACAAACCAGGGCCTCGCCGGGCAAGGAATTAGCCCTGAGATAATCAGCCAGTAATTCAGCCAGACAGGGAGAGATTGCCTTCAAATTTCGATACTTCAGCTGGTGAATGGCCTTCCGCATCACCTCGTCAAAACTGAACAGAGAACGGATGCCGTCAATCTCAGTTTGCCTCTGCCAACAGCTTGGGCATACAATACCGCTAGCCTGAGGTCTGCCACAGTTGGGACAAAGCGGCCCTGTTAGCCTTGGTAGTTTACCAAGGCATTCCGGGCAAAAAAACCCGCCTACCCTCCCACAGCCAATACATCGCCGCGGAAAGAAAGAATCAACCGCCAGCTCAACTAATTTACCCAGGCGAAGCAAAGCCTCTGCTAAGGAGTGTATTCTCGGCGTGTGCGAGTATGAAGTGCTCCACTAAGAATAGGCTCATTAAGGTATACCTCACCGTTCCTGATCTTTATATTGTAACCGCAATCAGGATTGCTGCACACCCAGGCCTTGTAGTGAATCGGTGCCCCTTGACTACCAAAGTCAGACAGAGGCACCAAATCCCCTTTTTCACATTTTTGGCACTTAGGTAATGAACCGTGTTCCAAGTTCCACCTCCCCAGTTAGATTTGTTTTCAGATATCGGAACAAATAAGTATATACCACCGAAAATTTGTTTGCAAGGCTATTTCGCCGGCAAAGCCCCGATTTTTCGGATTTTCTCCGGACCTTACCTAATGGCCCAACCCGACAACCGCTAGACGGGTATAAACGGCTCCGGCAGGTGTCAGCTGGCTTCTCATCAGGCTGATAGCCTCGACCAGAATATGATATTTAGCTTCGAAAATGGCGCAGTCCACAAGCTCGCCGAAGCTCCTTCTTTCCCAGGGTGACGCTCCCTGCCTGATACGGGCCAGCGTCAAGTGCGGCACAAACGGGCGTTCCTCTCCAGGAAATCCCAGGCCGGCCAGCACGGAATCAATGTTTTGCTGTAACCTGGATAGCTTCTCCACCTCCCCGCCGATGCCGACCCACAAGACCCGGACCTGCTTGAGGCTGGGGAAGACTCCCAGGCCTGAGACCTCCAGATGGAACCGGGAAATCCCCTGTGCGGCCTCTTCCAGGGCCCGGGTTATCTCCGCTACCTGCCCGGCAGGAATATTGCCCAGGAACTTCAAGGTCAGGTGTATTCCATCAGGGTCCACCCATTTGACGAACCTGTGTTCATCTCTCTGCAATTCACTCCTCAGCCTGGCCAATCCTTCCCTGGCCTCGCCGGGCAGCTCAATAGCAATAAAGGCACGGACCTGGTCAGGACTATGTGACACTTGTGCTCCTTTCATCGAGGCGCAGCAGGCTTGCCGCATTAAACCCCAGGACTCCGGCTTTGCTCTCTTCGGAAAGCTGCGAGGACTGGACATGGTCAATCACCCGCTTCTGGCGCAGAAGAGGATAGTCGGTGCCAAAAAGGATTTTGTCGCTGCCGATGATGCGACTCACCTGCTCAAAAATCCGGGGCTTATACAGGAAAACGGTGGCCGCCGTATCGAAGAAGACGTTGGCCAGAGCCTTGTTTACTTCGGGCATCAGGGCATAGAACGGCAGGCCGCCACCCCAGTGGGCACAAACAACCTTCAAATCGGGGAAACTTACGATAAAGGAGTAGAGGATGTCAGGGGTGATGCTGCCCTTGCCGGAGTACTCGTGGCCTACCGGCTCAGAAGCGTGAGTCAGAAAAATCAAGTCGTGCTTGAGGGCGGCAGCGACCACAGGTTTCATCGTTGCCTCGTCAGTAAGGTCAAAGCCCTGCACATCGGACCTTAATTCGCCAATTCCCTTAGCCCCGGCTTTGGCACAGCGCTCCAGCTCGGCTATGGCAGCATCGCCTGCCGCGGGTTGAACGGCGCAGAAGCCGGCAAGCCTTGTAGGATAGCGGGATATTGAATCCAGGATGTAGTCGTTTGTCTGCACGCAGAGTTCGTGGCTCGCCCAGCCGATGTTAAGAACGACAGACAGGGCAATGCCTGCTTCATCCATGCTGACAAGCAGCTCTTCCGCCGTCGCCATCCGTGCTTCCGGCCGGGAATAAAGCAGGGAAAAGCAGGGGTCGCGTTTAACATATTCATCGCGCCTTTCCCTCAGCCAGGGGGGAAATATGTGGGTATGAAAATCTATAATCACCGCCCATATTATACCCAAACGACCAAAAATACTGAATCTCGGGCAGAGACTCAACAGCGTGGAGGTGATATAATGATACACGGAGTCCGGCAGACAGAGCCGATGATGTGGTGAGACGGCATGGTTATAGCGTGTCAGTGTCACCGGTAACCGGGTTAGCTGAACAAAGGTAAGGATGAGTAAGTCGAGGGCCAGGAAATACTTCTCCGTTGTTATGACGTTGATGCTGGTTCTGGGATTATGTGCCGCAGCAGGTCAACTGGGGTGTGACTGGCTGTCTCGAGACCCGCTCGTCACCTTCCTCGATGCTAACCTGGAGGCTGCCATCAGGGAAGCCCTGAGCAAACCGTTGGGAGACATCTATGCCTCTGAGCTGGCCCGGTTGCAGTATCTCGACGCCGCTGCCAGAGAAATCCAATACCTACAGGGGCTTGAATATTGTACCAACCTGGTGGGGCTGGATCTTCAGCACAACCAGATAAGCGATATATTACTGCTGGCTAACCTCACCGGCCTGACAGGGCTGGACCTTTCGGAGAACCAGATAAGCGATATATCCCCGCTGGCCGACCTCACCAGCCTGGAAGGGCTGTGGCTTGGGGAGAACCAGATAAGCGATGTATCCCCGCTGGCCGGTCTCACCGGCCTGAGAGAGCTCGATCTCAAGTCGAACCCGATAAGCGATATATCCCCGCTGGCCAACATCACCGGGCTGGAAGTGCTGGGGCTTTGGAGGAACCAGATAAGCGACATATCCCCGCTGGCCGACCTCACCGGCCTGAAGGGTCTGGACCTTTCGGAGAACCAGATAAGCGATATGTCGCCGCTGGCCAACCTCACCGGCCTGCAAGTGCTGTCTCTGGCGGCGAACCAGGTAAGCGATATGTCCCCGCTGGCCAACCTTACTGGCCTGACAATGCTGGTTCTGGCGGCGAACCAGATAAGCGATATATCCCCCGTTGCCAACCTCACCAGCCTGCAAGTGCTGATCTTGGCGGCCAACCAGATAAGCGACATATCCCCGCCGGCCAACCTCACCAATCTGGAAGTGCTGTCTCTGGCAGAGAACCAGATAAGCGACATATCCCCGCTGGCCGACCTTACCGGCCTGACAAGCTTGTCTCTCTGGCAGAATGAGATAAGCGATATATCCCCCGTTGCCAACCTCACCAGCCTGACAGAGCTACGTCTCAGGGCGAACCAGATAAGCGATATATCGCCGCTGGCCGACCTCACCAGCCTGACAGAACTCGGTCTCAAGGGCAACCAGATAAGTGACATATCTGTAGTTGCCAACCTAACTGCGCTGAAGGAGCTGTCACTTGAGGATAACCGGATAACTGAGATAAGTGCTCTGTCCGCCCTCACTGATTTGAGAGCGGTCTGGCTCGATAACAATGATATTATTGACATATCACCCCTTTCCGGTTTGACTAAGATTGGCGAAGTTGAGCAAGCTGTGTGGCTGGATGAAAGAGCCGGGATAAAAATCTTCCTTGGCCTCAGCAACAATTGGATAACAGACATCCAACCCCTTGTGCAGAATGAAGGACTTTCTGAAGGGGATGGGGTTGACCTGCAGCAGAACCCGCTGAGCCCAGATTCCGTTAACATATACATACCTCAACTCGAGGCGAGGGGGGTGAATGTTCTTTATGATGATGTTTAGGCCCTGCCCCCGGACGGAGGAGTTAAGAGAATGGCAATAGCAGAGATAAGCGTTGTTCCGTTGGGAACCAATAGTCCCTCAGTGAGTAAATATGTGGCACGGGCGGTTAAGGTACTCCAGCAGGAAAAGGACGTAAAGTATGAGACAACCGCCATGGGCACGATTGTGGAAGCCGACCTGGACAAGATCCTGACAATCGTCAAGAGGATGCACGAGGAGACTTTTGCAGAAGGAGTCACCAGGGTCCTGACCACGGTTAAGATTGACGACCGACGGGACAGGCCCCGGAGCATGCAGGACAAGATGGCTTCGCTGAGAAGAGAGTTATCGGATTAGCCCGGCGGGATTCCCAGGCGGCGGGTCATATTTGGACTGTTCCATGCTCGGCGGGCAGGATGATATTCATCCCGCTGTCATTCAGATTATCCAAATAGAACTCCGGCTGTTCGGAGTGCACAGGTATCAGTATCTGCGGCTGAATCTCGCGGGCAATCCTCAGCAGGTCGGGGCCACAGGCATGGCCTGAGGCGTGCAGCCCCGTCTCCGCTTCGGGTATTTGCCATTCGCCGTTCCTGTATACAGGCAGGCCGATTGCTCGTAACTGGAAGCGCTCGAGCCAGTGGTGCAAACGCCAGAAGTCCAGCTCCTGTTCTTCGTTGTGAGGTTCGCTGGAGCTAAAGACATACAGGCTGCCTGCCCGGGGCTGTATGCTGGGCAGCTCATTCAAATCCCAGAAGCTGAAGCAGAGGATGAAATCGCCCTGGTTATACCTGACATCGCTGGCCAGAACGATTTTGTGGGAGTATTCCTGATAGATTTTTCGTAACCATGTAGCCGGACTTCTGGCAGCCGTGGTCTCCTGGTAGATGACCAGGGCATCTTCTTCGGCCAAGTCGGGTATCTCTGGCTCAAGAAGGCGCATGGTCTTTAGAAGGTAGGCATCCCTGGGCAAAATGGTCAGCTTCCTGTTCGTCTCCCTGGCAACCTGAAGAAAGCTCAGCAGGCGATTTACGTCTCTGGGCGGGAAATCGGCGATGACCAGGTCCTCGGCATCCTTAATGGCTTTGAAGGCATTGGCATACACCTCCTGCTCGGCAACATTTGTCGCTCTGTTGACGTTGGTGCCTTCCATGATTAATGCCCTGGGGCGTAGCCGGGCTGCTTCGTTTATGAATGACTCGGTGAGATGGCCTCGCTTACCATGAAGTCGCAGGTCGCCGCTGTAAATCACCCAACCAGAGTGCGTCTCAATGCCCCAGGCGCAGGCGCCGGGAATAGAGTGGTCTACGGGGAAGCAGCGCAGATTCAGGCTACACGTACTGATATCGTCCAGCGGTTGCGAGGCAAGTTTCTTTTGCCTGGTAGCTTTCTCCCAGAATCTTTCGGCCTCCCCGCTCAGCCCCGGCTTATTGGCAACGCAGAAGCGACGCTGGCGATCGCCACTGCCGCTGGCAACATAAGCCCCTTGCTTCCATCCCGTCAAACACTCCTCCACCCGGGGGGTAAAATAACATACCTGCTGGTCGAAGGAGGATATGCCCGAGTCCTGAACTGCTTTGGCGATAAACGCTGTCGTCGCAGTGGCATATACCGGGATGTCTTCCCTGAGGACAGATATGTGGCCGGAGTGGTCGAGATGGGCGTGGGACAGCAGAACGCCATGCACGTTTTCCAGCCTGCGATAATGCTCGGCCCGGGCAATCTGCTGCCACAGGTTTTCCGCCCCCAGGTCAGCGCGGTAAATGCCCTCAAGCTGGGGAAGGAGCCCCATTACTAGCAGGTCCAGGAGTCCGGCTCCGGGCCGGGGTTTCAGATATTCCTCGTAGAAGACTCGATACTTGCTATAAGGATAGCCGAAGTCCAGAAAGAGCTTCCCCTCGTCATCTTCGAGGAGGACCTTATTCCCTCCAATTTCCCCGATGCCGCCGTAGAAAGTAAGCTCTGCCATGACGGTGGTGCATCATACACGGACGGGATGTTGTTCTCTTGACCCCACCCCTGCGTTAGACTCCTCTATCTGCCGCCCTGCGGCGCCTTAGCGCCAGCGCGCTCACGCCCGCTGCAATGGCCAAGCCGACGAGGACCCAGGGCGCCATGACCTCCAGCTTGTTCACCGGGTGACCAGTGAGGCCCACAACCAATACGGGCGATATTGCCTCGAAGTTGGCTATTACCGAGTAGTTGCCGTCCATGGCGATGGTGGTTGAGGCGGAGTCGACATCAGCAATGGTGTCGACATCGCCCGTCCAGTCCACAAACCGGAAGCCACTGTCCGGGGTGGCCACCAGGCCGACCACCGTCCCGGCATTGTATAAGAACGTTCCCTCGCCGGGCACCGTGACCGAGCCACCGGCTGTGCTGGAGGTGGTGAGGCCGAATTGGCCCGCAGGTATCTGCTCGAAGTTAGCGACTATTGTGTAGTTGCCATCCATGGTGATGGTGGTTAAGGGGCAGTTGACATTGGCAATGGTGTCTACATCTCCGGACCAGTTGACGAAATAGTAGCCACTGGCCGGCGTGGCCACCAGGCCGACCACCGTGCCGGCATTGTATAAGAAAGTTCCCTCGCCGGGCACCGTGACCGAGCCACCGGCTGTGCTGGAGGTGGTGAGGCTGAATTGCCCCGGTGGTATCTGCTCGAAGTTGGCCGTTATGGAGTAGTTGCCGTCCATGGTGATGGTGGTTAAGGGGGAGTCGACATTGGCAATGGTGTCTACATCTCCGGACCAGTTGACAAAATAGTAGCCACTGGCCGGCGTGGCCACCAGGCTGACCACAGTGCCGGCATCATATAAGGAAGTTCCCTCGCCGGGCACGGTGACCGAGCCACCGGCTGTGCTGGAGGTGGTGAGGCCGAATTGCTCCGGAGGTATCTGCTCGAAGTTGGCTGTTATGGAGTAGTTGGCGTCCATGCTGGTGATAATGGTGGAAGCGGAGTTGACATCGACGATGGCCTGAACACCGCCGGTCCAGTTCACAAACCGGTAGCCACTATCTGGAGTTGCCACCAGGCTAACCTCGGTGCAGAACTCATACCTGAAATCTCCTTCACCCGGAACGGTTACCGAACCCCCGGCCGTGCTGGAGATGGTCAGGACGTAGTAAATTCCGGTGCAGCCCGCCAGGCCTACAACCAGGGCAACCATGATCAAGAAGATACTGACTCTCTTTATCCAGCCGTGTCCCTTCGAATCAAGCCCTATCTTCATATTTCACGTCCAGATTCTTACGGTTGCCCGACACATCACTACGAAACCTCTAGCAAGTTGGGCAACCATACTTCGCAATGACCTTCAATTTCAATAAAGAAGGTGGTTTCTGCGGCGGCACAAAAAAAGCCGAGTTCACACGTCCATGTGTTCTCGGCACAGCATCCTGGTAACTAGCGCAACTGTCTGACGGGCACACTTCACCACCAGCCTTCCATTAGCCTCAGAATCATTCTACGTCACTTTCTTACAAATTGTCAATAGTCTTTCGGTTGCTTCACGCACCGCAAACTCCTCTCACTCGATAGCAGCTCGCCGTCCACTCGACGGACTAGGCTACTTTGACGTTAATCTTGACGCTGTCTATTCTATCTACCCCTTTCAGCGGAGAGACCAAGCCCGTTATTGTGCCCGTGATAATATCACTGGGAAAAGGGGTGAGAGGAATCTCATTCCCATTGACGATGAGCTTGACATCACCCCGCTCCAGATAGAGCTCCAGCTCCCGTATGTTCTCAGCGCCTCTCAGAGAGGAGACTGCACCGAGCACCGTCCGGGTCAAGAACTCCTTAACGAAAGGGTTGAGTTCGATAGATGAATTGTTGATGTGCAGCTCTGTTTCCAGTTCCTTGTCCATGTTTCACCTCCCTGGTCTATGATTCGCGTGAAAAGGTGTAGTTACGACCCCTAATCACCGGCGACATTTCACTTTTTCTTTCCTTTTCCCTTCCCCTTTTCCTTTTCTCCTGCCTCTTTCTTTCCCCTGCTCTTCTGGCCTCCCTCTCCCTTGCCTTCTTTGACTTCTTGGTAGGCCTTGATTATTTCCTCCACAGAGCTTTCATCTTCCAGGGTTGTAAGGTCACCTACGCTGGTATCATTGGCCACGGCCTTCAAGACCCGGCGCATGACTTTGCCGCTCCTCGTCTTGGGCAGCTTGGCCACGAAATAAACCTCGTCAGGAACTGCAACAGGACCAACCACCTTTCGTATATGACCGGCCAGTTCCTTTTCCAGGTCCGGAGAAGGCTCAATACCTTCGTTAAGGGTGGCAAAAATGACGATGCTTTCGCCCTTCACCGGGTCACCTTTGCCCACCACCGCCGCTTCGGCTACTTGAGGGTAGGAGGCGGCAGCGTCCTCCAGTTCAGCCGTACCTATTCTGTGCCCGGCGACTTTAAGCACTTCATCCAACCTGCCCAGAATCCAGAAGTATCCATCCTTGTCCTTTACAGCGCAGTCGCCAGTATAGTAAACGCCGGGGAACTGCGACCAATAGGCTTTCTTGTAACGCTCCGGGGCTCCGTGTATGCCAACCAGCATGCCGGGCCACGGTCTCTTTATTACCAGAGAACCCCTTCGCTCCACCGGCACTGGCTGGCCAGCCTCGTCGACCACATCAGCCTCCACCCCCGGCAGCGGCAACACTGCTGAGCCAGGCTTGAGCGGCAAGCACTCTATTCCAGGGCTGGGGGAAATCATGATGCCACCGGTTTCAGTCTGCCACCAGGTATCAACGATGGGGCATCTTTCGCCACCGACCTGGCGGTAGAACCAGAGCCACGCCTCGGGATTAATGGGCTCCCCCACACTCCCCAGGAGCTCCAGGGTGCCGAGGTAGTG
Source organism: Dehalococcoidia bacterium (assembly GCA_046497565.1). Lineage (GTDB taxonomy): Bacteria > Chloroflexota > Dehalococcoidia > GIF9 > AB-539-J10 > RBG-13-51-36. Next base: position 16,962 of record JAWOFK010000019.1, read on the forward strand.
CTTCTTCAGCATCTCTTCTCCATGTCCCATGAACATCCTGATAGCCGTAGGCGAGGTGTAGAATATGGTAACGCCGTACTGCTCGATAATGTCCCACCATCTTTCAATCGTAGGATAGTCCGGGGCTCCTTCGTAAATGACCGTGGCTGCCCCGTGTGCTAATGGGGCATACACTATCTGGCTATGTCCGGTAACCCAACCGATATCAGCAGTACACCAGTAAACTGATTCTTCTCGAATGTCAAAGACCCACTTATAAGCCGCATAATTATGGACCAGATACCCACCGGTACTGTGAACGATTCCTTTAGGCTTGCCTGTAGTACCCGAGGTGTACAGTATATAGAGGGGATGATTTGACTCTACTGGCTCCGGTTCCACAAAGGACGCTGCCTTATCAAGCAGATCATGCAGCCACGATTCCTTTGCTGACTTTAAGGTGACCGGAGAAGCAGTTCTTCTGACCACAATAGTCTTCTCCAATGTGGGACACATAGTTAAGGCTTCATCGGCTATGCTCTTCAACGGTACTACCTTCCCCCTTCGGAACCCCCCGTCAGCAGTTATCAGCAACTTCGCCCGTACATCATTGACCCTGTCAGCCAGTGCCCGAGCACTGAAACCGGAAAAGATCACCGTGTGGATGGCACCAATCCTGGCACATGCCAGCATGAAAATCGGTAGCTCCGGAATCATCGGCAGATATAGGGCGACCCTGTCTCCTACGCCCACGCCACAGTTCTGCAAGACTGAGGCGTATCTGTTGACTTCACGATATAGCGTGGAATAGCTCAAAACCCTGACATCTCCCTGTTCACCTTCCCAGTATATAGCTACCTTGCTCCTTCGCCAGGTTTTAGCATGACGGTCAACACATATATGAGATGCGTTCAGTCTCCCGCCTATAAACCATCTGGCAAAGGGCGGGTCCCATTCCAGTACCTTGTCCCATGTTTTGAACCAATCTAGCTGACGTGCCTGTTCAGCCCAGAACTCCTCAGGCTCCTCCAAAGACTCCTGGTAGACATTGAGGAATTTCTGCAGCGGGAAGTATCTGGACTCAAATGGTAAAGATAATTCGGCCATGGTTCAAACTCCTTGATTGTCTCTTGCCGGGTAACTCCACAATGAGAAACTCCGCCTCCTTGTCCCTGTCTAATGCCGCTTCGACATCACCAGGCGCCGCAGCCATTGCTGCATCTACCACAAAACACCAACTTAGTCACAGAAGCGCCCTCCTTTCCCCAAGCCCGACCTAAAGCTCCACCAACACTCTGTCATCTTCCGTCTTTACATTGTACACCATAAGGTCTTTGGAAAGCTTGAGCGCGCTGCCTATCTTCGACATGAGCCCTCCTTTTAACCAACGCACCACCCGACCATTACTTATGTCAAATTGAGAGCCATGCCGGGGACAGGTGACTACAGTCCCTTCCAGCTTACCTCGCGACAAATCTCCTTTCATATGGGGACAACGATTATCAGTGGCATAGTACTTATCTCCAACTTTAACCAGAAGGATTTCGCGCCCCGCTGCAATTATCATCTTCATTGTTCCGCTTTTCAGTTCATCCATTCTTGCTACCTGTGTAAACTCTCCCATACGACGCCTCCTTTCACAAGCCCAGGCTATTAAGCGAACACCTGCCTATCCGGCTATGGTATCTTTCTGAATTTCTCTTCTGGAGCGCCACAAATAGGGCACCTGCCGGGGAGGATGCCGCCCGAGACATGCCCGCAGACTTGACATACATAGTACTCAACTTTCTCTTCCGCCATCATATGCGCCAGCGCCTTCTTATAGAGCCTGGCATGCCCTTTCTCCACATCGCGAGCATAACTGAAGACCGTTGCCACACTCGTGTTATTTTCTTCGTTTGCCTCTCTGATGAACTGAGGATAAGCTTCACCGGCTAGATTCTCCTTCTCAAAGGCATTCTCAAGATTCTCCTGAGTGCCAGACACAGCGCCCAAAAGGCGCAAGTGGTTAAAGGCATGGACTGCCTCAGCTTCGGCAATAGCACGGAATAATTTCGCCACCTGAGAATAGCCCTCTTGCTCAGCCTTCATGGCAAAAGCCAGGTTCCTCAGATGTGCCTGTGACTCAGCCACGAAACCAACTTTCAGATTCTTCAAGGTCTTGGTTCCCTTTATCCCTGAACCCTGATGCGGGACGAACTTCTCTGCACCGGCACCGCAGACCGGGCACTGCTGGGGACTGTCGGTGCCGATTTCCACGTGGTGACACTTGGTACACTTCCACATACCATTTACTCCTCTATATGGTGCCAGGAAAAACGAAGCCATTCCTTTACGCCTCGAACTCCCCGAACAAACCAATGGGCCACAGTATCTCCAGGCCATAACGTCTTCTCAGCCCACTGAGATCAGGTGGCAGACTCACAGCCTTGAGGTCTAATCAGCAGGACAGGTGCAGAGAAAGAGCGTACCAGCCTGTCCGCCACGCTGCCAAATACCCAGCGACTAAAACCAGAGCGACCATGAGTGGCAATGGCTACGAGGTCCACTTCATTATGTTGAGCAAAGTCGGCTATGGTCTCAGCCGGTCTTCCTGCTAATACTTTCACGTCGACGTTTAACCCCTCTTTGCTGAGCTCTGCTCGTATTCCGGCAAGATACTCTCCCGCTGCTTTCGAATCAGCTTTTTGCAGGGCCTCGTAATCCATGGCTGGTGGCGCCTCAGCGGGAATGGGCTCTACGACTCTCACGAGTACCACCTCTCTGATACCGCATCCCGCGGCTATTGATTTCACATGGGGCAACACACACTCCGCCAGATTCGACCCATCAAGAGGAACCAGTATCTTCTGATACATTTCACTACCTCCTTCATTTGTTATTTACCGTTTCTCTTTCCTCAAGTATTTACCTCGTTCCCATCCCCGGTAACTTTCTTACTTCTCAGACTGATTAATTTCGATCTTGCCATTCAATTCTGGCCACTTTGGAAGACTTTCACCTCCATATTCTCGTGGCTGCCCCTATCAAGTCGGGGCCCGGTTGGCCAATAAATCAGGCGCGCACTAGTCTAAACAGCCTCCAGTGAAGAATATCGGTCAGGACATCTTCTTCCTTCATTCCATTGGCCGTCACTCCGGACCAAGGGGCCACAATATTTCTATACGATAACACCTTCCTAGTACACTGAGATCAGGTCCCAGACTCACAGCCTTGAGGTCTAATCAGCAGGACTGGTGCATACAAAGAGCGAACCAGCCTGTCCGCCACGCTGCCAAATACCCAGCGACTAAAGCCAGAGCGACCATGCGTGGCAATGGCTACGAAGTCCACTTCATTATGTTGAGCAAAGTCGGCGATGGTCTCAGCCGGTCTTCCTGTTAATACTTTCACGTCGACGTTTAACCCCTCTTTGCTGAGCTCTGCTCGTATTCCGGCAAGATACTCCTCCGCTGCCCTCACGTTGGCATTTTGTATTTCATCTAGATTTACTCCTTCGGCTCCGCCCATAGGAATGGGCTCTACGACTCTCACGAGTACCACCTCTCTGATGCCACACCCCGCGGCTATTGATTTCACATGGGGCAAGACACACTCCGCCAGCTCTGACCCATCAAGAGGAACCAGTATCTTCTGATACATTTCCCCACCTCCTTCATTTGTTATTTACCGTTTCTCTTTCCTCACGTATTTACCTCGTTCCCATCCTGGGTACCTCCTTTTACGTCTGGGACTGATTCTAATTCCTCGATTTTCGTCGCAATCTTCCTGCCAAATTCCCGGCACTGTTCCAAGCCCTCCTCAGTGGGCTGCGCAGTATTTCTGGTTCGGCTCTATCACATAATCCTACACTTTTTCGAACTGGTCCTTGCCTGCTCCGCAGACAGGACAGACCCAGTCATCGGGAATTTCCTCGAAAGGCGTGCCCGGCTCTATGTCGCCATCGGGGTCGCCCAGATCCGGGTCGTAGATATACCCGCAAACAGTGCATTCGTATTTCGCCATTTTGGATGACTCCTCCTTTCTCTCTTCGATATAGCTGGGAGCTGTCTTGGGAGTAGTGCCTCGCTTAACCTGATGGTAATAAGCGTAAGTCATTGGTTCACCTTCTGCGAGAACATTCGCTCCCACAATCTCTCCTATGAACATAGTGTGCGTCCCGACATCTACCTGATTAATTACCTTGGCTTCGAGATAGGCTAAGCTGTGGTCAAGTACTATGGGAGCCTTAGTCTCACCTAGTTTGTAATTGACATCCTTGAATTTGTCTACTTCCCTGCCCGATTTGAAGCCAAAATGACCGATGAAGGAGAGCGGCGTGTCTTGAGATAATACGGAAGCGACGAAGACTTTGCTCTCGGTAATAAACTCGTGTGTGAGGTTCTGTTTGTTGATGCACACGGCGATAGTCGGCGGCTCGGAGGTGACCTGAACCAGAGTGTTGGCGATTTGTGCGTTTAGCTTTCCTTGTTTTTGGGATGCCACCACATATAGTCCGTAGCTTAAATTACGTAGCGCTTTCGTATCCATGGCCAAGATCCTCTCGTCCTTATTTACATAAGGTCCTTTTCGCTGGCTTCAATTGCCCGCTGTAATTCGGCACCGAGTAAGGGCGGCAGTCCCTCTATATCCACCCTGAGAAACCCTCTGACTATAGTGGCCGTAGCTTCGTTCCGCGTCAGCCCTCGTGCCATTAGATACTCTACTTCTTCCTCAGCTATCTTGCCTACTGCTGCTTCGTGAGATAGGTCAATGCCGGCCAAAGTACCTTTAAGCTCGGGTATGGCATGAATGAAGCCTTCTCCCATCAGGATGAGCCCACGACATTCCAGATGACCTTTGACATCCGGGGCGTTGCCTTCCACATAACCCCGGGCAACGATGTTGCCGCCGGTAGTTATGGCCCGCGATATTATTTCTGTTTTCGCCCCCTTAGCGTCGAGGGTGACCCGGGAACCAACGTCCAGCGATGAACCCTCGCCTGCTACCATTACACTGTTGAACCTGACAGCTGCGTTTTCACCCACGCACCTGGCTGCGGGATACATTTGCACCGAACGGACCCGCTTTGTAAGCACATAATTGCTAAGGAATAAGCCGTCTTCTTCAATAATTACTCCCGTGCGGGGGCGAACAGCTACCTCCGGATTCCAGTTGTGTATCATGGTGAAGGTGACCTTAGCACCCTTCTTGATGTAAAACTCAGAAACGCCCAGGTGCAGGCCGGCCTCTTCCTCAGAAGCGGTGGTACAACCGGTAATGATATGCAGCTCTGAGCCCTCTTCAGCAATGACAATATTGTGCACGTTTTGAGCGAGCCGTGCTTTCGCCAGATAGAGACAGGCCTGAACAGGGTGAATGGTCTTGTGGCCAGGCAGTGCCCTGATGAAGTAGCCATTGTTCTGGTTCAGTTCTACATTAGCAGTATACTTATCGGTGTCCACAGCGACCGCCTGCCACCAGTAGTCCGTCAGCCAGTCATACTTCTCCAGAGCCTGGCTGACTGCCATCACTTCTATGCCCTCCTGCCTGACCGAACTATGAACAGGAGCATTATCCATCTGGATAAATGTTCCTGCTCTCTGGTCCGGGTCATCGAGCATGACTCCTGCCCCCAGCATCTGTTCTTTGGCTTTGGCCGGGAGTTGTGACGGGTCACTTTGGTAAGGTTGCTCCTCGGTTGAGCTAATGTAAGTGCCCAGCTCTATATCCTCACCAAATGCCGCTGGCTTGGCTGCTGCTGCTTTAGCTTTGTCTTTGTTTGTCATAGGCTTTGTCTCAACCACCAGCAGTCCTCCTCAGAAAGCATGAAATACATTCCTGGTAGCCTTTCTCTCTGATAGTGGCTAAAATCTCATGAGGGTCACCCTCACATCCGATTACACCATCACACATGACATAGCCCGTACGGGCATTAACATAGTCCAGAATATGACCAGTATGGGTAATGATGAGCCCCATGCATTTGCGCTCGACCAGCGGACAATCCTTTTCCAGCAAGCTATTTATCAGTTCACCAATGAGGGCGATATTTACCAGGTCAACGCCTGATTCAGGCTCATCTATCAAGGTCAATGCAGGCTTCTGCGCCAGTAATTGCATCAACTCAGAACGCTTTATCTCCCCTCCCGAAAACCCGTAGTTTATCTCCCTATCCAGGAAATCGGCCAGGTCGGCTCTTTCTGCGAGCTGGTCGATGAGCTCTTCACTTTCTTGCTCTCTGAAACAGGCCGCCACCATATCACGCGTCTTTACTCCTCTAACTACCGGTGGCCGTTGAAATGACATGCCAATCCCCAAACGAGCTCTCTCATCTACCGACAACCTGGTTATGTCCTCGCCTCTAAAAATGATCTTGCCTCTGGTTATTCGATACCTGGGAAAACCCATTATCGCCATGAGCAAAGTGGTCTTCCCGCTGCCGTTGGGGCCGAAAAGGACATGAGTCTCGCCGAACTTCATCTCCAACTCTATGTTATGCAAAATCTCCCGGCCTTCCACCTCCACAGCCAGCTGTTCAATGCTCAAAGCAGCATCCCCCATGTTGCACCTCCTTTCGTTTACTTAAGCTCCATCCAGGGACCAGTGCTCTCTTCTAGTGAACCAGCCCGCAGGGTCACTAAGGTATTCATAGGAGTCGACAAGCGCAAGATGGTGCCCCCGCTCCTCACCCGCCAGAGCCTCATAGAACCGCTTTTCCACAGGCAGTGTGCTTTCCTCGCTTCGGGAATGATAGAAATCACGAGACTTTATCTCCATGTCCATAGCCATCTTGATGGCGTCGAGTTCAGACTCAGCCGCTTTGCCCTTACTACCCAGAGCTTTAGTGGCTATGGCGAACAGAGACTTGAGTTTTTTCCCTTGCTCGGATGGCGGTTCTGTATCAGGCCAATTCTGCCCTCTCTTCAAGGCTTGATATATTTCCTCAAACTTCCTGCGGTGAACGTCTTCTTCGGTGGCTAGCTGCTCAAATAGTTCCTTCGCCAGCCTGTTGCTGCTTTTCTGGCTTGCCTTCTGGTAGAACTCCTTGCCCTCTACTTCCATCCGAACAGCGAACTGCAGCACCTCTCTGGTTTTGAGTTGCTCATTTTCCATTCTTCACACTCCTTTCAAAAACCTATGCAACTACAGCAGAGCAAACAATATCTCCACCCAAAAGCTGCTTGAAAGAGGCCACCGACAAATAGAATAACCGCCAAAGACTAACTTGTCAATAACAGCGAGTATGGCGACACTGCAATATGGGAAATGAAAGCTCCGCTGTGTTACAATTTTCAGCAGTAGCAGGGACGCCGGGGGGCGACAACTATTGAGAACTACGCAAGATGTGGTACAGAAGAAGCCAGACGACATCCCGGATGACGTTGTCTTCTGACGCCATGGTGACTGGACTTGCTGTGGTCTGAGAAGCCACAGCAAAAGCTAGACCGACTTCAGCAGGAGGTGATTACATGAGGATTCTCTCAAGAGAAGATTTGGCTGCACTAATGCAGGATCCTGGAAATCCAGCCGTCTCAATCTATATGCCCACTCATCGCGCCGGCGATATTGAGCAGGACCCGATCAGGCTGAAGAATTTGCTCCGAGAAGCAGAAAGCCAGCTGGTTGACTACGGTCTTCGGACCGCCGATGCACGCAGTCTACTGGAGCCAGCTAGGCAACTGCTGCCTGATTCGCATTTCTGGAATTACCAGGACGACGGGCTGGCCATTTTCTTCTCGCCCGAGATATTTCGATATTACCAGCTTCCTCACAACTTCCAGGAGTTGATGGTGGTTGCTGAGCGTTTTCACATAAAGCCGCTAATTCCACTGTTCAGTGAAGACGGGGTCTTCTATATTCTGGCAGTGAGCCAGAACAAGGTCAGGCTCCTGCAATGCACTCGCTATCACGTTCGCGAAGTAACACCGGAAGGAGTGCCGCCCAATCTGGACGAAGCCTTGAAATACGATGACCCGGAGAAACAACATCAGTTCCACACGACGGGGCCCGGTGGTACGACCATATTCCACGGTCACGGCGTTAGCAAAGACTATGACAAAGTTGAGACTCTGCGCTATTTCCAGCAGGTTGACCGGGGACTTTATGAAGTGCTCAAGGAAGAGCACACACCCCTTATAATCGCCGCTGTTGATTATCTTCATCCTATCTATCGCGAGGCCAACAAATATAATTACCTGTCGGACGAGGGAATTCATGGCAATCCCGATGAATTTAGTGAGAAGGAATTGCAGGAACAGGCATGGCCGCTTGTGCAGCCCCATTTTGAACGTGGTCGAGCTGAGGCGCTGGAGAGATATAATGAAGCTATTACCAAAGGGCTTGCAACTAACGACATAAAGCAGGCTGTCCTGGCTGCCTATGACGGCAGGGTCTCAACGCTGTTCGTTGTCACTGATGTTCAGCAATGGGGCCAGTTTGATCCGGAAAGTCGCAAGATTAGCCTGTACGAAGAAAAAAGGCCTGGCGTCGAGGACCTGCTTGATTTCGCCACCGTTCATACATTGACAAAAGGGGGCACCGTGTACGCCGTGGAGCCCAAACAGGTGCCCGGTGAAACAGCGATAGCAGCGATATTTCGCTACTAAGGTCGGACCTGTTTACTCTCCACAAACGTGTTGCTCAAGGAGGTGGATATGCCTTACGGGAACCTGGATGAACTTCCGGATAACGTGCGGAGCAATTTGCCAGAACAGGCCCAGGAGATATACCTCGCTGCCTATAATAACGCTGCGGAGCAGTACGCAGATCCCGAGAAGCGACGGGGCCAGGCAAGCCTGGAAGAGATTGCCCACAAGGTTGCATGGGCAGCCGTGAAGCAGAAATATAGAAAAGACCGCAAAAGCGGTGAGTGGGTGAGAAAAGCGTCAGGCCAGTAGTCGCCTACGCATGTTGATTCATCACAAAGCAACCAAGCTGACAGCACTACGATAGATACGTATGAGAACATGTCAGAAAAGCAGTGGCACAACCTCAGTCCGAACCAAGTTCTGGACAAACTGAATTCAGCACGTTCTGGCATCTCCGCCTCCGAAGCCAGGAACAGGCTGCAGGAACACGGCCCCAACCAGCTTGAGCGCAAGAAGAAGGCGCCTGCCATACTACTATTTCTGCGCCAGTTCCGCAGCCCCCTGGTTTACATACTCGTTGCCGCGGCTATTGTCGAGTTTTTCGTGGGGAAGTACGTGGACGCAGCGGTGATACTGGCAGTGCTGCTGCTCATGGCCGCCATTGGCTTCATTCAGGAGGGGAGGGCAGAGAAAGCCATGGAAGCCCTGATGGAGCTGGCGGCGCCCAAGACTAAGGTCAGGCGCAATGGCAAAGTAGAAGAGATTCAGTTCAGCGAAGTGGTACCGGGCGATATACTGGTCCTCGAGTCTGGAGACAAGGTGCCAGCCGATGCCCGGTTAACAGAAGTAGCCAATCTCAAGGTGAATGAGGCCTCGCTCACCGGCGAGTCCATAGCGGTGGATAAGCACACGTCGACTCTTAGTGGAGAGGTTGCTTTGGCTGACCGCAAGAACATGGTATATATGGGTACCAACGTCAACAGCGGCCGGGCCAGTGCTGTGGTAATAGCCACGGGTATGTCCACCGAGATGGGCAAAATCGCCACCGCTCTCCAGGAAGTCGAGTCGGAACAGACCCCGTTACAGAAGAGCATCAACACGCTGGGGCGCTACATTGTTTTCCTGGTGCTGGGTACTTGTGCCGTGCTGGTCGCGGTGGGGCTTTGGCGGGGCCTGGAGTGGCTGGAGATATTCCTGGTGGCGGTGGCGGCAGCAGTGGCAGCCATACCTGAGGGACTACCGGCGGTGGTTACCGTGGTCCTGGCCGCCGGAATGCGCTACATGGCTTCGCGCAACGCCCTCATTCGCCGGCTGGTAGCAGTGGAGACCCTGGGGTCGGCTACCGTCATTTGCTCCGACAAAACGGGCACGCTGACCATGAACGAAATGACGGTGAGAAAGCTCTATGTGGACGGAAAATGGGTGGAACTTACCGGCGAGGGCTACCAGGTAGCGGGTGAGTTTCGCCGCGACCATAAGGCCATAGACCCTGAACAAGAGGAGCCACTGATGCTGATGCTCAAAATAGGCGCCCTCTGCAATGATGCCTTAATTTCACCAGACGAGGAATGTTGCAGCATCGTGGGTGACCCGACCGAGGGAGCATTACTGGTGGCAGCCGCCAAGGCTGGCCTGAACAAAGAGGAAATGGAGGAAACGTATCCCCGCCTGGACGAGATCCCCTTCCAGAGTGAGCGGCGATACATGGCCACCCTCCACCAGCGCGACGGCGGCCGGGCGGTCTACGTTAAGGGCGCCGTGGAGAACTTGCTGGAAATGAGCCACAGTATCCTGAAGGATGGCAAGCCAGCGCCGCTGAAAAAAGCGGATAAAGAGGCGATTACGGAGGTGAGCGATGCTATGGCAAAGGACGCCATGAGGGTTATGGCGCTCGCCTATGCCGAGCATCCCGGAAAGCTGGCGGAACTCGATGAGAAGCATGTTGACGGCGAACTGGTTTTGGTGGGTCTGGCGGGCATGATTGACCCACCTCGAGAGGAAGCTATCGAAGCGGTGAAACAGGCCAAAAAAGCCGGCATCAAGGTGGTCATGATTACCGGGGATAACAAGCTGACCGCCGAGTCCGTCGCTCGTGAGCTTAAACTGCCTGCGGGAGAAGCCCTCACCGGCGCTGATATAGAAAAAATGGGCGAGGATGAGTTATCCAAACGGGTGGACAAGCTATCGGTGATTGCCCGGGTAGAGCCTGTCTTAAAGCTTAAGATTGTCAATGCCTTAAGAAAACGCGGACATGTCGTCGCCATGACCGGAGACGGTGTCAATGACGCCCCGGCCCTGAAAGCTGCCGACATCGGCGTCGCTATGGGCATCACCGGCACCGATGTCGCCAAGGAAGCTTCCGACATGGTCCTGGTGGATGACAACTTCGCCTCCGTGGTAGCCGCCGTGGAGGAAGGGAGGGCAATCTTCAACCGGCTGCGCAACGTGATACTGTTCCTTCTGTCTACCGGCATGGGAGAGTTGCTGGCGCTCATTCTGGGCGTTTTGTTCGTGGGTATGGCGCCGCTGCTTGCTCTGCAGATTCTCTGGATTAACCTGGTCACGGGTAGCGTGATGGCTGTGTCCCTTGGCCTGGAGCCAAGAGTGGGTGATGAACTAAATACACCCCCTCGCCACCCCAGAGTCGGGCTTCTGTTCCCCGGTCTACTGCTACGTGTCGGCTTTCTGGCGGGAATGCTCGGTATCGGCACGGTGCTGGTTTTCAGCTTCATAAAGGGCATCGCCGGCCTGGAAGAAGCTCGCACCATCGCTTTTTGCAGCGTCGTCATCTTTGAGTGGCTTCTTGCCTTCAATGCCCGCTCCGACGAGCACACCATCTTCCAGTTGGGAGTATTCCGTAACCGCTGGATGTTCGTATCCCTTTCCGCTGCCATCTTGTTGCAGGTGGCGGTTGTCTATGCTCCTTTCCTCCAGACAGCATTCGGCACGGTCCCGATAGGCATAACCGGATGGGCTATCGCCCTCGTTCCCGGCGTGACCATATTCATCGTTGAGACGGCGCGCAAAATGATTCGACCGCAGTTGTTCAACCAGGGGAAATGGCAACCGGCCACAGGTTTGTCATCGAAGAAGAAGAGAGTCCTTGGTGGCGCAAAACGTTATGTAAACAGCCTGTCCAGGAAGTTAAGATTCCGGCAGTAAGAGGCAATCTTAATTTGAAAGAGGTACAGTTGCGTTGGAGGCAAAACAAAATGCGCTCGATGACTTGATAAGGAAAGTACAGGTAACATATAATCCCATTCAGGAGGATTGGTCCCGTACCTGGAGATAAAAGAGCTGGAGGGAGAAACAACTGAACCGGCAGGTGACCTGGTGGTGCCTGAAGTGAAAAACAATCCCTGGTCAGCAAGAAGGTCGAGATTTTGGACAATTTCCGCATAGGAGGTTAGCATGTTTCAAAGAATTCTGGTTTGCCTGGATGGCTCCGAACTCGCTGAGCAGATTCTGCCTTACGCTATGGAAGCGGCACTCGGTTTCCAGAGCAAGCTTGTTCTTCTCCAGGTGATTCCCGAGCCGGTAGCCTACAGCCCGGGTATCCCTGGCGCGGAATCTGCACCCGTACAAACTGGTACGATGGTTGAAGAGACAAAACAGGCATTAGACGGGGCTAAAGACTATCTGGAGGAACTGGCCACTCCGTTACGCAAAAAAAGCATCGAGGTAGAGACCGTGGCGATACTGGGAAGAGCCGGCGAAGCGATATTGAACTATGCCGGTAGGAATGATGTAAACCTGATTACAATAGCCACCCATGGGCATGGTGGTCTGCGGCGGGCGATATTCGGCAGCGTGGCTGACTATGTACTACGGGGGTCACACCTGCCGGTCCTGGTGATCAGGCCGCAAGAAAGTGAAGACAAAGGCCAGGATTTATGACAGGGGCGAATGAAGGAATGATATAGCATGAAAAGCTCTTTGCGCCTGCTGAGGATCGCCGGTATTGATATCGGTATTCATTATAGCTGGATACTCATATTTGTCCTGCTCAGCGTGTCTTTAGCAGTGGCTTTCTTTCCACAGCTATATCCGGGGTGGGATACCACAACATACTGGATAACGGGAGTCGCGGCAGCGCTCTTGCTTTTCGGATCAGTGCTGATACATGAGCTCGCCCACTCCCTCGTAGCCAAGGCTCGAGGCATGACTGTGACAAGCATCACATTGTTTCTATTGGGTGGTGTTAGTAATCTGGAAGAAGAGCCGGAGAAGCCCAGGGCGGAGTTGGCCATGGC